>JAFAGN010000078.1 GCA_023422695.1 Pseudomonadota bacterium
GGCGCGCCCCGCCGCCGCGTCGATCCGGCGGCGCGCCGCGAACAGCACTTGCAACGCCACCGCGTCATGCACCGCCGTCCGCGCACTTCCGTCGCTATCGACCAGCGTCAGCAGCGGGCGAGCGAAGGGCGCGTCCGCCTGGACGGCCAGCTCGGCCGACAGCGCCGCCAGCGCCCCCTGCCGCGCTGCATCCATCGCCGCGCCATGCTCGCCCAGTTGCGCTTCCAGGCTGGCCAACCATTGCGGATCGGCGCTCGAAATATCTGCGAGCAGCTTGCCGCGCGCGCGCAGCGCCGCCTCATACCGGTTGCTGTGCTGCGCATGGCGCGGGTCTAGCGCCAGCACCAGCCGGTCGAGGAAGCGGCGACGGTTGCCTGCGGTCTCGACGAACAGCCGGTCCATCGCCGGGGTCAGCCACAGCACCGCCAGCCATTCGCCCAGCGATGCCGCCGCCGCGGCGCTGCCATTGATCCGCACGATCCGCCGCCCGGGGTGCGCAGGCTCGATCCCGGTACCCAGCGATACTGGCGCCAGATCGTCGCCCGCCAGCACCTCGGCAAAAACGGCAAAGCCGCCGCGTGCGCCGTCGCGCACCATGTCGGCCAACGCGGCGCGGCGCAGCCCGCGTCCCGGCGCAAGCAGCGAAATCGCTTCCAATATATTGGTCTTGCCCGCGCCGTTGTCGCCGTGCAGCGCGACCAGCCCCGGACCGGCGACAAGCTCTGCCGCAGCATGATTGCGAAAGTCGGTCAGCGATAGGCGGGTCAGCGTCATCCTGTACGCCGCCTACCGCAGGCGCCCCCCGCGCGCCAGCCCACTCCCACCGCCTTCGCGATCGTCACCCCGGCGAAGACCGGGATCTCGTCATGGCGTCCAAACACAACCAACGATTGTGCTGGGGCCGCAACGAAAAATTTCACGGCAAATTTTCCAAATAGCGGCAATTTTCGCCATCATGACGCAAATTTCACGCTGAAATAATCTGTCGCAACCTCGAAAACCGCGCTTAACCGCCAATGAACGCATTTGGCACGGTCCCTGCAAAGGTATCGGCATCCACCGGGATGGCTCGGATGGAAGGTTCAAGGAAGGAAAATATCATGGCCCATTTCAATGTCGACTCGTTCAAAAGCTACGCGATCGCCGCCGTTGCCTCGCTGTACTGCTCAGTCATGCTGCTTGCCGCTGCCGGTCCCAGCAATCTGATCGCCTGATCCGTTGCGGCATATAAAACGCCGGTCCTGAGCTTGTCGAAGGGGCCGGGATGGAAAGGAAAGAAATGAAACAGGGTTTTCGCAAGAATCGTCGCGACGGGATGATCTTCGGCGTCTGCGCCGGCATGTCAGACCAGTTCGGCATCGACGTCTTGTGGACGCGCGTCGGCTTTGTCGCCTTGACGCTTCTGGGCTTCGGCCTGCCACTGCTGCTGTACCTCGCCGTCGCGATCCTCGCGCCCTAGGAGGCAGCACAAGGGCCGGACGCCGCTCAGGCGCAGTCACCCCGGCCCGCATATTCCCAAGCAACCAAGGGCTCACCGGCCACCCCGGTGGGCCCTTTTCCATTTTGGGGCGACTGCTAGCGATCGGTTGCCCACGTTGAGGTGGGGAAGCACCTCATTGAGTACAGGGATACGGCGACGCCCACTCCCACGCCGACTCTGGCGCTGCACCTATTTATAGATACACCCGTCCAGCCCGTCGCGCCGGACCTGGCCGATCCGCCGCTGGATCGTGTTGCCGTAGCGGCGGGTGAAGCCCGATGGACTGACCGCCTCGCGTTTTTTGGGCAGCGGTAGGATCGCGGCGATCCGCGCCGCTTCGGCTGGAGTCAGCTTGGCGGCGCCATGGTTGAAATAGCGCTGCGCGCCCGCTTCGACGCCATAGGTGCCGATGCCGGTTTCGGCGACGTTGAGGTACACCTCCATGATCCGCCGTTTGCCCCAGATGTTTTCGATCAGGAAGGTGAACCATACTTCGGGAACCTTGCGGACATAGCGGGTCCAGCCGCTGCCCTGCCACAGGAACACGTTTTTCGCGGTCTGCTGGCTGATCGTCGATCCGCCGCGCATCCGCTTGCCCTTGGCGTTGCGTTCGATCGCCTGTTCGATCGCTTCGGTGTCGAAGCCGTTATGCGAGCAGAATTTCCCGTCCTCGGCGGCGATCACGGCGCGCACCATGTTGCGGTCGATGCCGGACAGGCTGGTCCAGTCCTTGGTGATGCCGTTGCTGTCGGCCAGCATCGTGAAGGTCACCGGCGGCGGCACGGCGGCATAGAGCAGCACCCACAGCACCGAGATCGCGATGAACCAGAGCAGCCATTTGAACGGCCGCAGATACCAGGGGAGTTTGCGGCGCGTCGGGCGTTTCTTGGCGGCGGTCGTCATGCAGGTTTCATAGCCGCTTGCCGCCGGTCGGCAAGCGGCTGATTGACCCTTGGCGTACCGTCACGGCGCCTTGGGCGGCTCGTCGTCCTTCTTCTCCTTCGCCGCGTCGATCGCCTCGCCCGCCTTGGTTGCGGCGCCCTTTGCCGCGTCGGTGGCGTCGGCGGCCAGCGAGCGCATCTTCGCCTCGGCCTCGGCTTCCTTGCCGCTCATCACCAGCCACGCCATCGCCGCGGCGGCGATCAGCGACAGCAGCGCGAGCCAGTAACCGAAATGCCAATCGACCTGGATCATGGCCAACGCCGCCTGATCCATGCTGCCGTCGGAGCCGTTTTTGGCCGCTTCGGCCATGATCGCATCCTTGCTGTAGCGATAGGTGCCGACAAGGATCAGCACCAGCGCGGCCGCCGAGGTACCCAGCACCAGCTTCGCCGCCTCGCGCCCCTTGATGAACAGCAGGAATAGCCCGCCCGCGATCGCGATCAATGCGAGGATCAGCCAGATATTCATCGATGCGCCGTCGCCCGCGCTGGCCGCCTGACCCATCGCCGAGACGCGTCCGAAGGCGAGGCCGAAGCCGCTGGCCTTGACGAGTGGCTGCCCGGAACAGCTGACGGTCATCCACGGCAACAGGAACGCCAGCAGCGCGGCGCCCTTGGGAATACGGATCCATTTCCACATGACATGTCTCCCCTCGCTCGACCCGGAAGCGAGGCTAGTCAATCGCGGCGGCGAGTCAAATCATCGGCGGCGGTGAAGACGACGACCGCATTGGCAGGCGGCATGCCGTCGATCGCGCGCGGGGCGGCGGCTTGCCAAGCTGCACGCGATCTGAAGTCGGCGATATTGGCGTAGCGCCCGACGATGCGACCGGCGCCAAAGCGATAGGGCAGGCCTTCGCCGTCGAGCGGTGCCGCGCAGTCGGCAACGTGGAAATGAAGGTGCGGCTGGGTCACATGCCCCGATGACCCGACGCGTCCGATCACCTGTCCACGGTGCACCCGCGTGCCGACCTTGATGTCGATGCCGGGGGCCAGATGCTGGTAAAGGGCGTAGCGCCCGTCGGGCAGGCGCAGCACGATCATCGCTCCGGTTTCGTCCTCGACGCTGGCCGAAGCCCCGGGGGCGGTGACCTGCTTCACCGTCACCACCTCACTGTCGGCCACCGCCAGCACGTCGGCGCCCGATCCATCTGCGGCGACGTCGGTGCCCGTTGAGCGGGGATCAAAGCCTGCTGCGGGCATCCAGTCGATCGCGTGCCGCCCGGGCAGGCGGACACGCCCGCTGACCGCATAGGGAAAGCGGCGATGGCCGTTATCGACGTCGGGCAGCGCCACCGCCGTCCACGGCCCACCGCGCAGCGGCGCACCCAGCGTCGCGGTGAAGGCGGAGGTTGGCGTGAAGGCGCCGCCCACAATCGCCACGCTGGCTCCCGCGCCGCTGGCGCGCATCGGCGTCAGGCTGATCCGGTGAGCGATTGGTTTGGGGCTGGCTTCCGTCCACAGCACCGACAGGTAAAAGATTGCGCGGCTGCCTGGTGCGATCTCGGTCGCGCCGCCCGGCTGTGTGCCTATCCGGCGCATGACATTGGCGGGATCGATCCGCGCCGAGCAAACCACGGCTTCTGCGGCGCAGATATCGATGGCGGTGATCGCCAGCGGCTGCGCCGCGAAATTGGTCGCGTGCAATTCGTAAACCAGCCGGTCCTCGCCATCGATCCGCGCGATCGACGGCACATAGGGCACTTCAAGGTGGAGCGACTGATAGGGGCGGACGGCAACGGCGGGTTCGGCGGGGGCGGCGGGCGTGGCCAGGATGGCAAGGGCGGGCAGAAACATGGGCGGACCTCCAAAGGGGACAGAGGTCGATGCCTTGGCGCCGATCGCACCGGGCAATCGAGCGCCGATCGGCAGGCGGGATCAGCGGGCCGGTTCTGCGGGAGGCGTCAGAGGTGACAGCAGCGAGGCCAGATTGGCGCGATAGCGTCGACTGAGGCGCAGCTCGGCGCCGTTCGCCAGCCGGACCCGGGCGTCGCCGCGCCCGATCGGCTCAATCGCGCGAACCCGATCGATCCGGATCAATGCGCCGCGATGGATGCGCGCAAATTGCCCGGCGGGCAGGCGCTGCGCCAGCGAGGTCAGCGATTCCTCGATCAAATGGGCGCGGCCGACGCTATGGATTTCGGCATAGTCGCCCGCGGCGCCGATCCAGTCGATGCTGGCGAAGGGGAGGCGATGGACCGTCCCCCGGTTGCGGATGACCAGCGCATCGTCGTCGGGCGGCGGGCTGGACTTCGCGCGTTCAGCCTGTCGCCGCGGCCAGCGCAGCCAGCCGATCGCCAGCGCGACCAGCGCCAGATAGAGCAGGCTGTTGGTGTCGAGATTGCGCACGAACATGATCGAAGTCATGTCCCACCGCGTCGCGACATTCGCGCTCCGATAAACCGGCCAATAGAGCAGCGCGAACAGCAGGACGTGCGCGCCCACGGTGATAGGCCACAGTAGCAGATAACCGGCGATGCGGCCCGCGAGGTGGCGGACCCGGCGTTCGATTGTGATAACGGCGCCGATGATCGGCCAACTCAGCAGCGCCCATATCGAATAGATCGCGGCGGTATAACCGAACGTCGGCCACCACGGCTGCGGCGCGCCGCGATAGGCAGCAAGGAAATTCCCCTGCAACGCCTGCGCGAGTGCGACGAGCGCCCAGCCTGACAGAATGACCGCGCTCCAGGCGCGGGGGTTATCGGATCGCAGCAGTCGCAGCGCGCGTCGCTCAGGCGGTGATAAGGCGCCGGTCGCCGGCCAGCTTCAGCATCGCCTTTTGCAGCTTTTCGAACGCGCGCACCTCGATTTGGCGCACCCGTTCGCGGCTAACGTCGTACACCTGGCTCAGATCCTCCAGCGTCTTGGGATCGTCGGTCAGACGGCGTTCGGTCAGGATATGGCGTTCGCGCTCGTTCAGCGTTTCCAGCGCTTCGCTGAGCAGCGAATGGCGCACGTCGCGTTCCTGTGCCTCGGCGACGCGCTCGTCCTGCAACGGGCCTTCGTCGCCCAGCAAATCCTGCCACTGGCTGTCGCCATCCTCGCCCATCGGGACGTTCAGCGAGGTGTCGCCGCCCATCGCCATGCGGCGGTTCATGCTGGTGACCTCTTCCTCGGTCACGCCGAGGTCGGTCGCAATCTTGGTCAGATGTTCGGGCGAAAGGTCGCCGTCTTCAAACGCTTCCAGATTGTTCTTCATCCGGCGGAGGTTGAAAAACAGCTTCTTCTGCGCTGCGGTGGTGCCCATCTTTACCAGGCTCCACGAGCGCAGGATGAATTCCTGGATCGACGCGCGGATCCACCACATCGCATAGGTCGCGAGGCGGAAGCCGCGTTCGGGGTCGAATTTCTTCACCCCCTGCATCAGGCCGATATTGCCTTCGCTGATCAGCTCGCTGACCGGCAGGCCATAACCGCGATAGCCCATCGCGATCTTGGCGACGAGGCGCAGGTGCGACGTCACGAGCTGCGCCGCAGCTTCATTGTCGCCATGCTCCTGAAAGCGTTTCGCGAGCATATATTCCTGCTCGGGGGTCAGCAGGGGGAATTTGCGGATTTCCGACAGGTAGCGGTTCAGGCTGGCTTCGCCGCCGAGCGCTGGCACCGTGGCCGGAACATTGCTTTTAGCCATTGGAGAGCGTCTTCCCTTTGATATCTTGGTCAAGAATATGCCGCGGTTGTTGCCAGCGGTCGAGATAGATTTTCATTCGAAACCTAAACGCGCAATTCGTCGATCAGTTCCCGCATATCCGGAGGGATTTCGCTGTCGAGCGCGATGTTGTTACCGGTCACCGGATGAATAAAGCCCAAATGGGCCGCGTGCAATGCCTGCCGCACGAAATTCCGTGCTTTCAGCACGTCCGACAGCGGCTTTCTGGCGCGTCCATAGACCGGGTCGCCGACCAGCGGATGGCCGATGTGCATCATGTGAACGCGAACCTGATGGGTGCGGCCGGTTTCGAGCCGACATTCGACCAGGGTCGCGCCCGCCAGCGGCTCGACGGTGCGATAATGGGTTACCGCGCGCTTGCCGCGCCCTTCGCCGACCACGGCCATTTTCTTGCGGTTGGTCGTCGATCGACCGAGTTCGGCGTCGACGGTGCCGTTCGCCGGGATCGGGCGCCCGGTGGCAATCGCCAGATAGCGGCGATCGATGCTGTGCGCGGCGAACTGTTTCGCCAGCCCTTCGTGGGCGCGATCATGCTTTGCCGCGACGATCAACCCGCTGGTATCCTTGTCGATGCGGTGGACGATGCCGGGGCGGGCGACGCCGCCGATCCCCGACAACTGCCCCGCGCAATGGTGGAGCAGCGCGTTGACCATCGTCCCGTCGAGGTTGCCTGCGGCGGGATGGACAACCATCCCCGCGGGCTTGTCGACGACGATCAGATGTTCGTCCTCGAACGCAATCACCAGCCCCATGTCCTGCGCGGCATTATGGGCGGGGGTCGCGGCGGGAACGCGCACGGCCAAGGTGATTGGCGTCGGTGCCTTCGCCGAAGGATCCCAAAGGACGGTGCCGACGGCGTTGGCGACGCGCCCGCCCTTGATCAGGCTCTTGACGCGCTCGCGCGAAAGGCTGGGCAAGGCTTCGGCCAGCGCGCGGTCCAGACGCAGTCCGGCCGCGCTGCTATCCAGCGCTACGGTCAAAATATCGTCTTCCCCCTGCATTGATCCCGATGTGGAAATTGACGGCGGAATTTCAAGATGCGCTCCCTTGGTTCCGTTCGTGTCGAGCGAAGTCGAGACACGCTCGGGGCGCGCGCGACCGATGGGCATCTCGACTTCGCTCGATGCGAACGGGTTTTGGGGATGCTACTTGCCTCTGGGATGCTCGCTGTCCTAGGGAGCATCCGCGCGCCGGAAATGTCTGGCTTGCGGGGAGTTAACCAATCCATGTCCGACGATCGCGTCGATTTCGCCTCCATGCTGGCCTCGCGCCTGTGCCACGATCTGCTGAGTCCGGTCGGCGCCTTTGCCAACGGCCTCGAACTGCTCGCGGACGAAAAAGACCCGGCGATGCGCGAACGCTGTTTCGAATTGCTCGAACAAAGCGCGCGGACGTCGGCAAACAAGCTGAAATTCTTTCGCCTCGCGTTCGGTTCGGCGGGCGGATTTGGCGAGCTCGTTCCCGCCGACGAGGCGAAATCTGCGATCCAGGGCATCATCGGCGATCGCGCGATCGACCTCAACTGGATGATCGGCACCGACCCGCTGCCCAAGCCCGCGGTCAAGATCATCCTCAACCTGTCGCTGCTGCTCGTCGATGCGCTGGTGCGCGGCGGACGGCTCGACGTCGGGTGCGAAAATCAGGGTGCCGATCAGGGCGGCGGGATCGAAATCGCGCTGCATGTCGAAGCCGAACGCATCTTCCTGGATGCCGATGTCGAAACGATCCTGCGCGACGGCGAAGGCGCCAGCGCGATGACCTCGCGCACTGCCCCCGCGGTGCTGGTGCAGGCAGTCGCGGCGCAGAATGGCGGCACCGTCATGCTGGCACGCGAAACCCCGACATCGCTGCTGGTCGGCGCCGTGCTGCGCAATCGCGGGTAACGGGCCGCGTCCAGGCGAGCGCGCTGGTCGCCGAAACGGCTAAACCGCGACCAGGCTTCGCACAGCCAACTCAGCCCCATGCTCGCGAGCCTTGGCCAGTTCATAGCGCGACTGCATCCGCATCAGCGTCTCCGCTTTGACGCCGAAAGCATTTTCGAACCGGATCGCCATGTCCGCGGTCAGCGCATAGCGACCGTTCAGCAATCCGCTGATCGCCTGTCGGCTGACACCAAAAGCCTCTGCCAGATCGTTGATCTTGACGCCGTGCGCTTCGACAATTTCCGTCTTGAGCCATTCCCCGGCGTGGATCGCGAAAGAGGGATGAATTTTGATCGCCATCAGTGATAATCCTCCAGATCCAGATCGACGATAGCGTTCTGGTCGTTGATCGAGAACGTCATGCGCCAGTTGCGGGTTACGGTCATTGCCCATGTCCCAACCCGGTTGCCGGTGAGTGGGTGGAGGCCGTAGTTGGGCGGCGTCGCAAGCTCGTCCAGCGAGTCCGCCGCAATGATGAAGTTCACCATCTTGAACAGCCGCTCGGTCAAATCACCCGGTAAGCCCTTCGGTTTGCCCGTTTCGACAAAATGACGAAGCGCCTTGTGAGCGATGCTCTCGCTTTCCATGTGTAAAGCGATGCCTTACAATTTTTGTCAGGTCAAGCGAAAATGTAAGGTCTTGCTTTACGTGACGGTGAGCGCGCGGGTTCATGTCTCCGCAAAGGTGCCCGCCCCGCAGCAGCATATGCAAACTCTACATTAACCATTCTCCGCCATGGTGCTGCTTCACTTTCTGGGGCGCACCGGTACCGTGATAGACGATCTGCTGAACGACTTTTTGGCCGAAACGGCGGAAATCCTCGCCGAAGCGGGCGGGGCGATTGTCGCGTGGGAAGCGGATCCCGCCGACCGTGCGCAGCTCGATGCCATTTTCCGCCTCGTCCATACCATCAAGGGCAGCTCGGGCTTCCTTGCCCTGCCGCGCGTCACCGCGCTGTCGCACGCGGCTGAGGATGCGCTCGATCAGGTGCGGCGCGGCAATCGCGCGGCCAACGCCGCGCTCGTCACCGGCGTCCTCGGCATCGTCGACCGCTTGAACCAGCTGTGCGCTGCATTGGGCAAGGATGGGGTTGAACCGGCGGGCGACGACGGCGACGTCATCGCCGCGCTCGCACAGCAGGATGCGCCGACCGAAAAGGGGTTTGAGGTCGCGGGCGTGCCGCTGCGCCGCGACGATGACTTCCAGGCCGATCTGCAGAGCTGGCGCTCGATCCGGGTGCCGCTACCCTTGCTCGACAGCGTGATGACCGGGGTCACCGACATCGTCCTCGCGCGCAACGAATTTGCCCGGATGCTGCGCGAATCCGGCGCCAGTCCGACCGTGATCGCATCGTTCGACCGCTTGTCGGATTCGATCGCCGGGATGCGCCAGTCGGTCAGCCAGATGCGGATGCAGCGCATTGACAAGCTGTTCGCGCCGTTGCCGCGCATCGTCCGCGATCTCGCGCAGGAGCTGGGCAAGAAGATCGCGTTCCAGACCAGCGGCGGCGAGGTCGAACTCGACCGCGAGATGATGGAAAATATCCGCGATCCGCTGATCCACATTGTCCGCAACGCGATCGATCATGGCATCGAGGCGCTCGAAGACCGGGTTGCTGCGGGCAAGGACATCACCGCCACCATCGCGGTGTCGGCGCGCCAGTCGGGCAACCAGATCGAGATTGAAATTCGCGACGATGGCCGCGGCATGTCGCCCGATGCGCTGGTCGCCAAGGCGATCGCATCGCGGGCGATCACCGCTGCCGAAGCGCGCGCGCTGTCGCCCAAGGACAAGCTCGAGCTCGTCTTTCGCCCCGGCTTTTCGACTGCGGCCAAGATTACCGCGGTGTCGGGGCGCGGCGTCGGCATGGACATCGTCAAGGCCAATCTGGAAAAGATCGGCGGCGTCGTCGAATTGCGCAATGACGAAGGGCGAGGGCTGACGATCCTGCTGCGTGTGCCGATGACGCTGACGATCATTTCGGGGCTGATGGTGCGCGCGGCGGGGCAATATTTTGCCATTCCGCGCGGCGCGGTGCGCGAAATCCTGCTCGAAAATGGCGACACGGTGCGGATCGACCGCGTCGGCGGCGGCGAATTGGCGACGGTGCGCGGCGAGCAATATCCGCTGCTGCGCCTCGAAACGGTACTTGGCCGCGAAACCAGCGACGACGACGATGCCGACGACCGGGCGCTGGTGATCGTCAGGCCCGGGCAGGGACAAAGCTATGCGCTGAGCGTTGCGGCGATCCACGATCATGAGGAATTGGTGATCAAGCCCGCGGCGCCGATGATCATGGCGACGGGGCTTTATGCCGGAACGACGCTGCCCGACAACGGGCGCCCGGTGTTGTTGCTCGACGTCCAGGGGTTGGTCGCCGCGGCGGCAATCGACGCGACCGAGACTGGCCGCAATCACGATCAGATGGCCGCCGCCGAAGCGCAGGCGAGCGCCGCGCGCAATGCCGCGCAACTGCTGCTGTTCCGCGACACCAACGGCCGCATTCGCGGCGTTCGCCTGTCGGTGATCGAGCGGGTCGAGGAAGTGCCCGCATCGGCGCTGTTCGAAAGCGCGGGCCGGGTGCAGGCGCAGATCGGCGAAGATATTTTTGCGGTTCACGCGGCAAAGCTGCCCGACGCGCAGCAAACGCAGAAACTGCTCCGGCTGTTCGACGGCCATGCGGTGCTCTGCTATCCGATCGCCGAAGTCATCGACATCGTCCGCTTGCCCGACGCGGTTCAGCCGTCGGCGGCGCCGGGGCTGATCGCGGGCGTCGTGCTTGTCGGCGGCGATCCGGTCGAACTGATCGATCCGTTCTGGCTGATGGCGCAATATGGCGCGGGCGCCGACGCGCCGCTACTCCACCAGCCTTTGTGCCGTCTTGCCGACGACCATGATGGCTGGGGTGACAATTTCCTCGCCCCGATCCTGCGCAACGCCGGTTACCGAGTGGTGTCGGGCGGTGCCGAGCCCGACGAGGCGCCCGATGTCTTGCTGTGCCTGACCGAAGATGGCGCATCCTGCGCCCATATCGGCGATGAAATTCCGGTGATCCGCCTGCGCAGCGCGGTCGCGGCGACCGGCCCCGACGACGAAACCGTCTATCGATATGACCGCCAGGCCTTGCTCGAAGCACTGGCGCAGCGCACGGGAGGCGCGCGCGGATGATGGAAAAGCTCTACCTCGTCGCGCGCATCGCCGACACGCGCGTCGCGCTGCGCAGCCGCGCTATCAATTCGGTGGTGACGGTGGGGACGCCCGTCGAAGTGCCGGGTGCGCCGCCGCATGTCGCAGGCCTCTTCGCACTCCGCAGCCGCGTTTTCACGCTGATCGATCCGCACGTCGTGATCGGCCTGCCCACGGTTCCCGTGGCGCCCGGGCAGCGGGTGATCGTCGTCGATGTGGCCGATCATGGCTATGCGCTGCTTGCCGATGAAATCGAGGATGTTTGTTTCATCGATGCGCCCGAAACGCGGGTCGCGGGCAAATTGCTGCCCGGCTGGGCGCGCGTGGCGGATGCGATGATCGAACATGACGGGGCTTCGCTGCTGGTCGTCGACCCGTCGCATTTCATCACCATGCCGGTGATGAAAGCGGCGTGAGTTAACGGGCTGGATACTCCTTCACACTAGCATGACGTGAAACCTGGGGTTGCGGAGGTAATATGTTGAAATCTTGTCTGGTCGTCGACGACAGCAAAGTGATACGCAAGGTCGCGCGCCATATCCTGGAAAGCATGTCCTTCGCCGTCGAAGAGGCCGCCGACGGGCAGGAGGCGCTGACCTTTTGCCGCGCCAACCGCCCCGACGTCATCCTGCTCGACTGGAACATGCCGGTGATGAGCGGCATGGAATTTCTGGGGGCGTTCAATGACCTGGATTACGGGCATGAGGAACGGCCGCGGGTCGTGTTCTGTACCACCGAAAACAGCATCGACCATATCCGCGCCGCGATCGAAGCGGGCGCCGACGAATATGTGATGAAGCCGTTCGATCGCGAAACGCTGGAAGGAAAATTGCAGCTCGTCGGCGTCGCGTAAGGCGATGTCGATGCCGCGTCCGCAACCCTTGATTCCCGATCCGGAACCGTCGGCGCGGACGGTGCGGGTCATGCTGGTCGATGACAGCCTGGTCGTCCGCAGCATCCTGGAACGAATTGTCGATCAGCGGCCCGGACTCGAAATTTGCGCGTCGGTGGCCTCGGCGCACGATGCGCTTGCTTTCTTGGCCCGCGAACCCGTCGATGTCGTTGTGCTCGACATCGAAATGCCGGGGATGAGCGGCATCGATGCGCTGCCGCACATCCTGAAACGCGCCGCCAAGGCCCGCGTGCTGATCCTGTCGTCGAACTGCGTCGAAGGCGGTCCGGCGGCAATCGAGGCGCTGTCGCTCGGTGCCAGCGACACGCTGGCGAAGCCGGGTCGCGGCAGCTTTTCGGGGCGCTTTGCCGAAGTCTTGACCGACCGCATCCTGACGCTGGGGCATCAGCAGGATTTCCCGGTGCCGATCCCGGTCACCGAACGCCGCGCTCCCGCGCCAGTGGCGCTGGCGATCGACAGCGATCAGGCAATCGACTGTATCGCGGTGGCAGCGTCGACCGGCGGCATCCCGGCCTTTACCAATTTTCTTGCCCACCTCGACCCGCGGATCAGCGCACCGATCCTGCTGACCCAGCATCTGCCCGATGCCTTCATGGAATTTTACGCCAAGCAGATCGCGATGATGACGACGCGCCAGGTTTGCGTCGCAGCGGCCGGAATGGTCATCGAGCGTGACCATATCTATCTGGCGCCGGGCGACGCCCATCTGATGGCGGTCAAGAACGGGCGCCGCCATGAAATCGCGCTGGATCGGCGCGTCGTCGACAATGGCTGTTGTCCTTCGGCCGATCCGATGCTCGATTCGGTGGCCGATGTTTATGGCAAGGGCGGGGTGGCGATCATCCTCAGCGGCATGGGCCGCGACGGCGCGATCGGCGCGGCGCGATTGAAAGAGGCAGGGGGGACGATTTTTGCCCAGGCGCCCGAAAGCTGCGTGATCTGGGGGATGCCGGGCGCGGTGGCCAAGGCGGGGCTTGCCGCGGCGACGCTCAATCCCGACGCGATCGCCCTGATGTTGCGGGGCTTCAAGCCGGGGCCGCGCAAGCCATGATGGGCGGCAGCGCCAGCGAGTCGGCCTATCGGGTGCTCATGGGCGTGCTGGAATCGCGGACCGGACAGACGCTGTCGCCCAGCCGCATCTGGCGCATCGAAATGTCGCTGAAGCCGGTGATGCAGCGCCATGGTATCGACGATCTCGACGCGCTCGTGGCGGCGCTGGTCACCTCCAACAGCCGCCAGTTGCTCGACGATACGGTCGACGCGATGCTCAACAACGAAACCTATTTCTATCGCGAACACAGCGTATTCGACGACATTGCTGCCAAGGTGCTGGAGCAACTGCGCGAGGTCAACAAGCTGAAGCGGCGATTGACGATCTGGCATTGCGGCGTATCGACCGGGCAGGAAGCCTATTCGCTCGCGATGCTGATCGCCGAGCAGGGCGAAAAATGGGCCGGTTGGCAGATCGATATCGTCGGCACCGACGTCAGCTATCACGCGATCAGCCGCGCGCGCGTAGGGCTGTACAGCCAGTTCGAGATCCAGCGCGGCCTGCCGGTGCAGCGCATGGTGCGCTGGTTCGACCAGACCGAAGGCGGCTGGCTCGCCAAGGCCGATTTGCGCCGCCGGATCGATTTTTCGGTGCAGAATATGCTCACCGACCGGCCGCCGCTCGCCAGCCCCGCCGACCTGATCTTCTGCCGCAACCTGCTGCTCTATTTCTCGGCATCGATGCGGCAAAAGGCGTTCGCCAAGCTCCGCGCGATGGCGGCGCCGCAAAGCTTTCTGGTGCTGGGGGCGGGCGAAACCGTGTTGGGGCAAACCGACCAGTTCGTCGCCAGCCCGCGGCTGCGCGGATTGTACGAACCCGCCGATCAACAGGTCCGGCGCGCGGCCGCCGCTTGACCTTGCTTTTTGCGCCCCGGTGGCGCAATCGACGGCTTGGCAAGCACAGGACGGGTCATCGAACCGCATGAGCGATTTTATCGAACGCTGGTCCCCCAATTTCGACGAGCGTGCGCTGCCCATTTCGATGGTCGTGCTGCATTATACCGGCATGAAGAGTGGCGGCGAAGCGATTGATTGGCTTGCCAATCCTGACTCGAAAGTGTCGGCGCACTATGTCGTCAGCGAGGACGGCCAGATCACCCATATGGTGCCCGAGGAAAAGCGCGCCTGGCACGCCGGAAAATCGCACTGGCGCGGAATCAGCGACATTAATTCGGCCAGCGTGGGGATCGAGATCGTCAATCCGGGGCATGAATGGGGCTATGTCCCGTTCCCCGAACCGCAGATCGCCTCGGTCGTCCGGCTGGTCCACATCATCAAGGACCGGCACGCGATCACCCGCGGCAATGTCGTCGGCCACTCGGACATCGCGCCGACGCGCAAGCAGGATCCGGGCGAGTTGTTCCCGTGGGACGAACTCGCGCGCCGCCGCCTGGCGCTGCCGCGCCCGCGCAAGAAGCTGACCGATCCTTTGTGGACCGACGCCGGCTTCCTGCTCGCGCTCGAACGCTTCGGTTACGATGTGACCGACGGTTTTGCCGCGACCGTGGCGTTCCAGCGGCGCTTTCGCCCCGAACTGATCGACGGCACGATCTGCGGCGAGTGCCGCGCGATCCTGCTGGCGCTGCTGCTGCCGCAGCCCGAAGGCAATTGATTTCCGCTATCACTTGCTTTTTCGGAAAGGCGTTGATTGAAAAGGGCAATATCTTGCCCCCAATCGACCTATCGCACCCGCGATCCACCCTTCCACATCGCTGTCGCGCGGCCTTGCACTGGCATGCCGTCGAAGGGGGTGTTCCCTGCGTAGGCGGCCATTTTCTTGGCATCGACCTGCCACGGGGTGCCGTCGTCGATCAGGATCAGGTCGGCGTCCATGCCGACTGACAGGCTCCCGACGTTGAGGCCGAGCAGGCAGGCGGGGGTGGCGGCGAGCAGGTCGAACAGGCGGGCGGGCGTGATATGGCCGTCGCGGACGAGGTTCAAGCCGAGCGCGAGCAAGGTTTCGGCGCCCGCCATGCCGGGCAGCGCCTCGGCAAAGGGCAGGCGCTTGTCCTCGGGACCGCGCGGGTCGTGGCCGGATGACAGGACGTCGATCGTGCCATCGGCGACCGCGGCGAGGCACGCCAAACGGTCGTCCTCGCTGCGCAGCGGCGGCGACAGGCGGGCGAAGGTGCGGAAATCGCCGATCGCGGTGTCCGACAGGAACAGATGCGCGGGGGTGACGCCGCACAGCACCGGTAGCCCCTTGGCCTTGGCGGTGCGGATCAGGTCGAGCCCGCGCGCGGTTGTGACCTGGCGGAAATGAACCGGCGCGCCGGTTTCCTCGACCAGCGCGAGGTCGCGGGCAATCGCGATCGCTTCGGCAATGGCGGGGGCCGATGCGAGGCCGAGGCGGGTCGCCATTTCGCCATCGGTCGCGACCGCGCCCGCGGTCAGCCCTTCATCCTCGGCATGGATGATCGTGACGAGGCCGAGCGACGCGCCATAGGCGAGGACGCGGCGCATCACTCCGCTGTCGGCGATACGGGCGCGTCCGGTGGCGATGGCGCGCGCGCCCGCGCTTTTCATCAGGCCGATTTCGGCAAGCTCCTTGCCCGCGAGCCCTTTGGTCGCGGCGGCGAGGGGGTGGACCCACAGGTCGGGCTTGCCGCCCTTGGCGGCGCGCTCGACGAGGCCGGGGTCGTCGAGCGGCCCGGCGTCCGGCATCAGCGCGGCGCGGGTGATGCCGCCGAAATGAAAGGCGGGCTTGTCGGTGGCAAACACGCCCAGGTCGATGATGCCCGGGGCAAGCCATTGGCCCTTGGCGTCGACCGTTTCGGTGCCTTGGGGCGTCTCGGACGGGTTGAGCGCGGCGATGCGGCCCTCGGTGACGAGCAAACTGCCGCTGTCGCCGCCCAGCAGCCGCGCGTTGGTGATCAGGAGCGGTTTCAGTTCCATCCCGCGACCCCCCGCTTGCGGCGCGTCAAAATGTCGAGACACGCCATGCGCACGGCGACCCCCATTTCGACCTGTTCGGTAATCGTCGAGCGCGCGGGATCGTCGGCGACGCTGCTGTCGATTTCGACGCCGCGGTTCATCGGGCCGGGGTGCATGACGATCGCATCGGGCTTGGCTTTTTCAAGGCGTTTGGGGGTGAGGCCGTAGAGCGCATGATATTCGCGCGCCGAGGGTAGATAGGCGCCGTCCATCCGCTCATTCTGAAGGCGGAGCATCATCACGACATCGGCGTCCTTCAGCCCTTCGTTCATGTCGGTGAAGGTGGTTACATGCATCCGATCAATCGCGGGCGGGGTGAGCGTCGCGGGCGCGACCACGCGCACTTCGTTGCCGAGCAGCGTGAGCGCGAGGATGTTCGAACGTGCGACGCGGCTGTGCAGCACGTCGCCGCAGATCGCGATGGTGAGGCCTTCGACCCGGCCCAGGCGGCGGCGGATGGTGAGCGCGTCGAGCAGCGCCTGTGTCGGATGCTCGTGGCGACCGTCGCCCGCGTTGAGCACCGGGCAGTCGACCTTGTCGGCAATCAGCTGGACCGCGCCCGAACTGCCGTGCCGGATCACCATCGCGTCAGCGCGCATCGCGTTCAGCGTCATCGCGGTGTCGATCAGCGTCTCGCCCTTTTTTACACTCGACTGCGCGGCGTGCATGTTGACGACGTCGGCGCCGAGGCGTTTTCCGGCGATTTCGAACGACAAAAGCGTGCGCGTCGAATTCTCGAAAAAGGCGTTGATGATCGTCAGGCCCGCGAGCCGGTCGTCGTGCTTCGCGGCGCCGCTGCGGTTCAGGTCGACCCACTCCTCGGCGGCGTCGAGGACGTAGCTGATCTCCCACGGAGTCAGCTGGGCGATGCCGATCAGGTGGCGATGGCGAAAGGCATCGCCGCCGGGCGGATAGTCGCTGGCGGGTCGGGTGGTTGCGCTTGTCATTAAAGGGGAGCGTCTAGGCAGGGCGGGGCAAATAGGCAAGCGCCGCGGTGACCAGCGGACCTAATAGTCCGAGCGCCCAAAGTCCGATCAAGATGATCTGGAGCCAGAGCCAAATCAGCATCCAGGTGGCAAAGGGCTGCTTGCGCGTCTTATGACGGACAAGGCGGGCGGCAAGAACGGTGCCGAAGGCGCCGCCGAGAAAAGCCCAGAGCAGCAGGGTGCTTTCGGAAATACGGCGAGCGCCGTTTTCGGCATATTGTTTATCGATGACCATCAGCACAAAGGCGACGGCGTTGGCGGTAATCAGCCAATAGACGATATATTCGGTCAAATCGCCCGCGTCATCGCGTCAATCGCGCCCTGCAGGATGAAGGCGGCGGCGGCGCTGTCGACGCGTTCGGCGCGTTTGGCGCGGCTGACGTCGGCGGCGATCATCGCGCGTTCGACTGCGGCGGTCGACCAGCGTTCGTCCCATAGCAGGACGGGCAGGGCGAGCGGCAACAGGTTGCGCGCGAAGGCGCGGGTGCTTTGGGTGCGTGGGCTGTCGCTGCCGTCCATGTTGAGGGGGAGGCCGACGACGAGGCCGACGATGCTGTGCTGCGCGATCAGGGCTTTCAGCGTTTCGAGATCGACCGAGAATTTCTTGCGGATGATCGTCTTGTCGGGGGTCGCGAAGCTCCAGTTGGTGTCGCAGGTCGCAACGCCGATGGTTTTGGTGCCGACGTCGAGGCCGATCAGGCGGCCGCCGTTCGGGAAGTTGGCGGCGAAATCGGGGGCTGCGGTGGTGATCATGCGGCTGCCATTACCTCTCAAACCTCGTCATTGCGAGGAGCGAAGCGACGCGGCAATCCAGAGTGTGCGTAAACCGCTCTGGATTGCTTCGCTTCGCTCGCAATGACGGTTCAGGTTGCAGGCGTTGGGACTGCGACGGGCGCCAAAGGCACTGCCGCAGCCCGCACCGGCGACGGCTTGCCCTCATAGCTTGCCAGCCGCCGCAGCGCGTCGGCGCGGACATTCGCCCAGAACAGGGTGATGTCATAGACGTGGTAATTGTTGCCGGGCAGCACATAGCCCGCGACAACGTAATTCTTCGCCACCTCAGCGTCGCCGATCATCAGCAGGCCGCGCGTGTCGTCGCATTTGGCGCCGATCTTGCCCGCGACCAGCGATCCGCTCTTGAACCCCTCGGTGGGGCGCAGGGTGCCGAGGTTGGCGTTGGGCGCGGCGGCGGCGTCGGGGGTGCCGGTCAGCGGGTTGGTGCACAGCATCCGCGTGTCGGCGCGCGGGCGGCCATCGAAGCCGATCGTGCCATCATAGGCGCTGGTCACCATTTCGGGGTCGGCCGGATCGGCGAAGGTCGCCCAGCTCAGGATACAGCCCTTTTGCCCGGGGGTCTGGCATGCGGGGAGGCCGAGCGCCGCCATGTCGGTGTCGACGCTGATCGGCCAGCCGATGACATAAGCGGCGACGATCCGCTTCGCGAGCGGCGTTCCGGCGATTTTGGTCTTGAGCAGCGTGGTGAGGTGGAGCGCACCCTGACTGTGACCGGCGAGGATGATCGGCCTGTCCTTGGGCTGGGCGGCGATGAAGGCGTCGAACGCCTGCTCGACATCGCGGTAAGCCGCGTCGATCGCCTTGCCCGCCGTCACGCGGTCCTCGGCAAGAAAGGCGCCCAAGGTCGCCTGCCGATAGCGCGGCGCCCAGATCTCGCCCGCGTCGGCAAAGGCGCTGGCCATCCCCTGGACGAAGAGGTTGGCGCGGTGGTCCGAATCGCGGTCCTCGAGCGGGGCGTTCCAGCTCGAACGGCTGTAATAGCTGGTCGGGTGGACGAAAAAGACGGCGGCATTGCCGGGTTCGGCGGGCGGCGCGGCGGGTTCGGCGGCGCCTGCGGGCGGGATCAGCCGGTCGCGCGATTGCGCCGCGGCGCTGTCGGGCGATGCGGCGCCCGCTTCCTCGGCGGTGGGGCGCCAGCCCGACGGATCGTTCGCCATGCCCGGGCGCGCGAACCACATCTTGGGGTCGTCATAGGCATTGGGTTCGACCGCCGCCTGCTGCTTGAATTCGGCGCTGGGCACAAAGGCGGTGCGCGCGACCCAGCCCGGGAACAGCTGGTACACGATCCCGGCGGCGAGGATCAGCAGGATGATGGCGGCGATAATGTAGAGAAATTTGCGGGCCAATGCGGGCTCCATGGGGGACGGGGAGGGGGAGAGGACTGGTGCGCTGTTTGGCTTGCGCTTGGCGACGAAACAAGCCCAGATGTGGGGAATGACCAATGCGACCGCAACCACGGCCCCTGCCGATTCGACCCGAGTCTCTGCCCGGCTGGACGACAATGATCCGCCGTGGCCGCCGCGCCCGTGGATCATGGCGGCGATCTGTGCCGCCGCGGGGCTGGCGTTCCACGCGCTGGTCGACCACCATTATGAAGATGCGCTGGCGCAGTGGCGCAGCGCGCTGGCGACTGCGGTCGCGGTGGCGGCGGTGGTGTTCGTGCTGGGGGTGGAGCTCCGCCGCTGGACTTGGGCGCTCGGCTTTGCGCTGCTCTGGGGCGTGGTTCTCGGGCTGATCGCGTGGCAGACGGCGGCGTATAATCTGCAGGGCAGTCCCATCGAATGGCCCTTCTGGTCGGGGATGCTCGCGGTACTCGTCGCCACCCCGCTGTTTCAGACCCGCCGCGACGTCGCGCCCGACTGGCGGTTCTGGAAATTGTGGCAAATGCCTTATGATCGGCTGCACAGCCATGCGTGGACCGATGCGGTGATCGGTGCCGCCAGCCTGGCGTTCGTCGGTATCGCGTTCCTGCTGACCTTCCTGATTTCCGAGATGTTCCACCTGATCGGGATCGATTTGATCCGCGACCTGCTGAACGACGAATGGTTCGGCTGGATGCTGGCGGGCGCAGCGTTTGGCGGCGCGGTCGGCTTGCTGCGCGAACGCGACAAGCTGGTCGCGACGCTGCAACGGCTGGTGATGATCGTGCTTGCGGTGCTGGCGCCGGTGCTGGCGGCGGCGCTGGTGATCTTTCTGCTGTCGCTGGCGGGGACCGGGCTGGCGAAGCTCTGGGCGTCGGGATTCTCGACTGCGGCGCTGATGCTGGCGGCGGCGGCGTTTGCGGTGCTGCTCGCCAACGCGGTGATCGGCAACGGCACCGATGACCGCGCGACGAATCCACTGCTGCGCTGGGCGGCGCCGGTGCTGGCGGTGGCGGTGCTGCCGCTGGCGGGGATCGCTTATTTTTCGATGCAGCTCAGGATCAGCCAATATGGCTGGACGCCCGAGCGTATCTGGGGGCTGATCGCGACATTCATCGCGCTGGCCTATGGCATCATCGGCCTGTGGGCGGTGGTAAAGGGACGCCGCGATTTCGACGATGTGCTGCGCCCGTTGCAGCAAAAGCTGGCGATCGGGGTCGCGCTGCTGGCGCTGTTCCTCGCGTTGCCGATCCTCGATTTTGGGGCGATTTCTACCCGCGATCAGATGGCGCGGCTGAATTCGGGCGCGGCGAAGGTCGAGAAATTCGATTGGGCAGCCATGGCGTTCGATTTCGGGCCGAGTGGGCGCGCGGCGTTGCAGGATCTGGCGAAGTCGCCGCAAAAAGCGCGCCGCGATGCCGCAACGGCGGCGCTTGAGGCAAAGAACCGCTGGGATTTGACTGGGCCGAACGGGCTGGCCTTGCCCAAGCCCTTTGCCGAGCGGATCCGGGTCATTCCCGCCGAGCGTGCGCTGCCCGCCGCAGCGCAGGAGCGGATCGCGGAAACCTACATGTGCCGCCGCGCCAAGGCGTGCGTCGCGGTGTGGCTGGCTGACGACCGGATCGGGGTGCTGGGGCAGAATGAGCCGGGTGAGATACTGAATTTCGATTATGTGACGCTGAACAAGGAAGGGCGGTGGGTACAGGGCGACCCGGCGCGCGGCGGCCGACCGGTGCGGCCTGGAACCGACCTGTCGAAAGCGACCGTGACGATCGAGACGATCGAGCAGCGGCGGATTGTGGTGGATGGCGTTCCGGAACCGGAGCCGTTTGACTAGCTCAATCCTCCCTGTCGCGCAGCGATGGGGAGGTGGCAGCGGCGCAGCCGCTGACGGAGGGGCCATGGCGCTGAGGTTGCCGCCCTCCACCCCTCGCTTCGCGAGCGGTCCCGCCGGCGCTGCGCGCCGTCTGCGACTCCCCATGGCTTCGTCACAGGGAGGATAGAGAAGGTTGAAGCGATCCGGCGGGGATGCTAGCGGCGCTGCTTCTCCCGATAAGGCGAAAAAGATGGCAATCGATCAGGCAACGGTCAGGAAAATAGCGTCGCTGGCGCGCATCGCGATCAGCGATGCCGAAGCCGCCGCGATGGAAGGCGAATTGAACGGTATTTTGGGCTGGGTCGAGCAACTCGGCGAGGTCGATGTGACCGGGGTCGAGCCGATGACCGCGGTGATCCCGAACACGCTGCGGCTGCGCGACGATGTGATCGATGCCGATCCGCTGACCGGCGGCAACCGCCGCGATGATATTCTGGCCAATGCGCCTGCCGCGCAGCATGGCTTCTTTGGCGTGCCCAAGGTGATCGAATAATGACCGACCTGACCAATTTGACCGTCGCAGCGATCCGCGACGGGCACCGCGCGGGCGATTTCAGCGCCGTTGAAGTGGCGGAAGCGTTCAACGCCAATGTCGCGGGCGCGAAGGCATTGAACGCGTTTATCGTCGAGACCCCCGAGCATGCGATCGAAGCCGCGAAGCAGGCCGATGCCGACCGCGCCGCGGGGACGCTGAAGCCGTTGTCGGGCGTTCCGATCGGGATGAAGGACCTGTTCTGCACCAACGGCGTCCAGACGACCGCCGCAAGCCATATGCTCGAAGGTTTTGTGCCGCGGTACGAGTCCACCGTGTCGCAGAAATTGTGGGACGCGGGCGCGGGGATGCTCGGCAAGCTGAACCTTGACCAGTTCGCGATGGGGTCGTC
This sequence comes from Pseudomonadota bacterium, assembly GCA_023422695.1. GTDB lineage: Bacteria > Pseudomonadota > Alphaproteobacteria > Sphingomonadales > Sphingomonadaceae > Sphingopyxis. Next base: position 22,002 of record JAFAGN010000078.1, read on the forward strand.
GAACGAGACTTCGTACTTCGGCAATGTGATCAGCCCGTGGAAACGCAAGGACGGCGGCAACGCCGCGCTCGCGCCGGGCGGTTCGTCGGGCGGTTCGTCTTCGGCGATCGCGGCGCGGCTGTGCCCCGCGGCGACGGGAACCGACACCGGCGGCTCGATCCGCCAGCCCGCGGCCTTCGTGGGCATCAGCGGGATCAAGCCGACCTATGGCCGCTGCTCGCGCTGGGGCATCGTGGCGTTCGCGAGCTCGCTCGACCAGGCGGGGCCGATGGCGCGCGACGTCAGGGACTGCGCGATCATGCTCGAGAATATGGCGGGCTTCGATCCGAAGGACGCGACGAGCCTGAACATGGCGGTGCCCAATTGGGAAGCGGCGTTGTCGAGTGATCTCAAGGGCAAGACGGTCGGGATTCCCAAGGAGTATCGCCTTGATGGCATCGATCCCGACATCGACGCGATGTGGGATGCCGGCATCGCGATGCTGAAGAATGCGGGGGCCGCGGTCGTCGACATCAGCCTGCCGCACACCAAATATGCGCTGCCCGCTTATTATATCATCGCGCCCGCCGAGGCGTCGTCGAACCTCGCGCGTTACGACGGCGTGCGGTACGGTTTGCGCGACCTGCCCGATGGGGCGGGGTTGCAGGACATGTACGCCGCGACCCGCGCCGACGGCTTCGGGCCCGAGGTCAAGCGCCGCATCATGATCGGCACCTATGTGCTGTCGGCGGGCTTCTACGACGCCTATTACACGCAGGCGCAGAAGGTGCGGGCGCTGATCGCGCGCGATTTCGAGGCGGCTTTTGCAAGCTGCGACGTGATCCTCGCACCGACCGCGCCGTCGGCGGCGTTCGGGCTGGGCGAGAAGATGGCCGACCCGCTGGCGATGTACCTCAACGACGTGTTCGCGGTGCCCGCGAGCCTTGCGGGGCTGCCCGCGATGTCGGTCCCCGCAGCGCTGAACCGCGAAGGACTGCCGCTGGGCTTGCAGATCATCGGCAAGGCGCTCGACGAGCAGGGCGTGCTGAACGCCGGGCTGGCTATCGAGGAACGCGCGGGATTTACGGCGCGGGCGGCGAAGTGGTGGTGATTTAGCGGTGTGCTCCTGCGAACGCAGGAGCCCAGGGCGGCCTAGCGCTGCCCCACTCTGGGTTCCCGCTTTCGCGGGAACGCACAAAGGATGCGGATGATGAGTGATTATCGAGTGCAGGGCGAAACCGGCGAGTGGGAGGTCGTGATCGGCCTGGAAGTCCATGCGCAGGTCACCTCCAACGCCAAATTGTTCTCGGGCGCCGCGACGGCGTTCGGGGCGGAGCCAAACACGCAGGTGTCGCTGGTCGACGCCGCGATGCCGGGGATGCTGCCGGTGCCGAACCGCGAGTGCATCCGCCAGGCGGTGCGCACGGGGATGGCGATTGAGGCGCAGATCAACACATGGTCGCGGTTCGACCGCAAGAATTATTTCTATGCCGACCTGCCGCAGGGCTATCAGATTTCGCAGCTTTATCACCCGCTTGTCGGCGAAGGTTCGCTGACGATCGCTGCCGATGAAAAGGCGGGAATTCCGACCGACAAGGTGATCGGGATCGAGCGTATCCATGTCGAGCAGGATGCCGGCAAGCTGATGCACGACCAGCATCCGACGATGTCCTATGTCGATCTCAACCGCTCGGGCGTCGCGCTCATGGAAATCGTCTCGCGCCCCGACATGCGCTCGCCCGCCGAGGCGGGCGCCTATGTGCGCAAGCTGCGCTCGATCCTGCGCTATGTCGGATCGTGCGACGGCAATATGGAAGAGGGTTCGATGCGCGCCGACGTCAATGTCAGCGTGCGGAGGCCCGGCGACGAGTTCGGCACGCGGACCGAGACGAAGAACGTCAATTCGGTGCGCTTCGTGATGGCGGTGATCGAGGGCGAGGCAAAGCGCCAGGTCGAGCTGATCGAAAGCGGCGGCACCGTGGTGCAGGAAACGCGCCTTTACGATCCCGACCGCAACGAGACGCGGTCGATGCGGTCGAAGGAAGATGCGCATGATTACCGCTACTTCCCCGATCCCGACCTGCTGCCGCTCGAACTCGACGATGCGTTTCTGGCGGAGTGCCGCGAGAGCCTGCCCGAACTGCCCGACGCCAAGCGCGCGCGTTATCTGGCCGCGGGGATTTCGGCGTATAATGCCGATGTGCTGACCGCCGAGGTCGAGGCCGCGCGCTGGTTCGACACGCTGCTGGAGGCGGGCGCGAAGCCCGTCGCGGCGGCGAACTGGGTGACGAGCGAGCTGTTTGGCGCGCTCAACCGCATGGGCCGCGACATTTCGGACTCGCCCGTCAGCCCCGCACAGGCGGCCGAACTGCTCGGCCTCGTCGCCGACGGCACGATTTCGGGGACGATCGCCAAGCAGGTGTTCGAAAAGATGCTCGAAAGCGGCGATGCCGCGGGCGTGATCGTCGAACGCGACGGGCTCAAGCAGACCAGCGACACCGGCGCGATCGAGGCCGAGATCGCCAAGATCCTGACCGCCAACGCTGACAAGGTCGAGCAGTATAAGGGCGGCAAGGAAGCGTTGTTCGGCTTCTTCGTCGGTCAGACGATGAAGGCGATGCAGGGCAAGGCGAACCCGCAGGTGGTCAATGAGCTGCTCAAAAAGGCGCTCGGCTGATCCGCACCTGTGATCGCGTTCACAGCAAATACAATGGCTTCGGCGGCATAGGCGTCTGGCAAAGCGACGATATGCGAATGAAGGATTGGCGATGATACGGACGATGGTGGCGCTCGGCGGCGCGGCGATGCTGGCGCTGAGCGGCGCGGCGAGCGCCGCACCGGCGGTGAACGACGGCTATGACTGGACGATGCGGGTCAATGAGGACCGGGTGTCCGACGCGATCCTGGCCTATGAAGTCGATGGCACCGACGACCAGCCGCTGAATTTCCGCTGCGAAGAGGGCGGCAATCGCATCTTTGCCGGGATTTCGGGCGGGTCGCCCGACTTGACCGCGATCGAGCTGATATCAGGCAACGCCAAATTACGCGTCACCGGTAAAACCGAAGTCGACGAAATGCCGTTCTTCCGGTCGCAAGAGATCGTAGGCAATTCGCCGCTGATCCGCGCTTTTGCCGCCAACGGCTGGCTGCGCATGACCGAAGGTGGGCGAACGATCGACATGGCGGGGACCGCGACCGGAAAACAGGCGATCGCGCGCTTCGTCGATTTCTGCACCCGCTGAGGCGATGGCCTAATCGGCCCTGTTCCAGACGCTGCGGCCTTCCTTGATGGTTTCCATAACCTTGATGGACTTGATGTCATCGACGGGGGTGGTCAGCGGGTTTTTGTCGAGGATGACGAAATCGGCGAGCAGGCCGACCTTGAGTCGGCCCTTGCGGTCCTCCTCGAAGATCTGCCACGCCGGTCCGGTGGTGAGTGCCTGCAACGCGGCATAGGCGTCGATGCGTTCGTCCGCGCCGCTCACCACCCCGGTCGGCGACACCCGCGCCATCGACGTCCACAGCATGAAGCGTGTGTCGAGCGGGGTGACGCTATAGTCGCTGTGGTTCGACGGGATGAGTCCCGCGGCGCGCGCCGAGCGCAGCGGGCTGATGAAATCGACGATTTCGGCGGGAAAGTTGGTGCGGTGGACGTCGCCCCAGTACCAGCTATGGTTCGAAAAATAGGCGGGGCCGACGCCGATGCGGGCGTAGGCGGGTAGCTGGTCGCGGCGCTGGAACTGCGAATGGATGACGACCGGGCGGCGATTGTCGACGGCCTTGATACCGAGCGCGTCGAAGCCGCGGATCGCCATATCGATCGCGGCGTCGCCATTGGCGTGGACGAATAGCTGCCAGCCGCGAGCGTGGACCTTTTTTGCCTGCGCGACGAAGTCGGTTTCGGAGAGGATGGGTTCGCCGTGCCAGGGGTGATGTCCCTCGGGGCTGCCGCGCTTGTAATCGCGGGTGAAATAGCCGGTGCGCCCCTGCACCGACCCGTCGAGGACGAACTTGATCCCCTGTAGCTTCACATGGTCCTGATATGTCCCGAACTTGAGGTCGGGATTGGCGAGCAGGCCGTCGAGACCGGTCGAGAAGGGGAGGAGGGCAAGGTCGATCTTCAGCCGCTCGCGCGCCGCAGCGCTGGTCAGGAACGCCACGTCGGGGGGCTGCGTCGCACCGTCCTGCGCGTGGGTATAGCCCTCGGCAAAATAGGCGTTCTGTGCGGCGTCGAGTGCGGCGAGTTTCTGTTCGGACGTCGGCTGCGGCATTTTGGCGAGCAGCAGGAACATCGCCTTTCCCAGCAGCACGCCGTTGAGCTTGCCTGCGTCGTCGCGCAGGATCATGCCGCCGGGCGGGACGGGCGTCGCCTCGTCGATGCCCACGGCCTTCAGCGCCGTGCTGTTGGCGACTGCGCCGTGCAGCGACACATGGAGGACGACCAGCGGATGGTCGGGCGCGACTGCGTCGAGCTCTGCGCGGGTGATATAGCGTTTCTCGGCCAGCGTCTCCTGATCGAATTGCCAGATGGTCGTCCAGCTGCCGGATTTGGCGGAACTGCGCGCGAGATGCCTCCGAATAACTGCCTGAACGCCCGCAATGTCGGTCACCGCACCATGCGCCTTGTCGCGCAGGTCGATGCCGCCTGCGCTCATCGTCGCGACGGTGAAATGCGAATGCGCGTCGATAAAGCCGGGCAGCAACGTCGCCCCGGTCAGATCGCGCACCGCAACATCCTGCCCCGCCGCCTGCCGCGCTTGCTTCTCGGTGCCGACAAAGGTGACACGGCCTTTGTGCGCGACCACGGCTTCGACGGTCTGCGGCGTATCGCCGTCCATCGTGATGATCGGCCCGCCGCGATAGAGCGTCGGGCGGTCCTGCGCCGCCGCGGGGCTGGCCAACGCGAGGGCTAGGCCCACGATGAAAGTCGGTCTGATCATATCTCTCTCCCCGCCCGCATCGTCGCGGGCGAGGAGAGAGGGGTCAAGTCCTGTTATGCAACTCAGCAATCATGGCTTCGCGCATTCGAGCCGAACGCGCGTCAAACCTGTTGCGGCGGCACCTCTTCCGGCCCGCGGCCCGGTTCGTCGATATCGCCGCCGCCCGGGCTGCCGGGAATTTCCTGCGGCTGCCCGGCCGGGTCTTCCTGCGGCGTCGGCTGCACCGGATGCTCCGGCGGCGCCATCGGTTCGATGGTGTCGGGCTTGGGTTTGGGGAAGGGGTCGGTGGCGCGAACGTGCAGGTTGGAGGGATAAGTCATCGGGGTTCTCCTTGCCCCATCAACGAACGGCAGCGGTGGGCGTTCCGCCCGCCGAAACGTCGGCCTTTCCGCCCTTGCCCTCGGCGCCGCGTCTGCTATAGCCCCGCGCGGCCCGCACGGGCGTGCGCGGCATGGCGCGCGGCTTTGTGCACCCGGCCGACAGCCTCTGCGGGCGTGGCGGAATTGGTAGACGCGCTGGTTTTAGGTACCAGTATCGCAAGATGTGGGGGTTCGAGTCCCTTCGCCCGCACCAGTTCCGACGATCTGATGGGGATGCTGCCGGGATAGGGGAACCCCGCCATGTGGCCGGGGTTCATCGATACGAGATTTTGAGCAAGGATAAGACCAAGGCAATGAAGACCGTCGAAACGCTGAACGAAGGCCTGAAGCGCGAATATCGCGTGACCATCACCGCCAAGGACATCGACGCGCGCGTCGACGACGAGGTGAAGAGCATCGCTCCGACGGTGCGCATGCCCGGCTTCCGCCCCGGCAAGGTGCCGCCGAACCTGATCCGCAAGATGCACGGCCCGGCGCTGTCGGCCGACGCGCTGAACAAGGCGATCGACGCTGGCGTCCGCGACCTGATGACCAAGGAAAAGCTGCGCCCCGCGTTGCAGCCCGCGGTCACGCTGGCCGACGGTTATGAAACCGGCAAGGACGCCGAAGTCACCGTCGCGCTGGAAGTGCTGCCCGACATCGAAGCCCCGTCGATCGAAGGCCTGAAGCTCGAGCGCCTGACCGTTCCCGCCGACGACAAGGCCGTGATGGCCAAGATCGAAGAATTCGCCGCGCAGATGAAGCGCTTCGAAGACGCGCCGAAGACCAAGAAGGCCGCCGCTGGCGACCAGGTCATCATCGATTTCGCAGGTTCGGTCGACGGCGTTGCCTTTGACGGCGGCACCGGCGAAGACATGGCGGTCGAAATCGGTTCGGGCCAGCTCATCCCGGGCTTCGAAGACCAGCTGATCGGCGCCAAGGTCGGCGACGAAAAGACCGTCAAGGTGACCTTCCCCGACGAATATCCGGTCGAAACGCTGAAGGGCGCGAAGGCCGAATTCGCCGTGACGGTGAAGGAAGTGAAGGTTCCCGCGGCGTCGAAGATCGACGACGAGTTCGCCAAGTCGCTGGGCCTCGAGAGCCTCGACAAGCTGAAAGAGCTGATGGAGGATCAGGTCGAGCAGGAACTGAACGGCCTGACCCGCACCTATATGAAGCGCAAGCTGCTCGACCAGCTCGCAGCTGCGCATGATTTCGACGTGCCGCCGACGATGGTCGAGGCCGAATTCAACCAGATATGGCAGCAGCTGGAACAGGAAGTCGAGCGCGAGGACGATCCCGCCGCGGCGAAGGCCGAACTGGAAGCCGACCGCGACGATTACCACGCGATTGCGGTCCGCCGCGTCCGCCTCGGCCTGCTCCTGTCGGAAATCGGCCAGGCGCATGGCGTGCAGGTCAGCCAACAGGAAATGCAGCGCCTGATCATGCAGGCGGCGCAGCAGTATCGCCCCGAAGATCGCGGTCGCTTCATGGAATATGTCCAGCAGGACGCGCTCGCCGCGGCCCAGCTGCGCGCGCCGCTTTATGAGGACAAGGTCGTCGACTTCCTGTTCGAAAAGGCCGAGATCACCGACCGCGAAACCACCCGCGAGGAACTGGAAGCCGCGATCGAAGCCGATGACGATGCGGGCCATGTCCACGGCCCGGGTTGCGGCCATGATCATGACCATAAGCCCGCCAAGAAGGCGGCGGCGAAGAAGCCCGCGGCCAAGAAGGCCGAAGTGAAGGAAGAAGCCGCCGAGGCTGCTCCCGCGAAAAAGGCTGCGGCGAAGAAGGCAGAAGCCGCTCCCGCCAAGGCTGCCGAAGACAAGCCCGCGGCAAAAAAGGCCGCTCCGGCAAAGGCAGCGGCGGATAAGCCCGCCAAGGCTCCGGCCAAGAAGGCAGCGGCGAAGAAATAAGCTGCGGCTGACGATCAACAAAAAGGCCGGGTGGGGGATGCTCCACCCGGCCTTTTTGTTGAACCGTCGCCCCCGCGAAGGC
>JAFAGN010000080.1 GCA_023422695.1 Pseudomonadota bacterium
GCCTTCGCGGGGGCGACGGCTGGTTTCGGTCGTCAGTGGCCGTCAAAGCTCCCCGCCGAGCGCACCATATTTCGCCTCGAACCCGGCTTTGTCGCCGCGCGCCAGATAGCCGGCCTGATCGACGATATTGTCGCGCGCGATGCGGCCCTGAAATGCGCCGAGCTGCGGGTCGATGCGGGCGATATCGGCATCGGTCCAGGCGGCAATCTGTTCGAAGCGGGTGACGCCGAGGCCGCCGAGCAGACCGACCATTTTGGGGCCGACGCCCTTGAGCAGTTGCAGATTGTCCGCCGCGCTGGCGGCTGGCGCAGGCGCTGCTGCGGGCTCGGGTGCAGGTTCGGCAGCCGCGGCTGGTTCGCTGGCGACCGGCTCCACCGGCGCGGATGCGATCGGGGCGGACGCTGGCGCCGGTTCGGCGGCAGGCGGCACGGGCTCGGCAGCGGCAACGTCAGTCGGAACTGGCGATGGCATTTTTGCGGCGGGCGCGGGTGCCGGGGGCGGCGCGGCGATGGGAGCCGGGGCCGGTTCGATCGGCTTGAAGCGCGCCGGTTCGGCAGCGATGATGTCGGGCTTCACCGGTTCGAGCGGCTTTGCGGGCTTTGCGGGCTCGACCGCGGGTGGCGCGCTGTCATCGGTCTTCCCGCGCCCGAACAGCCACCACAGCAGCACGACCGCGACGACCAGGCCGACGACGGCGATGATCCAATTTTCCTGAAGCCACGCCATGATGATCTCTCCGCTCCTGCTTTTCCGTCAGCCTATGCGACGGGCCTTGCTGCGTCCAGCCGCCGTTACCCCGCTTCGCGCGCGACCTCGCGCCAGCCGATGTCGCGGCGGCAAAAGCCGGTAGCGAAATCGAGCTTGTCGACCGCGGCGTAGGCGCGCGCCTGCGCCTCGGTCACGGTGCGGCCCGTGGCGGTGACGTTGAGCACGCGGCCGCCCGCCGCGACGATCTGGTCACCTGCGCGTGCCGTCCCGGCGTGAAAGACTCGCACGCCGCCGCTTTCGGCATCGGCGATGCCGTGGATCGCGCCGCCCTTATCGGGTGTGGCGGGATAGCCATTTGCCGCCATCACGATGGTCAGCGCATAATCGCTGGCAAAGGCGGGCGGGGTCGCGGTCGCCAACGCCCCGGTCGACGCGGCGTAGAGCAGCGCGGCGAGGTCGCCCGCGTAACGCATCATCAGCACCTGGCATTCGGGATCGCCAAAGCGCGCGTTATATTCGATCAGCTTCGGCCCCGCATCGGTCAGCATCAGCCCGGCGAACAGCACCCCGACATAGGGCGTGCCTTCGGCGGCGAGCGCGGCGACGGTCGGGCGGATGATACGATCCATGACCTGCGCTTCGAGGTCGGGGGTCAGCACCGGTGCGGGGCTGTAGGCGCCCATGCCGCCGGTGTTCGGTCCGACATCGCCGTCGCCGACGCGCTTGTGATCCTGCGCGCTGCCGAATGCCATGACGTTGGTGCCGTCGGAGAACGCGAAGAAGCTCGCTTCCTCGCCGGTCATATACTCCTCGACGACCACTTCGGCGCCCGCGCTGCCGAAGGCGCCGTCGAACATATCGGCGATCGCGGCCTCGGCCTCTTCGCGCGTTTCGGCGATGACGACGCCCTTGCCTGCGGCGAGGCCGTCGGCCTTGATGACGACGGGAATGGTGAAATCACCGAGCGCTACCAGCGCGGCGGCGGCGGAGGTCGCGCGGACATAGGCGGCGGTCGGGATGCCCGCGCGCGCGCACAGATCCTTGGTGAAGCCCTTTGAGCCTTCGAGCTGCGCTGCTGCCGCGCCGGGGCCAAAGACCGCGACGCCCTTTGCGCGCAGCCGGTCGGCGAGCCCCGCGACCAGCGGCGCTTCGGGGCCGACGACGACGAAATCGATTGCGTGCGCCGCGCAGGCGGCGATCAGGCCATCGAGATCGTCGGCGGCGATCGCCAGACATTCGGCGTGCGCCTCGATCCCCGGATTGCCGGGGGCGGCATAGAGCTTGCGGCAAGACGGCGATTGCGCCAACTGCCAGCTCAGCGCATGTTCGCGGCCCCCCGAGCCGACCAGCAGGATATTCATGGCAGTCCCTTTTCCCGATCCGGCGTCCGAAACCGACCCCGCGGCGCGGCTGTTAGCCGAGGCAGCGCCCGGCGACAATGTTCCGCCGCTATCGGTCAGCCAATTGTCGGCGGCGATCAAGCGGACGGTCGAGGATGGCTTTGCGCGGGTGCGGGTCCGCGGCGAATTGTCGGGCGCCAAGCGCGCCGCGTCGGGGCATTTCTATGCCGCGCTCAAGGACGACAATGCGCTGATCGACATGGTGATGTGGAAGGGGCAGGCGGCGCGGCTGGCGTTCCGGCCCGAGGACGGGATCGAGGTGATCGCGACCGGCAAGCTCACTACCTATCCGGGGCGCTCGAAATATCAGCTCGTCGTCGATACGCTCGAGGTTGCGGGCGAGGGCGCGTTGATGCTCTTGTTCGAAAAGCTCAAGGCGCGGCTGGGCGCCGAGGGGCTGTTTGATCCGGCGCGCAAGCAGGACATTCCGCGGCTGCCTCGCGTCATCGGGGTGGTCACCTCGCCGACCGGGGCGGTGATCCGCGACATCCTCCACCGGCTGGCCGACCGCTTTCCGATGCATGTCATCGTCTGGCCGGTGCTGGTGCAGGGCGACGGCGCGGCGGCGCAGGTCGCCCACGCCATTCGCGGCTTCGATGCGCTGGAACCGGGCGGGCCGATACCGCGCCCCGACCTGGTGATCGTCGCACGCGGCGGCGGGTCGATCGAAGATTTGTGGGCTTTCAACGAAGAAGTCGTGGTGCGGGCGCTAGGCGATTGCCGCATCCCGACGATCAGCGCGGTCGGGCACGAGACCGACACCACGCTCGCCGACTATGCCGCCGACCGCCGCGCCCCGACGCCGACCGCGGCCGCCGAAATGGCGGTGCCGGTGCGCGCCGAGCTGCAGGAGTTGCTGGCGACATGGCACGGCCGCATGATCGGCGCCGCCAACCGGCATCAGGCGCTGGCGAACGAACGGTTGACCGCGCTGGCGCGCCATTTGCCGAAGCGCGAGGCGCTCTATGCGCCGCAGCGCCAGCGGCTCGACGACAGTGGCGATCGGCTGGGCCGCAGCCAACGCCAGCGGCTCGCGGTGATCGCCGACCGGCTGGCAACGCGCAGCGCTTCCCTGCGGCCATCGTTGCTCGCGCGGCGCTGGGACCGCGATCGCGCGCGGCTGGAGGGGCTGGGGCGGCTGCTCGACAGCCTCGACCCGCGCGCCTTGTTGTCGCGCGGCTATGCGATGGTGCGCGATGGCGGGGGGGCGGTGGTCACGACTGCGGCAAAGGCGCGCGGGGCGGGGCATCTGCGGCTGCAATTTGCCGATGGCGAGGTTCCGGTGAGCGTGGCAGCGAGCGATACGGCGCCGCTGCCTCCGGCGCCGCGTCCGGCGCGCAAGCCCTCGGCACCGCCGCCGAAAAGAGGGCAGGGCGAGTTGTTCTGACGCCGCCGGGGGTGGCCCCGCCGTGCGCTACTGCTATAGTGGCGCCCATCATCGACCGTCATATGGACCCGGAATCATGCTGATCGCCAGCCGCAACCGCCTTGCCCGCCTGCACTATGGACCGAATGGTTTTCGCGTCCTGGCGCCCGGCGATCATGTGCTGTGCGCGGTGACCGGCGCTCCGATCGGGCTCGACGAGCTGCGCTACTGGTCGGTGGCGCGGCAGGAGCCCTATGCCACCGCCGCCGTTTCGGTGCAGGCCGAATTGGACGCCGCGCGCGGAGCATGACGTTTCGGCGGCGTGGAATTCGGAAGGTCGCTGCGTTATCATTGCTGGTTGTCGCGGCAGGCTGTTCAGCTTCAGCCGAATCGCGGGGTGGTTCTGCGTCGATGCCCTCAACATCGCCGCGACCGGTTCCGCCCATATCGCCGGTACCGCCGCCGGCGGCGGTGCTGGGGGACTTCGTGTTCCGCGGTCCAGTTCTAAGGGCCGAACAGGGCGGCGTGCTGTTCGGCGTCGTTCCCGATCACACGCGGACGCTGACGCTGGATGGGCAGGCGATTCCGATCGCCGCCGACGGCAGCTTCCTGATTGCGTTTGATCGCGATGCAGGACCAAGTGCCCGGCTGGTCGCGACCGTCGCCGATGGGCGGCAGGTTGTCCGCGATTTTATCGTGGCGCCCGGCGCGTGGCGCCTTGAACAGATCAACGCCCCTTATCGCGGCAGCGCGGCCAATGATGCCGAATTCGAACGGCGGCGCCCCGCCGAGCTGGCGCAAATCGCCGCAGCCCGCAACATGCAGGTCGAATCGGACGGTTGGAAACAGCGCTTCCGCTGGCCGGTGACCGGGCGGCAGTCGGGCCGGTTCGGATCGCAGCGGGTGTATCAGGGCAAACCCGGTCCCTATCACAGCGGCACGGATGTCGCGGTACCGGCGGGAACGCCGTTCGTGGCGCCTGCCGATGGCGTCGTGGTGCTGGCCGCCGACGCGCCGTTCACGCTCGAGGGGCATTTGCTGATCGTCGATCACGGGATGGGGCTGACCAGCGCCTTCCTCCATTGCCAGCGGCTCGACGTCAAAGTCGGCGACCGGGTCGTGCAGGGACAGACGCTGGGAACCGTCGGGCGCACCGGTCGGGCAACTGGACCGCATATGCATTGGGGGCTGAAGTGGCGTGATGCGCGCCTTGATCCCGGCAAATTGGCGGGACCGATTGGCAGCTGAATATTGTAACGCGCCAAGCGAATTGGTTACCCGTGAAACAATATGTCGCGAACGCTTTATTGCGACATATTGTATTTCGCCAAATGTCACGGTTGTTGCAAATACGTCACAATGCCCCGCGAAACGGCGGATTACCCCGGAAAATTCCTTTACTCGCCCAAGGGGAACGGTCATTCCGCACGCTATCGGGGTGTTTGCGCGTCGGCAAGGTGCTGCCGCGTCAGGGGCTCGGGTAATTCAATCCACCAGTAGCAAGGGACTGCACTGTGAAGAAAACCCAATTTTCCAAGCTGAAGCTAGGCGCTGCGCCGCTCGTATTGAGCGTCGCCCTGGTTTCGGCTCCTGCCTATGCGCAGGACGCCGCTGAAGAGGGTGCGACGACCGGCGGCGAAATCGTCGTGACCGGTACGCTGATCCGCAACCCCAATCTTGAACAGTCGTCGCCGGTGAACGTCACCACCGAAGACGAAATCCAGCTGCGTCAGGCCACCAGCGCCGAACTGCTGCTGCGCGAAACCCCCGGCATCGTTCCCAACCTGGGTTCGAACGTGAACAACGGTTCGGCCGGTTCGGCGCGCGTCGACCTTCGCGGTCTGGGTGCGAACCGCAACCTCGTCATGCTGAACTCGACCCGCCTTGTGCCGTCGAGCTTCTTCGGCGCGGTCGATCTTAACAATATCCCGGTTGCCCTGGTGGAGCGCGTCGACGTGCTGACCGGTGGTGCTTCGACCACCTATGGTGCCGACGCCGTGACCGGTGTCGTCAACTTCATCACCAAGCGCGACTTTGCCGGTATCGACCTTTCGGCGACCCAGCAGATCAGCGAACAGGGTGACGCCAACCTGTTCCGCGCCGACCTGGTGATCGGTGCGAACTTCGACGATGGCCGCGGTAACGCCGTGATCTCGATCGGCTACATCGAAGCCGACAAGCTGCTGTTCGGTTCGCGCGGTTTCGGCCAGTGCGTGCTCAACTCGCTGTCGGGCTTCTGCGGTGGCGATTCGCCGACCGCGACCCCGACCTCGTTCGGTATCACCGGTGTGGCCGGCAACCGTCAGGTCAGCGCCGACGGCCTCAGCCTGGTGCCGCAATATTCGCTGTACAACTTCAACCCGGCGAACATCTACATCACGCCGTACGAACGCTTCAACTTCTATGGTGAAGGTCGTTACGACGTTTCGGACAGCGTGACCGTCTATGGTCGCGGCCTGTTCTCGAAGAATACCGTCAAGACCGAAATCGCGTCGTCGGGTATCTTCGGTGAAGCGCTGACCATCAACGGCAACAACCCGTATCTGCCGGCCGGTATTCGCGACCAGCTTTGCGGCTTTGCCGGTATTGCGCTGGGTGCTGCTTGTAACACCAACGCCGCGATCCCGCTCGGCGCCGTGTACCGCCGCTCGGTGGAACTCGGGCCGCGTCTGTCGGAATATGTCACCAACATCTTCGACATCAAGGCCGGTGCGACCTTCAATATCACCGACAATATCTCGTTCGACATTTACGGCGCTTACGGCGAATCGGAAAACACCGAAACCCGCCGCGGCTACGTATCGCGTTCGCGCGTTGTCCAGGCGCTGGCCGCGACCAGCACCACCGCTTGTACCAACCCGGCCAATGGCTGCGTCCCGCTGAACCTGTTCGGTCCGGAAGGCAGCATCACCCCGGAAATGGGTGCGTTCATCGGCGGCATCACCAGCTCGATCCAGCAATATGCTTCGCTGGCACAGGTTCATGGTGTGCTTTCGGGTTCGGCCGGTTTCGGTTCGCCGTGGGCGAGCGAAGAAGTGTCGTTCGCGCTCGGCGGCGAATATCGCAAGTATAACGCTGCGCAGCGTCCCGATAACCTGGCACAGGTTCCGGGCGAACTCGGCGGTGCTGGCGGTGCGGTCCGTCCGTTCTCGGGCGCCTATGACAGCACCGAAGCGTTTGCCGAATTGGTTGTGCCGCTGGTCAGCGACAAGCCCTTCTTCGACGATCTGACGGTCGAAGGCGGCATCCGCTACTCGCGTTACTCGGTCGATGCACCGGGCAACCCGAAGTTCAGCCCGACGAGCTGGAAGGTCGGCGTCAACTGGGCACCGGTCGACGCACTGAAGTTCCGCGCCAACTACCAAAAGGCCGTTCGCGCTCCGAACATCGGCGAACTGTTCGCTCCGCTCAACGTGCAGCTGACGAACCTTGCGACCGATCCCTGCGCCGGCGCCGCGCCGATTGGCAACGCCAACCTGACCGCGGTCTGCCTTGCTCAGGGCGCGCCCGCGGCTTCGATCGGTGTGATCGAGCAGCCGGCGGCAGGCCAGGCGAACGTGACGACCGGTGGCAACCCGAACGTCGGTCCGGAAACGGCGAAGACGTTGACGGTTGGCGCAGTGTTCACGCCGCGCGGCCTGATCCCCGGTCTGACCCTGTCGCTCGACTACTACCGCATCAAGGTTACGGACGCGATCACCGCTCCGCTGCCGGGCGACATCATCGCGGCGTGCTTTACCGGTCTGTCGGCCGCTTCGGCGACCAACCCGGCTTGTACGGCGATCCGCCGCAACCCGGCGACGGGCCGCCTCAGCGGTTCGCCGGCGACGACGGGCGGCCTGCCCGCGCCGCTCAGCAACGCGGGTATCCTGTTCACCGACGGTTTCGACCTGATCGCGAACTACAAGCGCGACATCGGTTTCGCTGACCTGACGCTGAACTTCTCGGGCAACCACACCCGCAAGGCGACCTTCCAGGCGTCGGAAACGGTGACCAACTTCCCGAACTGTGCCGGCGTTTACAGCGTGAACTGCGGTATCGCACAGGGTCAGTTGCAGCCGAAATGGTCGTGGACGATGCGTACCACGCTCGGCTTTGACGGCGTCGATGTGTCGCTGTTGTGGCGCCACATGTCGAGCTTCCGCTCGCAGGCTGGCAACCTCTGCGGCCCCGGCATCACCGCCAACGGCTGTACCGGGTTCGTGCGCGGCGACGCCACGCGCTTCCCCGACATCGTCGGCCAGCCGATCAACCTGAACCGTATCAAGGCGTATGATTATTTCGACCTGACGACGCGGTTCTCGGTGACCGAGAACTTCGACCTGACGCTGACCGCGTTCAACCTGCTCGACAAGCAGCCGCCGCTTCTTGGTGGCCAGGCAGGTACGACCTCGGCCAACAGCGGCAACACCTATCCGTCGACCTACGACGTGATCGGCCGCCGTTACAGCGCCACGGCACGCCTGAAGTTCTAATCGCTTCAGACATGTATCAGGAAAGGGCGGGTCGCCCGCGCCCCGCCCTTTTAGGTTGTGGGGCACGGACCTTGCGAA
>JAFAGN010000172.1 GCA_023422695.1 Pseudomonadota bacterium
GCGCGCCATCGCGCGCGAGCGCGCTGCGACGCTGCGCGAGGCCAATGCGCGGCGGCGCCACGACTGGCTCGACCGCCAGATCGGTGCCTCCGCATCGATGCTGGTCGAGCGCGACGGGCTGACCGGCCATGCCGAAAATTTCACCGCCATCCGCCTGGCCGCGCCCGCCGCGCCGGGCACCATCATCGCCGCGCGGATGGCCGCGCGCGACGGAGACCGCATGATCGCCACCCCCATGATAGAGGACATCGCCGCATGAGCGGACAAAGCTGGAGCGAACGGCTGCTCGGCGGGTTCCGGCGCACGTCGGAACGGCTGGGCGAGAATCTCGCAGGGCTGACCGGCAAAGCGCGGCTGGACGAGGACGATCTCGACCGCATCGAGGAAGCGCTGATCACCGCCGATCTGGGTCCGGCAATGGCGGCGCGCATCCGCGACCGCCTGTCCGAACGGCGCGATGTCGCTGCGAACGGCACCGAGGAACTGCGCAAGATCGTCGCCGAAGAAATCGCCGCGGTGCTGCGCCCCGTCGCCGAGCCGCTCGACATCGACGCCTTTCCGCGTCCGCAGGTGATTTTGGTGATCGGGGTCAACGGGTCGGGCAAAACCACCACCATCGCCAAGCTGGCGCATCTGTTCCAGGAACAGGATTATGGCGTGATGCTGGTCGCGGGCGACACCTTTCGCGCCGCAGCGATCGGCCAGCTGAAAGTCTGGGCCGAACGGCTGGGGGTGCCGATCATGGCGGGGCCGGAGGGCGGCGACAGCGCGGGGATCGTGTTTGATGCGGTGAAACAGGCGACCGCGACCGGCATCGACGTGCTGATCGTCGACACCGCCGGGCGTCTGCAGAACAAGCGCGAGTTGATGGACGAGCTTGCCAAGATCAAGCGCGTGCTCGGCCGCCTCAATCCCGCCGCACCGCACGATGTCGTGCTCGTGCTCGACGCGACGACGGGGCAGAATGCGCTGTCGCAGATCGACGTATTCCGCGAGGTCGCCGGAGTCACGGGGCTCGTGATGACCAAGCTCGACGGCACCGCGCGCGGCGGGGTGCTCGTCGCCGCCGCCGAACGCCATGGCCTTCCCATCCATGCGATCGGGATCGGTGAAACCATCGAGGACCTGCGACCGTTTGACGCCGACGAGATCGCCGCCATTATTGCAGGAAATATCCGATGACCGCCCCCCCCATCGACGTGCCGCCGACCGGCCCCGAACCTGTTCCCGCGCCGCCGCCCGCGAAGCATGGCTGGCTGAATTTCGTCATCGATTTCGGGCCGCTGCTGGTCTTTTTCATCGCCTATAAATTGTCGTCGGGGGGCGAAGGCGCGTTTGCGGCGACGACCGCGGCGATCAAGGGGACGATCGCCTTCATGGTCGCGATCGTTATCGCGATGGCGGTGTCGAAATGGAAGCTGGGCAAGATTTCACCGATGCTGTGGATGTCGAGCATATTGGTAATCGGGTTCGGCGCGCTGACGATCTGGTTTCACGACGAACGCTTTATCGTGATGAAGCCGACGATCATCTATGGCGCCTTTGCCGCGATGCTGCTGGGCGGCTGGTGGTTCGGCAAACCGATGCTGAAATATCTGCTGCAATCGGCGCTGGAGGGTTTGACCGATCGCGGCTGGCTGCTGTTGTCGCGCAACTGGGGGCTGTTCTTTGCCGCGCTCGGGATTGCCAATCATGTCATGTATGTGCTGATCCAGCGCGGCGAATTCAGTTTCGACACCTGGCTGACGATCAAGGTGTGGGGCATCACAGCGCTGTCGTTCCTGTTCACGCTGACGCAGGTGCCGGTGATGCTGAAAAACGGGCTGGCGGTGCCTGAGGAGGTCGAAGGCCAATAGATCCTCCCCACGCGCAGCGATGGGGAGGTGGCAGCCCGCAGGGCTGACGGAGGGGTCGACGCCGTCAGAGGCCAGTGCAAGGCCAGACCCCTCCACCACTCGCTTCGCGAGCGATCCCCCTTCCCAACGCTTCGCGATGGGGAGGATCTTCGGAAGCACGCTTGAGCCTAACCCCCGTCGCTGGCATAGGAAGCCGCAGGGCACCGGGTCGCGCCGCGCCCCAGACAAAGCGAGGGGGACATAATGGACAAGTTTTTCGGCAATCTACATGCGGTGCTGGGCGCGGGCCTTGTACTGGCGATCGTGATGATGCTCGGCCTTAACGGCCAGAATTTCGAGGATGGCATCGCGGCGGGCAATGCGATCATGCGCTGGCTGCACACCTTCTTTGGCGTGCTGTGGATCGGCCTCCTCTATTATTTCAACTTCGTCCAGATCCCGACGATGCCGAAGATCCCCGCCGAACTGAAACCCGCGGTCGGCAAGCATATCGCCCCCGCGGCGCTGTTCTGGTTCCGCTGGGCGGCGCTGATCACCGTGCTGCTGGGTATCGCGATCGCCGGCCATGCCAAATATCTGGCACCCGCGCTGGGGCTGCAGGATCCCTACAAGCTGATCGGCGTTGGCATGTGGCTGGGGCTGATCATGGCGTTCAACGTGTGGTTCGTGATCTGGCCGAACCAGAAAAAGGCGCTGGGCATCGTCGAGGCCGACGATGCGACCAAGGCGAAGGCCGCCAAGACCGCGATGATTTTCTCGCGCACCAACACCTTGCTGTCGATCCCGATGCTGTACGCGATGGTGAACTTCAGCTGAGCTGACCGTAACGGCTTAAAGGGGGGCGCTCCGGGAGATCGGGGCGCCCTTTTTCTTGTTCCGTTCGTGTCGAGCGAAATCGAGACACCCCGAAGGCGCGCATGACCTCCACGTGTCTCGACTTCGCTCGACACGAACGGGGTTTTAGGTCGGCTTGGTAATTACCCTTCAACCGCCGCCTTGTGCAGCCGCCCGTTCTTCACATAGTGCGCGACGCCCATCTGCATCCCTGCCGCCTGCGCATCGTCGATGTCACGCACCCGTCGCGCGGGCGATCCGGCCCACAGCTCGCGGTCAGGGATTTCCTTATTCTCGGTGAGCAGCGCGCCTGCCGCCAGCATTGCGTCGCTGCCGATGCGGCACCCGTTCATCACCGTGGCCTTCAGGCCGACGAACGCCCGGTCGGCCAAGGTGCAACCGTGGACCATCGCGAGATGGCCGATCAGCACATCTTCGCCGATAATCGTCGGAAAACCCTCGGGCCGATGCGGCATCGGGCCATCGCAATGGACGATGCTGCCGTCCTGGATGTTCGATCGCGCGCCGACAACGATGCGGCTGACATCGGCGCGCAGCACGCAATTATACCAGATGCTGACATCCGCGCCGATCGTCACGTCGCCGATGATCCGGCATCCCGGCGCGATGAAGGCGCTGGGGTCGATCTGCGGCGTCTTGCCATTGACGCTGATGATCCTGACGTCGCGATAAGTCATTCGGCGCTCTTTCCAATCAGGCTGCCCCACATCAGGACCGGCAGCGTCGACGCATAATCGTCGGTCCAGCGTTCGAAGCCCGCGCGCGCATTCAGCGGCACCCATGCGCCGTCCAGCGCGGCATTGGTGCGCGGCTGGATGCCGCCGGTCAACTGCGCCATCCGCTGCGGCGTCGCGGTCAGTGCGACCCAGTTCGATCCGGTCAGGTCGCCGAATTCGTCGTTGATCGGGCCGGGATCGAGACGGATCGCGCTCGACCAGCCGCGCGCCCGCGCCTCTTCCGCCAGCACCGGTTCCAGCCCGAAAAAGCGGTTCGAGATGTGGATCAGCAGGATGCCATCGGGTTTCAGCGCGCGTTTGTAGATGCCGATCGCTTCGCTGGTCAGCAGGTGCAGCGGGATCGCATCAGAGGAAAATGCGTCGATGACGAGAATATCGAACCGCCCCGCCGGTTGTTCGGCGATCTTGAGCCGCGCGTCGCCGATGACGATCGGGGTGTCGCCCGCGCAATCGGACAGGAAGGTGAATTTGGCCGGATCGCGGGCGATATCGACCATCACTGGATCGATTTCGAAGATCGTCCACTGCTGGCCGGGCTTGCGATAACAGGCGAGCGTCCCGGCGCCCAGCCCGACGATGCCGACCGATGCATCGGGTCCGGCGAGCATCTCGGCACGGCTCAGCGTCAGCCCGACCCCCGATTTGGGACCGTAATAGGTCGTCGGTTCGCGCCGATGCGCCGGATCGGTGCGCTGGAGGCCGTGCAGCGTGGTGCCATGCGCCAGCCGCCGTTGCTGCTGCGCCGGATAATTGGTGACGGTATAGACGCCGAAATAGCTGCGCACGCGCGCGCCGGTGAAGCTTTCCTGCACCGTGTCCCAGCCGCCGATGCCGATCATCAACATCGCGAGCGCCGACACAAAAGCCCAGCGCCAGCCAATGACGAGCAGCCCGATCGCAAAGATGACCGCGCCCCACACGGCGGTGCTGCCTTCCAGCACGCCGCCCCAGCTGGTTGCCATGTGCCAGCAGGCAAAGGCGGCGATCGCCATGAGCGCGGCGACGATAATCTGCGCCGTCCGCGCCGACAGCCCCAGCCATTTGTCCCACGGGAACAGCGCGGGCAGCGGCAGCAGCGCCGCCGCCGCCAGCACGAGCAGCGGATGTTCGTAAACCCAGTCGAACACCAGCGGCGCGAGCAGCGCCGCGAACAGCCCGCCCAACACGCCGCCCGCCGACATGATCAGATAGAAAAGCGTCAGATGCTGCGTCGCGGGACGCAGATAATAGAGATAGCCGTGCAGCGCGGTCGCCACGACGAACAGCATCGCCAGGCTGGCCAGCGCGACCATCATCGACCCGCCGCCCGAGCTGAGCAGCGCCAGCCCGCCAACCGCGAGCAGGACCGCGGGCGCGATGAAGGTGATGATCTGGGTCAGCCGATCCATCGTCGAAAAGGCGATGACAAAGCTGAACAGATAGAGGCCGAGCGGCAGCACCCAGAGCAAAGGCATCGCAACGATGTCGGTGGTGAGGTGCGTCGTCGTCGACAGCATCAGTCCCGACGGCACCGCAGCGATCAGCAGCCAGTGGAGCTGGCGCCGCCAGGTCGGACGCGGCTCGCTGGCCGCGGCGGTGTCATGCGCGACGTCGGCACGGCCACGCCACCGCGCCGCCGCGCTGGCTGCAACCAGCAAGACGAGCAATGCATAGCCCGCGGTCCAGCCCCAGCTTTGCGCCGCCAGCGGCAGGCTGGGTTCGACCAGCGCGGGATAGCTGATCAGGCCCGCAAAGCTGCCGAGGTTCGACGCGGCATAGAGATAATAGGGATCGCCCGCGCGCGGATCCGCCGCGAACCAGCGTTGCATCAGCGGCGCCTGCGCGGAAACCACGAAGAACACCGGGCCTATCGATGCGAGCAGGAGCAGCGGTACCCACAATGCCTCCTGCCCCGGTCCGGGCGGCGCGATCTGGGCAATGCCGATCGGCAGCCACAGTGCCGCAACGAGGAATAGCGCGACGTGGATGATCGCCTGCCGCCGCACTTCGAAGCGGCCGAGCCAATGGGCATAGGCATAGCCGCCGAGCAGCAGCGCCTGATAGACCAGCATCGCGCTGTTCCACACCGCGGGGGCGCCGCCGAGCTTCGGCAGCACCATCCGCGCCACCATCGGCTGGACCTGAAAGAGCAGGAAGCTGCCGACCAAAATGGTCAGCACGAACAGCCAGCGGCGCGGCGATCCACGGTCGGTCACGCGCTTATGCTCCCAGCAACCGCGCGGCGTGCAGCGCATGATAGGTCAACACCCCCGACGCCCCGGCACGGCGGAAGGCGAGCAGCGTTTCGAGCACCAGCGCGTCGCGGTCGCCCGCGCCTGCCGCTGCCGCCGCCTCGATCATCGCATATTCGCCCGACACCTGATACGCATAGACCGGCACTGCGAAATGATCCTTCACCGCGCGGACGATGTCGAGATAGGGCAGCCCCGGCTTGACCATCACGCTGTCGGCGCCCTCGGCCAAATCTTGCGCGACTTCGCGCAGCGCTTCTTCGGCGTTGGCGGGGTCCATCTGATAGGTTTTCTTGTCACCCTTGAGCAGCCCGTGCGAGCCGACCGCGTCGCGGAACGGACCGTAGAAAGCCGAGGCATATTTGGCGGCGTAGCTCATGATCTGGACGTGGCCGAACCCTTCCACCTCCAGCGCCTCGCGGATCGCCCCGATGCGGCCATCCATCATGTCGCTGGGGGCGATGATGTCCGCGCCCGCCCGCGCCTGATTCAGCGCCTGATCGACGAGCACCGCGACCGTTTCGTCGTTGAGGACATAGCCGCTGTCGCCCAACAATCCGTCCTGCCCGTGGCTGGTATAGGGGTCGAGCGCGACATCGGTCAGCACGCCGATGTCGTCGCCCAGCGCCTGTTTGATCGCGGCGGTGGCGCGGCACATCAGATTGTCGGGATTGAGCGCCTCGGCGCCGTCCGCGCTGCGCCGATCGGGCTGCGTATAGGGAAACAGCGCCAGGCACGGGATGCCTGCGGCCACCGCGTCGCGGGCGCGATCGACAAGTCGGTCGACCGACCAGCGCGACACGCCGGGGAGGCTGGCGATCGGCTCCTCGCTTTGCGTGCCGTCGCACACGAACAGCGGCCAGATCAGGTTCGCGGGCGACAGCGTCGTTTCGCGCACCATGGCACGGCTCCATCCGGTGCGGCGGGTACGGCGGAGGCGAAGATCGGGGAAAGCGGCATGGGTCATGCGGCGTGCATAGCGGGGCGCGGGCGCGGGGCAAATGGATATTGGCGGATTCAAGGAAGCCCTGGCACCGTTCGTGTCGAGCGAAGTCGAGACACCCATCGGCGCAGCATAAGGTCGATGGGTGTCTCGACTTCGCTCGACACGAACGGATTTAGAGGATGTTCGCTCGCGGGCGTTAAATCCCGCCCTCGGCGCGCTTCGACGCCACATCGGCAAGGCTGCCAAGCTTCGGTCCTTCGACCTGCTTCGCCGCGATCGGGGTCAGCGCCGCGCCCGGGGCGACGGCGGTGAGTTGACGGATGCGGGCGCGGAAATCGGCGAGCGCCTTGCCCTCGAGCATCGCGCGGGTGACGAAGGTCACCGACGACGGGTTCACCGCGCGGCCGTTGCGATAGAGTTCGTAATGGAGGTGCGGACCGGTCGACAGGCCAGTCGAGCCGATATAGCCGATCACCTGGCCGCGATTGACGCGCTGTCCCGGGCGCACCGCGATGCGGCTCATATGGCCATAGCCGGTGCCGAGGCCGTTGCCGTGGTTGAGCTTGACGAAATTGCCATAGCCGCCGTGACGCCCGGCGATCGACACCACCCCGTCGGTCACCGCATAGATGGGCGCACCATAGCCGCCGCCAAAATCGATACCGCTGTGCATGCGTTTATAACCCAGGATCGGGTGGCGGCGCATACCAAAGGTCGACGTAATCCGCCCATTGGTCGGCCGCGCCATACCGCCGCGCTGTTCGCCGACCCCCGACGCCTCGAACCACTGCACGCGGCCGTCGACATTCCATTCGAGCATCGACAATTTGGGTTTGCCGCCGCGGATCAGCCCCGCATAGAGCAGCTTGCCGGTCTCGCTCTCGCCGGTTTCGGCGCGGCGATAATCGACGATGATGTCGAATTCGTCATTGGCGCGAATGTCGCTGCCGACCGAAATCTGGCGGCCGATGACGCGCAGATAGGATTGGATCGCCGTTGCGGGCGCCCCGGCGGCGCGCGCCGAACGATAGAGGCTGTCGCCGACCCGGCCGCGGATGCGCAGCGGCGTGGTGTCGACCGCGATCGGGATGCGCCGCATCACCAGCCGGTCGCCCTCGCGCTCCATTTCGATGCGCAGGTCAAAGCGCGCGCGCATGGCCAGCGCCTCGACCGGGCGCGGCATCGTGCGTGCGGCGCGGCGACCGAGAATCAAGTCGATGCGCGTCCCGGGCGCGATGTCGGCGAGCGGCACCGCACTCGCGACCTGATTCGCCAGTGCCTGCGCTTCGCCGCCGCCGACGCCCGAGCGTTCGAGCAGGCGCGCGAAGCTGTCACCATTACCCAAGGTGGCGGTCAGTTCGATCTGCGGCCGTTCGGGGGTCTGGGTGAGCGGGCGGACCGCATCGGTCGCCGCCATATGCCGCCCGGTGTCGCCGCCCAGCGCGAGCGGCACGATCATCTGCGCGCGCGCTTCGTTGAAATCAGCGGTGTCGAGCGCCGGGGCGCCGCCGACGGCAAGTGGCTGAATTCCGGGAAAACTCGCGATCGCGGTGCCGCACAGCAGGGTTAATGTCGCGAGGCCGCGCCACCATTCGACCGAACCGATATTGTCGCCAAGGTCGGGAACCAGATCAAGCTGTGCCAGCCGGTCGCGCCAGCCCAGCGCCTCCGAATCGGCATCGGCGCGCCGCAGCGGGATCGCTTGCGACATCGTGAGGGCGGCCGCATTGCCGGACATCCCCGCGATGGGTTCGTGACGCTGAAACAAACTGCAACCCCCGCTCGACGGGCCTCCCGAACCCGGCCGCCGAATGATTTTTCGACCGCCTGTCTGTAAAGAAAGGTCGTTAAAGTCAATTTAATGGCGGTCCCGCCGCACCGGCTTGCGGCCAATCGTGGCGGGGGTGGGATAATATGCAAGTCACCGTGAAAAATCGCGCCGCGCCGTGCGGTTCGACGATCCGCAGTTGCGCACCGCGCGCCGCCATGCCAGCTTGGACCTCAAGAAAATGACGTCACCCTCTTCCCAGCCGGTCAAGGCTGTCCTTGGCCCCACCAACACCGGCAAAACCCATTTGGCGGTCGAGCGCCTGACCGCCCATTCGAGCGGCATGATCGGCTTTCCGCTGCGCCTGCTGGCGCGCGAGGTGTACGACCGGGTCGTGGCGATCAAGGGCTCCGCCCAAGTCGCGCTGGTCACCGGCGAGGAGCGGATCATTCCGCCCGACGCGCGCTACCTGCTCGGCACGATGGAGGCGCTGCCGATCGAACGCGACGTCGCCTTTGTCGGCATCGATGAGGCGCAGCTGGGCGCCGATCCCGAACGCGGCCATGTCTTTACCGATCGCCTGCTGCGCGCGCGCGGCCGCGAAGAGACGATGATCCTGGGGTCGGCGAGCATTCGCGGGCTGATCAAGGATCTGGTCCCCGAGGCCGAGATCGTCACGCGCCCGCGCTTTTCGACCCTCAGCTACGCGGGCACATCCAAATTGTCGCGCCTGCCCAAACGATCGGCGATCGTCGCTTTCTCGGCCGAGGAGGTTTACGCCATCGCCGAAATGCTCCGCCGCTTTTCGGGCGGCGCCGCGGTCGTCATGGGAGCGCTCAGCCCGCGGACGCGCAATGCGCAGGTTGCGATGTTCGAAGCGGGCGAGGTCGATTATCTGGTCGCCACCGACGCGATCGGCATGGGGTTGAACCTCGACGTCCAGCATGTCGCCTTTGCCAGCTTGCAGAAATTCGACGGGCGGCGGCTGCGGCGGCTGACGATCGCCGAAATGGCGCAGATCGCCGGGCGCGCCGGGCGTCACCAGCAGGACGGTAGTTTCGGCACCATCGGCCAGCCGCAGGGCGGTTTTACCCCCGAAGAAATCGCAGCGATCGAGGGTCATCATTTCCCCCCGCTGGCCAGCCTGTTCTGGCGCAACCCGGCCCCCGGGTTCGGATCGCTCGACCAGCTCTTGTCCGACCTCGCACAGCCGCCGACCAACCCCGCGCTGCGCCCTGCCCCCGAAGCGGTCGACATCGCCGTGCTGCGGCATCTGGCGGGCGACATGGAGGTGCGCGCGCGCGGCGGCGATTTCGATGCGGTCCAGCGGCTGTGGGACATTTGCGGGCTGCCCGATTTCGAGCAACTGGGCGCCGAGCACCACAGCCGGACGATCCTGAAACTGTGGCAATGGCGGACCAGCGGCGACGGGATGATCGACCCCGACTGGTTCGCGCGGCGGCTGGCGAAACTGAACGATGTCGATGGCGACATCGACCAGCTGGCAAGCCGGATCGCGGCGGTGCGCACCCTGTGCTTCATCGCCCAGCGCGGCGACTGGATCGCGGGCGCGGCGGGATGGACCGAGCAGACGCAGGCGCTCGAATCGCGTCTGTCCGACGCCTTGCACGCGGCGCTGGCGCAGCGCTTCGTCGACCGGCGGCTGGCCTTGCTGCTCCGCGATGCAGGACAGCGCAACGCCGCGCTGCCGGTCGCGGTCGGTCCCGACGGCACCGTCGCGGTCGATGGCGAGGCGATCGGGACGCTCAAGGGCTTTCAGTTCAAGGTCGATCCGGTGGCGAAGGCGAGCGATCACCGAATGCTGCTGGCCGCGGCCGAAAAGCATCTGCGTGCCGAGCTGGCGCGCCGCGCGACCGCACTGGCCGAGGGCGACGACAGCGCACTGTCGCTGATCGCCGAACCGGGCGCGCCGCCGCGGCTGGCGTGGCACGGCGATGCCGTGGCGACGCTGGCCAAGGGGCCGACGCTGGTCCAGCCGTCGATCCTCGTCGATCCGTCGCTGCGGCGGCTGGAGCCGGTCCAGGTGCAGGCAATCACCGAAAGGCTGCACCGCTTCATCGCCGCACAGCTGGCGCGCCACGCCAGCCCGCTCGCCGCCATGGGAGAGGCCGCGGGTGACCTCTTCACGCCGCCGCGGGTGCGCGCGCTGTTGGCGGCGTTGACCGACAATAGTGGCATGATCGGCCGCGCCGCGGTCGAGGATCAACTGGGCGCGCTCGCCGCCGAAGAACGCCCGCAACTGCGCAAGCTGGGGCTGACCATCGGGTCGCTCGACATTTTCCATCCGGTGCTGCTGAAGCCCGAGGCGGTGCGCTGGCGCGCCGCGCTGACGGCGGCGCAGCAGGGGACGCCGATCCCGGCGCTGCCACCGCACGGCGCGGTGCTGCAAAAGACGGGCAGCCACGCCGGGCTGACGATCGCGGGCTTTCGCCGCTGCGCCACCGGCTGGCTGCGCATCGATATGGCCGAAAAGCTGGCACGGCAGGCGCATGCCGCGCGAATGCAGGCATCGGCGCCGCCGACCGCGCCGATCGCGGGCAGCGCCGACCATCATGACGACGATCATGGCGCGGGCGACGAGGCCGAAGGGGTCGCCGCTGCGCCGCCGCCGGGCTTTGTGATCGACCCGGCGCTCGCGACCTCGCTGGGGCTTGATGAGGATACGCGGCGCGGCCTGCTCGGCAGCTTCGGTTTTCGCAGCGTCGGCGAACCCGCGCTGCAACGCTGGCGCTGGCTGGGGCTGCGCAAGCCCGACAAGCGCGCGCGCCGCAAATCGCCGCACAAACGTGCCGATGCGCCGCAGCGGCCCCCGGCAAATGGCGACGTGCGGCGCCCCCCCCTGCCGCGGGCAAAGGGCCAGCGCCGCCCACCCGACAAGTCAGCGCCCGCCGCGCCGC
>JAFAGN010000162.1 GCA_023422695.1 Pseudomonadota bacterium
GGCGCGGCTCGCGGCAGCGGCCGCGGCGGCGGGCAGCGCACGGACCGAGCTGTCACGGCTGGCTGTTCGCGCGCCGATCGCCGGTGAGATTTTGGCGGTCAATATTCGGCCGGGCGAGTTCGTCCAGGCGGGCGGGCCGCAGGGCGGCAGCGCCGAACCCTATATCCGCATGGGCGAGACGCGCCCCTTACATGTTCGCATCGATATCGACGAGGACCAGGCGGCCGATGTCGCGCTGGGATCGAACGCGATCGTGTCGCCGCGCGGCGCCGCCGAGCGCCAGGTGGCCGCGCGCTTCGTTCGCGCTGAGCCGCTAGTGGTACCGAAACGCTCGCTCACCAACAGCGCCGCCGAGCGGGTCGATGTGCGAGTGATGCAGATCATCTACGCGCTTCCGGCGGGCAGCGACCTGTTCCGCGTCGGGCAACAGGTCGACGCCTTCATTCCCGCCAAGGCGCCAGCCGGAGCCAAGCGATGACGCGGACGCCGGCCCTTGTGCTTGCCACGGCGCTTCTGGCTGGATGTGCGGCGGGTTCTGCGCCGCAGATAGATACCCCGCCGCCGGTCTTGCCCGCAAATTTCACCTATGTACCGGACGCGGCGCAGGCGGGGTCGTTGGCGGCCTTGTTGCCGAGCGAAGATCCGGCTTTCCTGGCGTTGCAATCGGCGGCCATCGCCGATGCCCCGTCGCTCGGTGAGGCCGCAGCGCGGATCGAGCGCGCCCGCGCCGCGGCCCGCCGCGCCCGCGCCGAACGCGCGCCGCAGCTGGATGCGTTGGCCTCAGTCGAAACGAGCCGCAGCAATCTCGGCAGCATCGGGGCGAGCCTGCCACCCGGTGTTTCGATCGATCCCGATCAGACGGCCTATGGTGCTTCGCTTAGCACGCGCTGGGATCCGGACATCTTCGGTCGCTTGCGGTCCGAACAGCGCGCCGCGTCGTTACGGCTTGATGCCGCGACGGCCGACGCCGACGCGGTTCGCATCGCGCTGATCGCCGACCTGGCCTCGCTGGCGATCGATTGGCGGAGCCTCGACGCCCGCGCGGCTGCCCTGTCGCGCGACTTGGCTTCGACCGAACGGTTGATCACCTTGGCCGTAGCCCGGGCGAAGGCGGGCCTCACGCCCGGCGCCGACCGCGTGCGCGCCGAGAGCGTGGCGAGCGCCTCGCGGAGCCGCCTCGCGGCGCTTGGCACCGAACGCGGGGCAATCATCGGGAGACTGGTGACGTTGACCGGACGCGACGCCGCCTGGGTCGAGGCGCAGTTGGCCATGCCGGGCAGCGCGCCAGAATTACCATCGGCGGCGGCTGCGCTACCGTCGGATTTGCTGGTCCGTCGTCCCGATATTGTTGCCGCAGCGGCGCGACTGGCCGCGACCGACGCCGATCTGGCGGCGACCGCCGCGCGGCGGTTTCCGCGCCTTACTTTGTCTGGCACGCTCGGCCTGCTGGCGTTCAGCCCGGGCCAGTTGTTCGACAGCGATTCGATCATCGGCTCGCTCGCCGCTGCGATCGCCGGACCGCTGTTCGATTTCGGGCGCATCTCGGCCGAAATCGACGGCGCGGCGGCGGACAAGAAGCTCGCCTTTCAGCAATATCGCTCGGCGGTGTTCGACGCGCTCGGCGATGCCGAGTCGGCGTACCGATTGATCGCAGCTGCCGACGCGCGCGCTGCGGCCGCGACGCAGGAAGCGGCGCTCTTGGCGCGCAGCGATGGTTTGACGGCAAGCCGCTTTCGCGCCGGGCTGGTCGACTTTTCGGCGGTGCTCGATGCGCGGCGGCAAGCCGATGGTGCGGGCGAGCGCGCGGCGATCGCCGTCGGCGAAGCGCGGCGGGCCCGGTTGCTATTGTGGCTGGCGCTGGGCGGCTAGCTGATAGGGGCCGTTGCGGCCGATCATGACAGGTGCGTCGGGTACCAAGAGGTCGTTGTCTGGAGCTAAATCTCTGTCGCCTTTCGCCTGTTCCAGCAATAAAGTCGGCAGACCGCTAACGGCCTTTTCCGACTGGAGAAGGGGTTAACTTGCTCGGATCGGGCCTGATCTCTTGACGAACTATTTCGAGAGCATCTTCCAGTTCCTGCGACCGATATCCGCCCCCGTCGGCTTCCCGGTCAAACACGCCCGCCCGTTCATCAATATCTAGAATCATTTCGAGCGCAGCTCTGAGTGCGGGATTCACGAACACGCTCCATATAATGACGCTCGGACGTACCTGAGATTGGTCGACGATTCTAGTTCTTCTAGCTCCACGATGGGGAGCGCGCATGGCTCGTCTGCTCTTCGAAATTCGCCTTGGTAGGCCATCAGTTCCAATCGGCCAGGTCCAGCGGTCGTACCGGCCCGCGGCGCTCATGTAGCCGTCTCGCAGGTTATGAGCCCCGCTCAGCCGGACACCCGCAGCAGGTAAACCCTCGCGAGCTGGCCAGTAGAATGTAGAATGCGCAATGCGCTGGATGCTCGCGATCGCGAAGCCAATAAACGGCGATGCCTCAGTCGCGGCGACGGTCGGATTCCGTACAAAGATGGGGTGAGCGCGCGATGCGATTCTCCATTCGGACGTCAAAATCTTTGGGGAAGAATCGTCGAGGGAATGTCGGAGACTGTCCGGCAACGCGGAAAAGCTACCGAGATGTTCTTAAAGCGTCACAGTACCGCTAAACACCGATCGGCAATTGCCGGCGACGGAAGCGCGAATACCATCCTCGGCACGCCAAGCCCGCACAACGAGTTCGCTCCGTCGGCCCATTTCTACACCTTGCTCCGCCTTGTATGCGATTTCGCAGTCATCAGTCAGCGAAAGTCGCAGAGCGGCCAGCGTTGCGTTGGCGCTGCCCGTCGCTGGATCTTCCCATGTGCCAGCCAGCGGCGCAAACATGCGGGCGCGAATGTCTCGGTCTTCGCGGCAATAAAAAAAGATCGACAATCGGCCGCCAAGTTCGGGCTGAGAATCAGCGAGCATGCGAAAGGCGTTCAAGTCGGGAACGGCGTGCCCCAGCGCGTCGGATGCGACGGCGACCAGGATGAATTCAATGCCGACCGTCGCCCGGACGGGCCCGTGGATCGCGAGATCGATATCGCTCGGCTTCAACGACAAGCAACTCGCGACGGCGGCGGGCGACAGTATGTCCAGAATCCGTAGCGGCTGGGGCGCGTCGATTTCGGCTCCGCCGTTCGGAAGAAGCCTGACCTCGACGAGGCCCGAGATTTCCTCGAAGCGGAGGACGTGGCCGATTGTCGGCGCCAGCCGTGCTAACACACATGCCGTGCCGACATTGGGGTGGCCTGCAAAGGGCATCTCGCTGGTGCGATTGAATATCCGGACGCGGGCCGTGTTCGCTGGATTGTCAGGCGGCAATACGAAACTCGTCTCGCTGTAATTCATTTCGGCCGCAAGAGCCTGCATCTGCTCTGTTGATAGGCCTCGTGCGTCGGGGAAAACGGCAAGCGGATTGCCGCCGAAAACCTTGTCCGTAAAAACATCGACAGTTTCAAAGCTGTAGGTCGGCATGCGTCAGCATCCTCTCATCGCATCAACCTTCGCCACTCGGCAGGGTTCGTCGGCTGGGTCGCATATCGCGGAACATCGGCTGGGAGATCGAGCCAATGTTGCTTGCTTTGTACCCAGAGATGAAAGGCAGGCGACGCCGAAGCGCTGTCGTCAAGCGTTCCTGCGCGCAGGATCACGAGGTCCGGCCATAGCGGATTTTCGGTGTACAAGCGTGTCAGGCATTCGGGGCAAACATGAAGGGTCGCGATGATGTCATTGGCCTCTTCCTGCGGTACCGGCCGGGTTTCTCCGTTGACGCGAAATCCGGCAGCGGCGACTGGAAGCATCATCGCGAAGGCGCTACCGCTCCGCGTCTGACATTCGGTGCAATGGCAAGCATAGGCGCGGTCGCGGCGTCCGTGGGCCAAATATCGGACAGCGCCGCACAGACACCCGCCGACGAGTTCGCGAAGGGATTGGGCGTCAGGCATGGTCAATCGACTTCGCAGTTTAGCTTCAGGAAATCGATAATCTCGTCGCGTGCTTTGATCGTGGGCTCGCCTTCGCTATCGATGAGATGGACGGTCACCACACTGTGCGGCGTCGGTACATGCGAGGCGAAGAAGGGCGGGACGTCGGTGTTGGCCGCTTGATCCGGGAGGACGCGTTCGACAAAGTGCGATCCCAGCGCCTCGCGATAGGCGGTGAAGCGCTCAGCTCGGCAAAAAGCGTCGCCCTTAAAGCGGTAGGCAAGCACCTTGCGTCCCTCTCGGTCCAGTCGAGCACGAACTTCCGCGAGCTCGGCGGGCGAAATTTCAAGACCGCCTGGGTTGTCGAGCGGCAGCGAAGGCTGACAAAGTACGGGTGCAAGAACTGCAGGCTCGAGCATCATCGTCAGCGCGAAGTTGCCGGTAAAACACATGCCGATCGCGCCGACGCCCGGACCGCCGCATACACTATGCGCATGACGGGCCAGCGCCATGAGCCAGCGGGTGACTGGGCTCGACGCGCCCCCGCCAAGCGCTCGAAACTCCGCCGAAACACAGGCTGAGCGAAATACCTGCGCTCCTTCGTCCGCGGTCGGTATCGAGCCGTCTTGGCCAAATAACGAAGGAAGCCACACGGAAAAACCGGCATCGCGCACCCATCGGGCGAAGCGCAGCACATGCGGGCTAATACCCGGCATCTCGGTCATAATGATGACTGCCGGACCTTCGCCCGCCGTCCACACACGCTTGGCGACGTCATCGAAGGTAAGTTCAATCGCTTCGAAGTCGTCGAGCTCGACGCGAAGCGGTATAGTATTGATGGACATGGACTTCTCCTCGGCGGTCAACTTGACGCCGCGCCGCGGCGAGACCAGCGCCGGGTTTGACAATTTCGCAGTGCCTTTCGCCACCAATGCGGCTTACGCCGCCTCGCTGCGGCTCCTGACTGATTTTGCCGCGCTGGCGGATCGCGCACGATGACGCAGTTCGCGAGGCCCAATACCGACCCGTTGACGTATTACCGCGCGCAAGGTGGACGGGTCGCGATAGCCAACGCGGTAGGCCACTTCCTCGAACGGCAGACTTGTTGTTTCGAGCATTTCGATGGCGCGTTCCATCCGCAGTTGTTGCAGGAAACGGATTGGCGACATGCCCGTGGCGGCATGGACCCGGCGTGCAAAAGTGCGAGTACTTTGTCCCACGGCCGTCGCAAGCTCTCGCACCGAAATATCTTCGTGCAACCTGGTGCGGGCCCAAGCGGTCGCGCGGGCAACGCTTTCGCTGCTGGCAGCGAGCAGGCCAATTGCCATGTAGGGCACCTGCGAGCGTCGCTCGTCCAGCACCATCGTCCGTGCGCAAGCTTCCGCGATCTCGCCGCCTGCATGCCGTGCCACTAGCCCGACCATGAGATCCATCTGGGCCATTGCCGCTCCGGCCGTCGTGAATAGCCCATCATCGACAATTAGATCGCTCGTGTTCAGCTCCACCGCAGGAAAAAGTTTCTGAAACTCAGGCGCAAGCCACCACGCAGTTGTTGCAGCCCTTCCATCGAGCAGTCCCGTACTGGCAAGCAGAAGCGTTCCCGTGCACGAGCTGGCCACCTCGGCGCCGGCGTGAGCGGCGGCCAGAATTTCGTGCCGAGCCAGCAGGGCATCTGCTTCTTTGAGCCGATCTTCATATGACTCCGACTTTGAGAAGCCTTGCGCGGGAATGACCAAAAGCTGAGGGGAGATGTGCGTGGCCTCCGGAAACGCCAGGAACGGACGAAAAAGATGGGCGCCAGAGCCGGTCAGTCGTACGTCAAATGCGGGTGTTCGGCCGGCCGCAATGCATTTGCGGTTTGCCATTGCGAAAACGTCGATCGTGATCGCAACGCTCGAGGCGAGCGCGCCGTCGAGAATTAGAACGGTGGTGGCGAGAATGTCGAAATCTCCTTCAAGATTGGCGTTGATGCCACTGGTTATCCTGTCAGCCGCTTCTCATCCTGATGACCTGAACTCTAGGATTGAGGGGGAATCTGGTGGCGGAGATGTGCGGGAGCGGCAGCCCAAAGGCGATTTTTCACCAGGTTGATACGAACTGCTACGTTGCGGGTGACTGCGCGGCGGGTCCTTGGAGCCGTGAATATTGTCACGGCGGCGCACCTGCCGCGTTGCTCGCGCAAATCGCAGACGAGTCTCCAAGCGCCGTTCCAATGTCGATCGCGCGCGTAAGTATCGATTTGCTGAGCCCCGTGCCGGTGGGGGAGCCGCTTCGACTCGCGCAGCGCAAGCTTCGCGAAGGCAAGCGACTTGACCTCATTGATCTTGAGCTTCTGGTAGGTGAGAGGCGGCTCGTCCGCGCAACATTTCTGAAGGTTAGGGATCAAGGGGGAGCAGATGGCGCTGAAGCAGTCGAACCCGACGAGGCTGCGCATGATCCGATGCCAAGCAAGTTCGCTTCGCTGTTCACGATCATCCCCGAACGAGGCGGGTTCGAGCGATTGCAGCCCGCGTCGGTCTGGTTCCGCCTCAACGTGCCACTGCTGGAAGGGCGCGCGACGAGCCCTGTCGCTGCCATGGTTGCTGCCGCCGACTTCGGCAGTGGAATTTGCGCCGAATTTCCTTATCGAGATTGGGCTTTTCCGTCGCTGGATCTCACAGTTGCCTTCGCCAGAACCCCGATTGGCGCGTGGAGCCGCCTTGATTCGCGCTGGTTGCGTTGCAGCGAAGCCCGCGCCGCCTGCATTACCCAGCTTGCTGACGCGCACGGACCGTGCGGGCATGCGATGCAGAGCATATTCCTCGAGCCACGCAATATCTCCGATCGACATTCTTTTCGAATGTAGTGCTCGCAGTTCTCTCACCGACAGCTCAGCATGAGCGCGTCGCCGAGCAAGATTAGCGCCACATGCCGTCCAACGCTTCGGCACGGAAGCACACCGGGATATAGGCACTGACAATCATCCGGCTCCTTTTGCTGCCACCGGTGGCGCCTAAGCAGAGCCGACAATAACCGCCAGTGGCGAAATAGACAAATAATTGGTCGTTCTTGCCACGGAGCCGCCTGATGCATTGTTGCAAGATAGCGAAAGCCGCGTCGTGACATCGCTTGCGACGTCCAAGCCAACGCATTTTTTAGAGCTACCGGCTGGGGAGGCCGCTCCTATTGTGCCTGCCGACGACCGCGAAGCCTTGCAGATGAACACCTAAGTTCTGGAATCCCGACGCTCGAAAATGGCCGATGAGCCACATTAAATGGCGCTTCTGCCACTGGCCCGTGGCCACGCTCCCGCCGACTATAGTGCCGCAAATGGGAACGACTTATCTATGCGACTCAAACGAATGTTGATTGCAAATTTCCGAAGCGCGGCGGCTGGCCTGGTAACCGCTGGTGCGCTTGCCGTTTCTCCTCCAGCCGACGCCGTTGCTGCGACGCCAGCGGCAGCCGCGTTGCCGGATGAAGTTGCCAAGCTCTTTGTCATCCCGCACCAGAGGGTCGACATCGGTGGGCGAACGCTGAACATGCATTGCATGGGATCTGGCGATCGCACGGTGCTGCTAGAAGCGGGCGGCAGCGACTGGTCGGTGATTTGGGCCTTGGTGCAACCGCTCGTCGCTACGAAACTGAAAGCCTGTGCCTATGACCGCGCGGGCCTTGGCTACAGCGATCCGGCGATGCTGCCACGCACACCCGGCGCCATTGCCGAGGACATGCGCGCGCTCATCGTCGCTGCAAAATTGCAGACCCCGTTAATTCTGGTCGGCCACTCGCTGGGCGGGTTCAACGTCAAGCTCTATGCTGCCCTCTATCCTGATGACGTCGCGGGAATGGTGCTGGTCGACCCGGCCGAAGAGCGGCAGTCCGAGCGGAGCCGACGATTTTTGACAACCAAATATGATCAGCTGACATTGGCGCGCGGTGAACTACTCGACAACGCATGGCTAGGCTGGTTGCTCGACCGCTATCGTGACTGCGCGCGTCTGGCAGGCGACATGCCAATGGATCCGACCTCGATCGCGTATCGCCGCTGTTCCGATCCTGTCCGCACGCCGCTTGGACCGGTCATTGCCACCGAAAGGCAACGCATCCAGGTGACATCAGCATACCAGCGCGCCCAGTCGTCCGAGATCCTGTATAGCGTCTATGGCAACGCGCAGGGCGATCCCGTGTACGCACGTCTGTTCAAGCAGGGCGTGTTCGGGCGCAAACCTCTCATCGTGCTCACGCACGGAGACTATGGTCGCGGCGACCCCCTCGAAGAAATGGATCAGGCGGCAGGCGTGCATCTGCACCGGCTCACGGCCAGGCTATCTCGCAGCGGTGTGCACCGTGTAATTGACGGAGCAAGTCACAATATCCAGATCGACAAGCCGCAAGCAATCGTCGATGCGATCATGGAAGTCGAGGCGACGCTTGCCGCGGCGCGCCGCAAATGACCTTTCTGCGATCCACGACATGCGTGCGAGCGAGCGAAAAAATCCGTCACAAGTGCGAAGCGGCGGCGATGCCATTCCGGAGCGCTGCGCCGACTATCCGCGACCAGCGAGTTTGTCGCCATGGCGAACACTGAGCCCGACCTGCAGGACGTCCCGTCAGTCGCCGAGCTTGCGGCATTCGCGGGACCGCCGCTGAGCTCCGTTGCGGACACCGCGGCACCTGCCTTGGAGCGTCTGCCCCTAGCGCATTTTCTTCTCGCGACGCTGGTCGTAGCGATTTGGGGCACGAATTTTGTCGTGATCCATCAGGGGCTCGCAGAATTCCCACCTTTTACTTTCGCGGCGCTGCGCTTCTTTCTGGCCTCGGTTCCGTTGCTCCTATTTTTCCGATGGCCCCAAGCCTCGCTGGCGACGGTTGCGGGCTACGGCCTCCTTATCGGGGTCGGCCAGTTCGGACTGATGCTCTATGCGATGTCGGGCCATATTTCGCCGGGTCTTGCATCGGTGCTGATCCAGACCCAGGCGTTTTTTACGGTCGGTCTCGCCGTCCTTGTGAGCAGGGAGCATTTGTCCGGGCGGAACTGTTTGGGTCTCTCGATCTGCGCCGTCGGCGTTGGCCTCGCACTTTTCAATACCGGCGACGGCACCAGCTATTTCGGAATCTTGCTGGTGCTTGGTGCCGCGCTGGCGTGGGGAGCAGCCAATATCGTCGCGCGCCGCGCCGGTGCGATCAACGCCGTCGCGCTGGTCGTATGGAGCAACCTCTTCTCGGTCGTCCCACTCGTTCTGGCGTCGCTGCTGATCGAGGGGCCGGGCGCGGCGGTTCGCGCAATTGGCGCGGCAACGGCCGCGGGATGGGCGACGGTGCTATGGCAGGCATTCGGTAATGCGTTGTTCGGCTATGCCGCCTGGAACTGGCTGCTCGGCCGGCATCCTGCTGCGCGGGTTGCACCGCTGGGCTTGATGGTCCCTGTGTTCGGACTTGGCGCGTCGGCCTGGTACCTCGCCGAGCCTATGCCGGCTTGGAAACTGCTGGCAGCATTGGCGATCGTGTCTGGGCTCGCGGTTAATCTCATGCCGAGCAAGCGTCGACAACCATGAAGCTGGAAAGAGCGATGCCATGATCGAGGCGAATGCTGTCCCGTCGAGAGCCCGGCACGGCGAGGGAATTTCAACCCCTTTCGCCTCCGGCGCGCCGGAATTGTCAAATCTCTCGCCAGCTTCGGGCGACCTGGTGCGCCTTCTCCTTCGCTACAAGGCATGGGCGAACGGCATAACCTTTCCAGCCATTCTTGCGCTGCCCGGTGACGAGGCGCTGGTTTCAAGGGCGACGCGGTTCGGCAATATCGTCCGCACCTTGAACCACGTCTACGTCATCGACGACATTTTCCGCGCTCATCTGGAGAGCCGGGACCATGGCTATGTCGCACGCAACACCGATGAGACCCCAAACCTCACGGACCTCTGGCAGATGGTTCAGGGGATGGATCAGTGGTATATCTCCTATGCCAGCGAGCTCACCGACGCGGCACTTGGCGAAATGGTCCGATTTCAATTCGTGGAGGGCGGCGCGGGAGCGATGACCCGCGCGGAAATGCTGCTGCACGTTGTAAACCATGGAACCTATCATCGTGGGTTCGTTGGGGACATGCTCTATCAGGTGCCCGCCCCCTTTCCGGCTAACGACCTGTCCGCTTTTTTGTGCGCGAGCCGCAGGCTGTGACCTATGCTGAGATTAATGCCCTCGACGGGACCCGCTGGCGGAAATCGGGGGGGGGTGGCGAGAGAAACAAGCTTTCCGCCGCCCAATGAAAGAGCGAATGTTTAGCCATGTAACCGTAGGTGTTAGCGACCTTGCGAGAGCGGGGCGCTTTTACGACGCCTTGTTGATGCCATTGGGGCTCTGTCGCCGTCCGGTTATCCCAGATGGTGGCCCGGCCTCGCTTTGCTGGTGTCGATCAGGCGATCTTCTACAACGATTTTACGCGTATCCGGGCCGCAAGACGAAGGAGAAGCACAATGGCACATCGACTTTTCACCTCGGCCCTCGCACTTGCCGCTTCGGCCATGGCGTTTTCGGCCCCTGTCTCGGCGCAGCTGCTCGGCGGCAACGGCGGGCTCGGCGGCAATTTGGGCGGAACGCTGGGCGGCACGCTCGGCAACCCGACCGAGCGGATCGGCGGCACGCTCGGGACAGCGGGCGACCTCACCGGCTCCGGCCGCGGCGACGCCCGCGTCGATCGCCGCTCGGGCCGCGTCCAGGGTAACGGTAGCGCCGATGCAAACGGCAAGGGCTCGGCCAATGGTAACGCCGACCTGCTCGGTAACAACCTGGGCGGCAACGCCGCCAGTTCGGGCGGCGCCTCAGGCAGCGGCAGCCTCGAAGCGCAAGCGGTCGGCACCGATTTCGTGGGCCAGACTGCCCGCGGTGTAGCCGGCACCGCACGGGACACCGCTTCGACCGCGACCGGCACCGCACGCGGCGCGGTCGGGACTGTCCGCGACCGGGCCGGCGGCGCGCTGTCAAACGTCTCAGGCAGTGCCAGCGGCGCCGGCTCGGCCGCGGGCAGCTTCCAGGGAAGCCTTGGCCAGTTAGCCGCTGCGGGCAGCGGCGCGGCGAGCGGTAACGGCATGTTTGCCGTCGCACCCGGCATGCCCGTCACCGACCCGCGCGGCAAAGTGATCGGTTATGTGCAGGAACTGCGTCAAACCGGGCGCGGTGTGGTCGAGGCCGTGACCGTCGAGGTCGGTAACCGCACCGCGACGCTTCCCGCCGCCAGCTTTGCAGGTTCAGGCGACGTGCTGGTGAGCGGAATGACGAAGGGCCAGCTCAAGAAAGCAGCCGAGCAAGAAGATACCCGCGGGTATCATATCCTCGCGCGCGAGGCCCGCGTGCACGGCGCGGTCAAGGCCCAGCTCGCTGCCGAGATTACTGACATCTAAGCTCAGCATCGTCACGGGGGCATCCTCCGGCATTGGCGCCGCTTATGCCGACCGCCTCGCCTCGCGCGGCAGTGACCTCCTTTTGATCGCGAGGCGGGCGGATCGTCTCGAAGAGGTCGGCGCATGGCGTCCATATAAATGGCATGCGCCGAGGCAATGGACATCGCTCTCGCTTCGTCCGCTCGCTTGATCTCCCGGGGATCCTTGCCGCGCGCGACCGCCCTGCTGAGCGGCGCTGCCCACGCGCGCGCCTCATCAATCGAGAAGGCAGGGTAGCACCCCAAAATCAGCTCGACCGTCTTCTTGGTGCCCGCAACACAGCGCTTGAAGCGCCACTGCTTCCTGGCGAGACCAGGTACGACAATAGCAAGACCGGGAACCTCCCGGTCGGACAGGGAACCACTCTTCAGCCGGTCGATATGCGCGGGGGTCAGAATTACACTCTTGCTCATGATAACCTCGTGGTGATCGAGGCCATGAAACACTCGCGAAAATTCTCGCGAAAGTTGTGTCCAAACGGGTCCAAATCTGACGTGAGTTGTCCGAATAACTCACTTCTGGACAGGCAAATGTCATCATTGGAACGACCTCGACGAATGGCAGAAAACTGCCGAAATGCGAGGTTTTGAAGGGGTTTGCGACTGGTAGCGGAGGAGGGACTCGAACCCCCGACACGCGGATTATGATTCCGCTGCTCTAACCAGCTGAGCTACTCCGCCCCAAGGGGCCGCCGCGACGGGCGAGCAGCGCCTATAGGCAGGCTCTCGCCCCTGGTCAATATCATGTGCGCGGGCCGCGAAAATTCCGTGCGAAGGCCGCTTCCCATGGCCCGCCGCGATAGTGGTGCGCGGCGAGGCCGGTGATCGCGAGCGGGCGCGGCGCGAAATCGGCGGCCAGTTCGGCGAGCAGCGCGCGGGCCGCGCTGGCGGTCACCTTGTTCTGGACGGTGATGTGAAGGCGCGGCGTGCCTCGATCCTGCGCGGTCAGCATACCAGTGAAATGATCGGCAATCCGCTCGCGGATGGCGAGCAGGTCGGGGCTGTCGATGCGATAGGCGACTCCCTGCCCAAGCGAATACAGCTCGCGCACCCGCGCGGCGGGCGGCGGCGTGTCGGCAGCGATGCGGCGGATCAGTCCGTCGAGTTCGCCCAGCGCCGACGGCGGCAGCTGGTGAAACAGCGTGATATGCGCGTTCAGATAGTTGCGATCGGGCGGGAAATGCGCCGCGCGCAGATGGTCGAAATATCGCTGGTCGGCCGCACCCATCGTCGCGGTAACGATGATGGGTGCGGCGCCAGCGGCCCGATCGGGAGGGGGGATGGCCGGGCCGCCTATTGGATCAGGCCGCCTGCGACAGCTTGCCGCGATACGGGTTCGCCTTCACCCATTCGAGCGCCTTTTCGGGGGTCGATTCGACATAGGGATCGGCGTCGGTGCCAACGTCGTTGATGCCGGGTTCGACGAACATCTGGACGACGATGCCGTCGTCGACGATCGCAGTGTAGCGCCAGCTGCGCATACCGAAACCGACATGGTCCTTGTTGATCAGCATGCCCATGCGGCGCGTGAAGGCGCCCGAGCCGTCGGGGACCATCTTGACGTTCTGGACGCCCAGGCTCTTGCCCCAATTATACATCACGAACGCGTCGTTGACGCTGATGCAATGAATGTCGGTGACGCCTTCGGCGACGAAATCGCCATAGAGGCGCTCGAAGCCCGGGCACTGTTCGTTCGAGCAGGTCGGGGTGTAGGCGCCGGGCAGGCCGAACAGGATGTGGCGGCCGGTGCCAAAGGCTTCGCCGGTGTCGACATCCTGCCAGCGGAACGGGTTCGGGCCGTCGACGGCCTCGTCGCGGACGCGCGTCTTGAGGGTCACGGCGGGAACGGGTTGATTGATCATGGGAGAGAATCCTTTCTGTGGGGATTTTTGTGCGGCGCACCAAGAGCAGACCCGCCCGCGCAGGTCAAATCGAGTTGGCCACTTATGTTGATTGAGTCAGACGATCAGTGTTCTGCCCAAAAGCGATGCAACGCCGCCGCAACCTCTGTCGGCCGCTCCGCGATCGCCCAATGCCCTGCCCCGTCGATGACGGCGAGCGGGATGCCGGTGTTGGCGCTGAAACGCTGCGCGACCGACAGTTGGACATATGGATCTTCGGCGCCCCAGATCAACGCGCCCCGGGCAGGCAATTTGTCGATATCGCGCGCCCAGTCATGCTCGAAACTTAGCCCCTTGGCTGAGCGATAGAGTTTCAGGATTGCGCGGCGCTTGTCCTTGTTCTTCCACTGCTCGGCTTCTTCGGCGGCGATGTCAGCTGGCATCCCCTGCGCCGCCAGACCTTCGGCAAGTTTGGCGGGCTGGCTCAGCGCCATGAAGATTTCGCCGAGGACGGGGGTGTTCCAGATCCGCGCGACGCGGTGTCCGCGATAGTCGGGATCGATCACCGCGTTCGAGATCGCCCAGCTGCGCAGCAGATCGGGGCGCAGCATCGCCACCCGCTGCGCAATGAGCGCGCCCCAGTCATGGCCGATGATGTCGATCGGGCCGTGGGCGGCAAACAAGGCCTCGGCCTGCCCGATTGCCCATTCGGCATAGGCTTCCTTGGTGGCGGCGAACCCAGCGGGCAACGGTGCGGTGAAGCCGGGGAGCGCCGGTACCGCGACCGGGGTTTCGCCCAAGTCGAGCGCGGCCAGCAACGGACGCCAGATCGCCGGGCTGTCGGGGACACCATGGAAGAAAAGTTTGGCGGTGGTCATATCAGCCCTTTGGCAAGTGGATGATCCAGCTTTGGTCGGTCGGCTCGATGCGCCCTTCGCGGTAGCCACCCGCGAGCAGCGCGGTGCGCGCGTCGGCGCGGACGAGCGTCATATAATTCCACTGACCACCGAGGTCATAGTCAAGGCGCGCGCCGGTGCCACTGGCGACGTCAAAGATTTCGGGGGTGATGCCGCCCGCCGCCACCAGCACCCTGTTTCCCGGCAGCAACAACAGCCCGTCGGCGATCTTGAACCGCGGATCGGCAAGGTTCCCGGCGGGGACAAAGCGCCCCGCCGCGACATCGAAGCGCTCGACCGAGCGCAGCTTGCCGTCATAGTCGCGCGCATCGGAACCGCCGACGATCAGCACATCGCCGTCCGCAAGGCGGAGCGCGCCATGTTTGTAACGCCCCTGCGCCAACTGTCCCGCGGGGCTGAAACGTCCGGTCGCCGGGTCGAATATTTCCGCGCTCGCCAGCGCGCGCGTCGGCGCCCGATCGGGCCGTCCGCCTCCGACAATCAACACGCGCCCGTCGGTCAGCAGGGTCGCCGTCGCGCCGCTCCTTGCCGTACCGATCGATCCGGTCGACGTCATACGGCCCGTGGCGGGGTCAAAGATTTCAGCGTCGGTGCGCACATCGCCGCCATCATAGCCGCCTGCGATCAGGATGCGCCCATCGGCAAGGCGCGCCACCGCAGGCGCGTTGCGCGGCACCGCCATCGCCGGTCCCGCCACCGACCGGTTCGTCGCGGGGTCAAAGATTTCGGTGGTCGCCGCAACGCGCCCACCGACCCAGCCGCCCAGAATCAGGACGCGTCCGTCGGGTAGTGCAACCGCGGACGGTTGAACGCGCTGGGCCAGAAGGGTGCCGCTGCCGACCAGTTCCATGCTTTGCGCGTCGATGACGTCGACCGTCGCGCTTGCGGGACCGGCCTCGCATCCCGAGCGAACGCAGCCGCCGATTGCGAGCAAGCGCCCCTCCCCTGCGGCAACCAGTTGGTGCGTCGCGCGCGGGGCGCCAAGGCGCGGCCCGGCCTCGATGCGAATTTCACCGGCGGATTGTTCGGCCGCGCTGCCGCCGCCGGCCATGCAGGCGGTGAGCAAGGAAGCAAAAACGATCAGGCCCGAAACATGCCGCATAACCATGCACTTTCTCCGTTATCGCGGCCGAGGCCGGGATCTCGCCCTGGCGTTGAATCGCAATGTCGAGATCCTGGCTTCGGCCGGGATGACGATGATGACGGGTCCAGCGGCTACTCCATCTCGCCGCGGTCGCGCCGTAGCTGGTACCATTGCTGCACATTGGCATTATGTTCGGACAGGGTGCGCGCAAAGATATGGCCGCCGTCGCCTTTCGCGACGAAGAAGAGATAGTCGGTCGGGGCGGGATCGAGCACCGCGGCGATCGACGCTTTGCCCGGATTGGCGATCGGCCCCTGTGGCAGCCCGGCCATGCTGTAGGTGTTATAGCCATTCACGGCCTGAATTTCGGAGCGCAATATCCGGCGACCGAGCGGCTTGCCCTTGGTGAGCGGATAGATGATCGTCGGGTCGGCCTGCAGCCGCATGCCCACCGCCAGCCGGTTGGTATAGACCCCGGCGACGGTGCGCCGTTCGGCGGGAACGCCGGTTTCCTTTTCGACGATCGAGGCGAGCGTAATCGCCTGATTGCGGTCCTTCGCGGCGGTGCGCGGGGTGCGTTTGGCCCACAGCTCGTTAAACGCCTTGTCCATCGCGGCCTGCATCCGTTTGACCACCGCAGCGCGGCTTTCGCCGGTGGTGAAGGCATAGCTGTCGGGCAGGATGCTGCCTTCGGCGGGAACCGGGATCGTCCCGGTCAGCCGCTTTTCGGCCATCAGCCGCTCCCACACCATGATCGACGGCATTCCTTCGGGGATCATCACCAGTCGCTGGATCGTCTTGCCCGACTGGAACAATGCGAGGATGTCGCCCGCGTCCATCCCCTGTTCGATCTTGTATTCGCCGGGTTTGATCGGATCGTCGGAGCCGAAAAAACGCGCTTCGTTGCGAAAGCTGGAAGCGGAAACCACACCGGCGTCCTCAAGGATCTCGCCTGCTTTTGCGATGCTCGCGCCCTGCGGAATCACGATTTCCGCATCCTTCGGCGCACCGGGCGAACAGGCGGCGAGCAGGAGGGCAAAGATCGCGATCGTCAGCCAGCGGAACGGGTACACCAGTTTCTCCCAATATTGTCCCTAAAGTGACAAAAGTTGCGCAATTGCGCGTTCAGGATGTCACCTTTGTCTCTTTAGCTCACGAACACGGCGATAAGAGAGATAGAGCATGACGGAATAATGTAGGAAAGAGGTTTTAGTTCGTCATTGCGAGCGAAGCGAAGCAATCCAGAGCGGCTTGTCACGCCCTGGGTTGCTTCGCTTCGCTCGCAATGACGCTGTTTATCAGTCGACCGCCTTCACGATCACACTCGCATTGGTACCACCGAAACCGAAGCTGTTGTTCAGCGCCGCCTTCACCGGGCGCTTCTTGGCCGTGTGCGGGACCAGGTCGACGCCATCGGTGCCTTCGTCGGGATTGTCGAGGTTGAGCGTCGGCGGGACGATCTGGTCGCGGATCGCGAGGATGCAGAAGATCGTCTCGACCGCGCCGGCACCGCCGAGCAGATGCCCGATCGCCGATTTGGTCGAGCTCATCGACACGTCGCCGATCGCATTGCCGAACAGGCGCTTCACCGCGCCCAGTTCGATCGTGTCGGCCATCGTCGAGGTGCCATGCGCGTTGATATAATCGATGTCGGCCGGGGTCATGCCCGCTTTCTTCAGCGCCATTTCCATCGAGCGGTAGGCGCCAAAGCCTTCGGGATGCGGCGCGGTGACGTGATAGGCATCGCCCGACAGGCCGTAGCCGACGACTTCGGCATAGATTTTCGCGCCGCGCGCCTTGGCATGCTCATATTCCTCGAGCACCACGACACCCGCGCCCTCGCCCATCACAAAGCCGTCGCGGTCCTTGTCATAGGGGCGGCTCGCCGCTTCGGGGCGGTCGTTA
Source organism: Pseudomonadota bacterium (assembly GCA_023422695.1). GTDB lineage: Bacteria > Pseudomonadota > Alphaproteobacteria > Sphingomonadales > Sphingomonadaceae > Sphingopyxis. The sequence goes on from JAFAGN010000162.1 coordinate 17,119, forward strand.
TAGCTCATGTTGAGCGCGCGCGCCTGCGCGAAACCGGCGATGCCGATCGGACAGATCGTCGCCTCGGCGCCGCCCGCGAGCATGATGTCGGCGTCGTCGTCGCGGATCATCCGCGCCGCATCGCCGATCGAGTGGGCGCCGGTCGAACAGGCGGTGACGACGGCATGGTTCGGCCCCTGCAGGCCGTATTTGATGCTGACCTGACCCGAGATCAGGTTGATCAAGCGGCCGTGGACGAAGTGGGGCGACACGCGGCCCGGACCCTTTTCGGCGAGCAACAGGCTTTCGCTTTCGATTCCCGGCAGACCGCCGATGCCCGATCCGATCGAGCAGCCGGCGCGCAGCTTCATCGCGTCGGTCATGTCCTCGAGGCCCGCATCCTCGATCGCCTGGCCCGCAGCGTCGATGCCATAGATGATGAAGGGGTCGACCTGGCGCTGCACCTTGTGGTCGACGCGCTTGCCGGGGTCGAAGCCATATTCATGGTCCGGTCCCTTGACCTCGCACGCGATCGTGCATTTCTGGTCCGACGCGTCGAAATGGGTGATCGTCCCGGCGCCCGATTTGCCTGCGAGCAAATTGGCCCATGTGGTTTCTACGTCACCGCCCAGCGGCGTCACCAAACCCAATCCCGTCACCACAACGCGGCGCATAGTCTGTCCTTTCGTCGGCGCCTGCCCCGGCAGGTGCCCGCATCAAATCTGTTGGCGCGCTTCTAACGAGCGTTGGGCCATAAAAAAAGCTTCCCGGCCCCTGCACGCGAGCGCTCGGGACCGGGAAGCCGGAAACGCGTGGGCAGCGTCGCCGCCGCGTCCGGCGATGCCGGACCGGGCCGCTTTAGCCCTTGTTCGCTTCGATATAGTCGATCGCGTCCTTGACGGTGGCGATCTTTTCCGCCGCGTCGTCGGGGATTTCGACACCGAATTCTTCTTCGAACGCCATCACCAGTTCGACGATGTCGAGGCTGTCGGCGCCCAGATCATCGATGAAGCTCGCTTCTTCGGTAACCTTGTCGGCTTCGACGCCCAGATGTTCGACGACGATCTTCTTAACCTTTTCGGCCGAATCGCTCATGCGCTATTCCTTTTCTGACTAAGCCGTGAATGTTGGAAATTGCCCTAGTGTCCGTCGGCGGGGCTGGCAAGAGGGCTGGTATCGGTCGGCGCGGTCAGCGCCGCATCGACCAGTTCTTCCTCCGCCGCGCTATACGCGGAACGCCTCCCCTTCTGTCCCTGCGGCACCTGGGTCACGAAATAGGCAGTGCCGGTGCCCGCTTCAAGGTCGTACCAAAGCCCCGAGCGCAATCCGTAAGCATCGCCCGAATGGCCGAGGCGGCGTCGCCCGTCACCGAACAGGTCGTCGCGGCATCCCGGCCCGGTCGCCGCGCCGCTTCCGGTGCTGTGCATCGCGGCGCCATATTCGCAGAAAAATCCGCCCGTCCCCTCGCCGGTCGCGGGTCGAACGGGCGTCATCGCCTCCAGGCGCGCGAGGCTGGCCGGTTTCAGGAAAGCGTCACCGCGGCGCAGCAGCATGACCCCGATCCGCGCCAATCCGTTCGCCGAGATGCGCAGCCCGCCCTGCGGGCTGTACCCGGCACCGTGGCGCGCGAGCCGATAGGTTTCAAGGTCGCAGCTGCCGTCGGTCGCAGGAACAACCGGACAGGCAGGACGGACGCCCCGCATGTCGTCGCGGACGACCGCGCCGTCAGAGTCATAGAGCACCACGGCACGCGCCACCGCTGCGTCGCTGCACGTCGGCCAGTTGAAACAGGCGTCGATGCCGAGCGGGCGCAGCACCAGCCGCGTCGTCGCCTGATCGAACCGTTCGCCCGTGGCGCCCTCGATCGCGGCAGCGACGACCGGATAGTTGAGATTGGCATAGACGAAATCGCCGCCCGGGCGGCGCGGCGCGTCCCAGGCCGCCGGGTTCTGCAAGGCCTTTTCCAGATCGGCATCGAGCGGCAGCGCATAATCGACATGGTCGGCCAGCCCCGAGCGATGACCCAACAATTGCGCCAGCGTGATCGGCTGGTCGGGGTAGGACGGATGGCGCAGCCGCCAGCCGAGATAGTCCGAAACGTCGCGGTCCAGATCGAGCCGCCCCTGTTCGACCAGCCGTAACACCCCGAGCGCGACGACAAGTTTCGACACCGATGCAATGCGCACCGGGTCATCGGCGGTCAGCGCGCGTCCCCTCGCGCGATCGGCCTGACCTGTGACGACACGCGTTTCGACCGTTCCGTCGCGATCGAAACGAACCGCGACCGCAGCGGGCGCGGACGGCGCGGAGGCAAGCAGGGCAAACGCAAGCAGCATCGATCGGTTCTGATCGGCGCGCGTCAGGTCGTCAAGCGGGCGGCTTCGCGGGGACGACCCCGGAATCGCGAAGCGCCGTCGACGCCCGCTGGATCACCACCGGGCTGATCAGGAATCGGCTCAGCACGGTTTCCGGGGTCGAATCCGCCCGTTGACGGGTATAGGCCAGCAAGCGGCGCCATTCGGCCTGACCGCCCGCGACATCGCCCTGGCGCGCCATTACGATCGCCCGCACCATCAGATATTGCGGCTCCATGTTGCTGGGCGACCGCATCCTGTCCAGAATCGATCGCGCCTCGTCGAGCTCACCGCGTTGCGACAGGATGAATGCCAATGTCGCCGCCGGAACCCCGGGATAGCTGTCGTCCAGTACCAACGATCGGCGCAGCAGCGGTTCGCCCGCGGCTTCCTGTCCACAGGCAATCTTGTAGAGGCCAAGAAAGCCGTTCACGTCGGCATCATACGGATTGAGCTGAAGCGCCGCATCGCCAAGCGTCTGCCCGCGCGGACAATTGCCGACATAGAAATTCGCGCGCGCCATCGCGAACAATCCCGCCGAAGAGTTCGGACTGTTTTCATAGGCTTGCAGGGCCAACGCGCGCGCTTCGGTAAAGGCATCGCGCCCTGCCGGGGTCATACGCTGCGGTTGCCAGTCGCCATAGCGCAACAGCGAAAGGGCAGCGAGCGTGACCGGATCGCGCGGATTGCCTTTCAACGTCGCGCGCAGACAGGCGTCGACCTGTTTGGCGGTCGGCGTGTTGCGCATTTGCCGCATCCGGTTGAACTGCGCCAGACACGGAAATCCGGCCGCAAAATTATCGGGTTGGCGTTGGATCTGGTCGCGCACGATGATACCGTAGTCGCCCGCGATCTGAGCGATCATGGGTTCCAGCCCGGCCAGCCTTGGCATCTCGCTGTCGCTGATCTGGACCTGTTGCGACCAAATCGCGCGCTGGTCGGCGACGCGGTTCAGCACCAGCGTGACTTCGCCAAGACCGTCGCGATTCAGCACCAGCGAAGCGTCCAGACGATAGTCGGCAGCGCGCGACTCTCCGCCGCCGACCGGTTTGGCGGCGAGCAGATCGATGAGGTCGAACCGCCGTAGTCCGTCGCGCAATTTGCTATCCAGCGCGCGGGCGAGAGCCCGCGACGGCGGCGTGCTGCCCGCCACCGGCGCGCTCACCTCGAGCAAGGGCACCGGCACCGGCGCGCCGACGAACAAACGCTCGGGTCCGCTGCGCAGCGTCCACAAGGCAAAGACCGCGAGCGCGAGCAGCACGAGCGCGACGACCCAGCGGCCATAGCGCGGCGCGGGCGCGCGCGCCTGACT
>JAFAGN010000032.1 GCA_023422695.1 Pseudomonadota bacterium
GATCAGTTCCTCTCCGCTATCGCCTTGTCGACGATGCCGGCGCCCAGCGGGCCGAGGATGTTGCTGCCGAACCGGAACAGCAGGAAGGCGCCGACGAACAGCAGCACCGGCTGAATGATCAGCGCGATGATCGCGGCGGTCACCAGAACGAAAAACAAGGTTACGAAACCGCCGCTCAGCACCTGCTGCCCCTTCGGTCCCAGCTCGATTGTCCGCGGCCCCTTGGCATCCCACCATTTGCCGGTGACGATCGTCTTGCGCGCGCCGGTCGGCAAGGCCGGACGGCTGGGGATGCGGGCGGGGGCCGGTGCGCTGTTGGACTTTAGCGCCGGCCGGTCGTTCGGCGCCGCGGTCCATGGCCGCTTGCCCGGCTGCGCTGGCGCAGCGGCTGTTCGCGGGGTCGCGGCTGATCGCTCGGACGGCACCGGCCGTGCGCTCAGGCCCGATTCGGCGCGCGCGGCGGCCGATACCTCGGCGCTGTTGGCGCGCCGTTCGGGCCGCACCGGCTCGATGCCCAACTGGCGGTCGTGAATGGCCATGCGCTCGGCGGCGCTCAGCGGGGTCTGGCCGGTTTCCTTGTCGATCACCACCAGCCGCCCGCCGCGCTCGACGACGGAAAAACGGCTGGGGGGCGGGCGATCAACCAATGCCGAATTGTTCCTTCAGGGCCAGCATGGCGAGCGCGGCCTTCGCCGCTTCGCCGCCCTTATCCTTGCGCGTCTTGTCGGCGCGCGCAAGCGCCTGTTCCTCATTCTCGACGGTCAGGATGCCGTTGCCGATCGCCAGCCCGTCGAGGGTCAGCGCCATGATGCCGCGCGCGCTTTCGTTCGACACCACCTCGAAATGATAGGTTTCGCCGCGGATGACGACGCCCAGCGCGACATAGGCGTCAAAGCGGCCGCTGTCGGCGGCGAGCGAGATCGCCGCAGGGACTTCGAGCGCGCCGGGGACGGTCACCGTCTCATGACTGTGCCCTTCGGCCTCGAGCGCGCTGCGCACGCCATTGAGCAGCATGTCGTTGAGGTGCGAATAGAAACGGGCTTCGACAATCAGGACGTGGGCCATGTCATGCTTCTCCGGGGATCGAGCGTTCGCCGACGACCGAGAGGCCATAGCCCTCCAGCCCGACGAGATTATTGTGCGAGGGCGTCAGCAATTCCATCGCATGGACGCCCAGGTCGGCGAGGATCTGGGCGCCGATGCCATAGGTGCGTAGGTCCATTCCGCCCGATGGCGGCGGAATTTCCTCGGCCGCCGCCGATCCGGGCAGCGGGCGCATCAGCATCACGATGACCCCCGATCCGGCCTCGCCAATCGCCTCCATCGAGCGTTGCAGGCGGCGCTTCTTTGGCCCGGGGCGACCCATCAGATCGTCGAACAGCGACACCGGGTGCATCCGGACCAGCGTCACCCCGTCGGGGTCGACCGCGCCCTTTTGCAGCACCAGATTGACGCTGCCGTCGATCTTGTTGCGGTAGGATTTGAGCCGCCAGTCGCCACCATAATCCGACTCGAACGGCTCGTCGGCCACGCATTCGACCAGCCGGTCGTTGCGGTGGCGGTAGGCGATCAGGTCGGCGATCGTCCCGATCTTCAGCCCGTGGCGGCGCGCAAAGGGAATGAGGTCGTCGAGCCGCGCCATCGATCCGTCGTCGTTCATGATCTCGCAGATCACCCCCGAGGGGTTGAGCCCGGCGAGGCGCGCGATGTCGACCGACGCTTCGGTATGCCCGGCGCGCACCAGCACGCCGCCGTCGCGCGCGATCAGCGGAAAGACATGGCCGGGGGTGACGATATCGTCGCGGCCCTTGCCGCCGTCGATCGCGACCGACACGGTGCGCGCGCGGTCGGCCGCCGAAATGCCGGTGGTGACGCCCTCGCGCGCTTCGATCGAGGTGGTGAAGGCGGTTTCGTGGCGGGTGCCGTTCGCGCGGCTCATCAGTTCGAGCCCGAGCAGGTCGACGCGCGCCTTGGTCAGCGTCAGGCAGATCAAGCCGCGGCCGTGGGTCGCCATGAAATTGACCGCATCGGGGGTCGCCATCTGCGCCGGGATGACGAGGTCGCCCTCATTTTCGCGGTCCTCGTCATCGACCAGGATGAACATCCGGCCATTGCGCGCCTCGGCGATGATTTCCTCGGGCGTCGCCATCGGCGACAGGTCGCTGCCGTGCGCCAGCCAGTTTTCCAGCTTGCGCAGCGTGTCGGCGGTCGGGTTCCAGCCCGGCGAATCGAGATCGCGCAGGCTGTTGGCGTGGAGGCCCGCCGCGCGGGCAAGGCCCGACCGCGACATGGTGCCGTCATCGACGATGGCGCGAATGCGCTCGATTAGCTGTGTGGACATGACGCCCATGTCTCACACTGTGATGTGAATGTCAATCAACGCATCACATTGAACGGGTCAATTGGGACCGAAGCTCGGTCCCAGATCGCGGTTCAGGCCATCGGGCTTGGCGTCGAGGATCGCAATCAACTGGCCCGTCCGGTCGTCGCGCTTGGCATAATCGCGCGCCGACATGCCGGTGACGTGATCGGCCTTGTCGGGATTGGCACGGCTGCGCACCAGCAGGCGGACCATCGCGACATTCTTGGTCTGCACGGCCAGAATCAGCGCGGTTTCGCCGCGGCGATTGGTCTGATCGACCGGCGCCTTGGCGTTGAGCAGTTCCTGCGCGCCGTCGGTGAAGTTGAGCAGCGCCGCGTGCATCAGCGGGGTCATGCCTTGGCGGTCGGCGATCGCCGGGTCGGCATCCTTGGCGAGCAGAAAGCGCAGCCAGGTCGCGTCGCGGCGCTTGGCAACGATCGCCAGCGCGGTCTCGCCGGTGTCGGCGTTGCGCGTGTTGATCAGCGTCGCATCGTCTTTCAGCGCTTCGGTCGCCTTGGTCCCGTCGCGGTTTTCGACCGCCTGCAAAAAGGCATAGCCGCCGCGGAACTGCGCCTGTGCCGGGCCATGGAGCAGGCCTGCCGCCGCAACGAGCGCAAGAAACAGGGTGGCGAGGCGGAACTCCGCGCGTCGGAACATGATCTGGGTAACCCTTGGCAAGCAACCGCCGCGACAGCGCGACGACAATGGTTGATTTTCGCGGCATAGCCGACCAAGGCTGGCCGCATGATGAATATCGCGAATATGGGACAAAAGCTGGTCCGCGCAAGCCTGATCGTCGCTTTGACTGCGACGCTGGCGGGTTGCAACGCGCCAGCCGACGCGCCGCCGGCCACCCCACCGCTCGAAGGCGCGCGGATCGGCGGGCCGTTCACGCTGACCGATCAGAACGGCAAAACCGTTCGCGATACCGATTTCGCGGGGAAGTACCGGCTGGTCTATTTCGGTTACAGCTTCTGCCCCGACATCTGCCCGGTCGATTTGCAAAAGCTGATGCGCGGGCTGGCGCAGTTCGAAAAGTCCGATCCGGCGCGCGGCGCGAAGATCGCGCCGCTGTTCATCACCGTCGATCCGGCGCGCGATACCGCGGAGGCGCTGAAGCCGTTCGTCGCGCGCTATCATCCGCGGCTGCTCGGGCTGACAGGCACCCCCGACCAGATCGCCGCGGTCGCCAAAGCCTATGTCGTCACTTATAACAAGGTCGATGGTTCGGCGCCCGACCGCTATCTGATGGCGCACAGCCAGCTGGCGTTCCTGATGGACCCGGCGGGCAAACCGCTCGCGCTGCTGCCGCTCGACGATCCGTCGACCGATGCCGACGAAGGCGCGCCCGCGGCGGTCGCCGCCGATCTGGCGAAATGGGTCAAATGACCGGGGGTGCGGCGCCCCCCCGCTTTTGGGAAGCGCCGCTCGCCAGCCTTGACGCCGGGCAGTGGGAGGCACTGTGCGACGGGTGCGGAAAATGCTGCCTGCACAAGATCGAGGATGAAGATACGGGGCGCGTCTATCCGACCAATGTCGCCTGCCGCCTGCTCGACCTCAGCACCGCGCGCTGCGGCGATTACAAGCATCGCCGCCGCCACGTTCCCGATTGCCTGACGCTGACCAAGGCCAAGGTCGATACCATCGAATGGCTGCCACAAAGCTGCGCCTATCGCCTGCGCGCCGAGGGTGAACCGCTGCCCGCGTGGCATTATCTGGTTTGCGGCGACCGTGACGCCGTTCACCGCGCCGGGCAGTCGATCGTCGGCTGGACGGTCAGCGAAGATGTCGCCGGACCGCTGGAAAACCATCTTGTCGAACGCATTGTTTGATCTGCGCGCCGACGGGCCGCACATCCGGGTCGGCGAAGAGGCCTGGCCGGTGCGCGTCGTCCACCATGCGCAGTCGCGGCGCTACCGCCTCGTCTTCGACGCCGCGCGCGGCCAGCTGCGGCTGACCGTGCCGCGGCGGACCAATGTGCGCGCGGCGCTCAAATGGGCGAGCGAACAGCAGGCGTGGCTCGCCGAGCAGGTGGGCAAGGCGGCGCAGCCGGTCATCGTCGGTCCCGGCGCATCCCTGCCCTTCCTGGGCATCGATCGCCGGATCGACTGGGTGGTCACCGCGCCGCGCGCGATCGCCCCCGGTCCCGATGCGCTGCGCGTCGGCGGTCCCGCCGAAACCGTCGGCCGCCGCGTCGAACGGTGGCTGAAGGCGCAGGCGCTGGCGATCCTCGACCGCGAAAGCCGCGACATTGCCGCGCGCGCCGGACTGGCGGTGGGCCGCGTCGGGGTCGGCGATCCGCGCAGCCGCTGGGGCAGCTGCACCCACGACGGCGACCTGCGTTACAGCTGGCGGCTGATCATGGCGCCCGACCACGTCCGGCGCGCGACGGTGGCGCATGAGGTCGCCCATCTGGTGCATATGGACCATGGCGCGGCGTTCCACGCGCTGGTCGACGACTTGCACGACGGCGACGTGGCAGCGGCGCGTAGCTGGCTGCGCCGGGAGGGACGCGGGCTGCACCGCTATCGTTTCGAGGCTTGAGACCCTGTTGGTCGTCGGCAATTTGACCATAGCCCTGAGCCTGTCGAAGGG
>JAFAGN010000037.1 GCA_023422695.1 Pseudomonadota bacterium
CCCTTCGACAGGCTCAGGGCTACGGTTCAACTGAAAGCCGTCATCCTCTAGATGTCGCTTCTCGTCTCATCACTCCGCCCGGCGAACAGCCAGCGACCGAGCGCCCACGCCGCAACCGCACCGCCAAGCTGCGCCACCACGAACGCGGGGACGTCGGCGGGCGCGATCCCGGCGAAACTGTCCGACAGGCTGCGCGCCACCGCGATCGCCGGGTTGGCGAAGCTGGTCGAGGAGGTGAACCAATAGGCCGCGGTGATATAGAGCGCGACACTGGGCGCGACCCAGTCGGGGCGATGCCGCACCGTGCCGAGGATCGTCAGGATCAGGCCAAAGGTCGCGACGAACTCACCCGCCCATTGACCGGTGCCGGTGCGCGCCTTCGCCGAAAATTGCAGCAGCGGCAGGTCGAACATCAGATGCGCCGCCCAGACACCGAGGATGCCGCCCGCCAGCTGCGCCGCGACATAAAGGACCGCGGTGCGCGGCGCGATGGATCGGCCGAGTGCCATTACCGCCGTCACTGCCGGGTTGAAATGCGCACCCGAAATTGGTCCCAGCATCGCGATCAGCACGAACAATATCGCCCCGGTCGCGAGCGTATTGCCGAGCAGGGCCAGCGCGACATTGCCGCCCGCCAGCGTCTCGGCCATGATCCCCGACCCGACCACGGTGGCGAACAGGAAAAAGCTGCCGATCGCTTCGGCGGCGAGCGCGCGCTTCACGCCGCGCCCGCCATCGCGCCGATGGAATTGAGCGCGTCGCGCCGCTCCGCCGCGCTCATCGTTTCGAGCGGCAGCGCCAGCATCGCGCGCACCCGCATGTCGAGCAGGCGCCAGGTTTCGGCAAAGGCGGCATCGACCGCCGCCTCGTCGCCGGTGACATCGGCGGGATCGGGCAGCCCCCAATGCGCGCGCACCGGGGCGCCGATAAACAGCGGGCAGGCCTCACCCGCCGCGTTGCCGCACACGGTGATCGCGATGTCGATGCGCGGCGCATCGGGCGCGGCAAATTCGTCCCAGCTTTTCGAGCGGAAGGCGCCCGTGTCATAGCCCTCGCGCGCCAGCAGGCGGAGCGCGCCGGGGTGCGGGACGCCCTTCGGCTGACTGCCCGCGCTGAACGCGCGCACCCGGCCCGCGCCCTTGCGGGCGATCAGCGCCTCGCCCAAAATGCTGCGCGCCGAATTGCCGGTGCACAGCACCAATATGGTCAGCTCCTCCCCCGCGGTCATGTCAGCAGCAGCCGACCTTGGCGGGTGCCGCCTGCGGCATCGTCGGAACACAGCACGCGCCCTCGGCGGCATTGTCCGACGTCAGCGGCGCAAAATCGGGGCTGTCGCCGTACACCGTCGCTTCGCCATTGGTCAGGAAGGCCTCCCACACCACCCCGTCGGGATCGGCGATCCAGCTTTTTTCGGACTTCGCGTAACAACAGGTCGTCGCGCCTTCCTCCAGCACCGGCGCCCCGGCATCTTTCAGCCGCCCATAGACCGCCGCCAGTTCGGCTTCATCCTCGACCTGCAACCCGACATGTTCGATCCCGCGATGCGCGCCGTCGCGCACCGAAATCGCGAAATTGATCCGCGGATCGTCGAGCATCCATTTGGCATAATCGGGCTTGGTCACGCTCGGCGCGGTGCCGAACAGTCCCGAGTAAAAGGCGATCGACTTGTCGAGGTCGGCAACCCCGACGTGCATATGAAACCGGCTCATGCCACAGTCCTTTCCGTTTTGTCCTTGGTGTCACAGGGCGCGGCGGGCGCGCGCACCGCCCCGCCACAGCAATTTTCCATCAGAAAGCCGAGCAACGCGGTCATCGCGCCATAATCGGCGGTGTAGATCAGCGAGCGCCCGTCGCGGCGCTGCGCGATCAGCCCCGCGTTGGTCAGCTGCGCCAGGTGAAAGCTGAGCGACGATGCGGGTACCCCCAGCGCCTCGGCGATCGCGCCCGCGGCTAGCCCCTCGGGTCCGGCCTGCACCAGCAGCCGGAACAGCGCGAGCCGATGCTCCTGCGCCAGCGCGCCCAGCGCGCGAACAACGGTTTCGGACTCCATCGCGGCCTCCATGATTTGATAATCATCGAAATATGGAAATTAGAAACCGACGTCAAGTTATGTTTCGACGTTTATCGAAATGATTTCGAATCTCGTCATTGCGAGCGTAGCGAAGCAATCTAGAGCAGTTTAAGCCAACTCTGGATTGCTTCGCTACGCTCGCAATGACGAGGGAGGAGGCTAAACCGTCCCCTCTTCCTTCTCCGCCTGCTGGCGCGCCCACATGTCGGCGTAAAGCCCGCGCATCGCCAGCAGCTGATCGTGCGTTCCCGTTTCGGCGACGCGCCCCTTGTCGAGCACGATGATGCGGTCGGCGCCGGTCACGGTCGACAGGCGGTGCGCGATCACCAGCGTCGTGCGCCGCGCCGCGATCCGCTCCAGCGTGTCCTGAATCGCCGCCTCGGTGCGGCTGTCGAGCGCACTCGTCGCTTCGTCGAGGATCAGCACCGGCGGGTTCTTGAGCAGGGTGCGCGCGATTGCGACGCGCTGTTTCTCGCCGCCCGACAGCTTCAGCCCGCGCTCGCCGACTTCGGTGTCATAACCCTGCGGCAGCAGCGCGATAAAGCCGTCGATCGCCGCGCCCTCGGCCGCCGCCGCGATCTCGTCGGCGCTCGCGCCCTCGCGGCCATAGGCAATATTGTAGCCGATGCTGTCGTTGAACAACACCGTGTCCTGCGGGACGATACCGATGCTCACGCGCAGGCTCTGCTGTGTCACCTGGGCAATATCCTGACCGTCGATCAGCACCCGCCCGCCCTGCGGATCGTAAAAGCGAAACAGCAGCCGCGCGATCGTCGACTTGCCCGCGCCCGACGGCCCGACGATCGCCAGCGTCTCGCCCGCGCCGACGGCAAAGCTCACGCCGTTCAGGATCGTGCGGTCGAGCTCGTACCCGAACACGACATTCTCGAACGCCACCGCGCCGCCATGCACCGCCAGCGGCGCTGCGCCCGGCGCGTCTGAAATCTCCGGCGGGGTGTCGATCAGGCGGAACATCGCCTCCATATCGATCAACCCCTGGCGGATGACGCGGTACACCATGCCGAGCATGTCGAGCGGGCGGAACAGCTGCGCCAGCAAGGTGTTCACCAGCACCACGTCGCCGACCTTATATTCGCCGGTCGACCAGCCCCACACCGTGTACGCCATCGCCCCCGCCAGCGCGGCGTTGGTGATCAGGCTCTGGCCGATGTTGAGCCACGCCAGGCTGTTTTCGCTCTTCACCGCGGCGCGCGCATATTGGTCGGCGACGTCGCGGTAGCGCGCTTCCTCGCGCGTTTCGGCGCCGAAATATTTGACCGTCTCGTAATTGAGCAGGCTGTCGACGCTGCGCCCGATGGTCAGCGTGTCGAGGTCGTTCATCTGGGTGCGCAGCGCGTTGCGCCAGTCGGTCACCTTGCGGGTGAAGATGATATAGACGACGACCATCAGCGCAGTCGCGCTGGCGAGGCCGAAACTGAACTTGGTCCAGAAGATGACCAGCACCGCCGCGAGCTCGATGATCGTCGGCGCGATGTTGAACAGCAGGAAATAGAGCATCGTATCGATGCTCTTGGTCCCGCGCTCGATCACCTTGGTCACCTCGCCGGTCCGCCGCGCGAGGTGGAAGCGCAGGCTGAGCGCATGCAGATGGCTGAAGGTCGCGATCGCCAGCTCGCGCGTCGCATCCTGCCCGACGCGCTCGAACACGACGTTGCGGAGGTTGTCGAACAAAACCCCGGCAAAGCGCGCCCCGGCGTAAGCGAGCACCAGCCCTATCGCGAGCGCGACGCCTTCCTCCATCCCCGGCACCATCGCGTCGATCGCGGCGCCATAAAGAAAGCCCATCGACAGCTGGACGCCCTTCGACGCGAGCACGATCAGCCCCGCCCCGACGATCCGCACCTTGTGACCGCGATGCCCCGCAGGCCACAGATAGGGCAGGAAACGCTTCAGCGTATCGAGAGCGGGTGGTTCCTTGGCCGCGTCGGCGGAAGAGAGCGTATCGGGCGGCATGCGCGCACCATGTAGGGCGGCGAGGGTGGAACGCCAAGCGGGCTTGACGACGAGGAACCGGGTTATGCCGTCATGCGCAGCGCCGATTTGGCCTCACGCAAAAGCGCAAAGGCGCAAAAACGGAAGAAAAAAGGGGTTCGCACGAAGACACGAAGACGAAGGCTTAAGCCAACGCCGCTGCGACAGATTGCGCGCAGCGCCATTTCTCGGTCACCTGCGGCGAATGACCTACGTCAGAAACTGCCACGCCCTCTTCGTGTCTTTGTGTCTTTGTGCGAGATTTTGTTCTGCGCGCCTTTGCGTGAGCGCTGCCATGCTAGAGTTTCTCGCGCGGCCCCAAATGCCGCATGATCCGCTCGATCAGCCGCCGTTCCTCACTGGTCGGGGTGGGAATGATCGCGGTGGGAGGCTCGGCACGGCGGCCGAACAGGGGACGGCGCGGGGGAACAAGCGGGGAGAAACGCATCGGGGGCTCGCCTTCGTAACGCGGCGTCGCCCCCCGGCGCCGCAATGGTTCTGGTCCCTGCGCCCATGGTGAAGGCACAGGGTTGCCGAACCGTCAAAGGCGCTGGTTACTGCTTTCTTTCCGGTACCGTGAAGGTGCCGGTGACGCGCCCGCCGGTGCCGCCCGCGATCGGGTTGCCGTCGGGGCCGCGCGCCGCGCCGCGCCCGTCGACCGTCGCGCGGCCGCTGTTCAGGTCGATCACCATCCGTCCGCCGCGCAGATTGTTACCGCGCTGGCGCAGCTCGACATTGCCGACCATCGTGATCAGGCGCCGGTCGAGGTCATAGATCGCGACATTGCCCGACGCGCGTTCATCGCCCTTGGTCACCACCACCCCGCCGGTCGCGTCGAGCCGGTTGACGTCGGTGCCGCCCGACCGGGTGTAGGCGACGGTCATCCGCGCTGCGGTCAGCGTCATTCCCGCCTGTGTCACCCGGACATTGCCCGAAATCACGACCCGGTCGGCGCGGTCCTGCACTTCGATGCTGTTCGCGGCGAAATCGACCGGCGCGCTGCTATTGTGGTTGGCCAGCGCCTGCGCCTGCGCGGCATCGCCGCCGGTTCCCGCCGATAGCAGCGCCATGCTGGTCAGCACAAAGCCCGCACCGGCCACCGCCAGGCTTTTCATCGGCGATACGCGGTTCATTTGATCACTCCCTGATTGATCCGCAGCCGCGCATTGCCCTGCAGGCGCACGATCCGCCGGTCGAGATCGGCAGTCAGCTGGTTGGCCGAAAAATTGCCGATGTTCAACGTCCCGTTGACGCCGCCCTGTCCGACCAGCGTCCGCGTCTTGAGGTCGATCGCCACGTTGCTCGCATCGATCCGATAGCCGCCCGCGCTCTTGACCTGGACCACCCCGGGCACCGCGACCTTTTCGGTTTCCATATTATAGGCGCTGTCGCGCGCAACGATCGTCGCCGGGCCGTCGTCGAGGCGGATCGCGCCCGACAGGTCGGTCATCCGCACGACGGGTTCGGCGGAGCTCTTCTGCACCGCGCTGCCCGCCAGCAGGGCGAAGGGCTGGCCCTTGGCATCCTGGCCGCGATATTCGGCGCGCGTCACCTTCATCCGCTCGGTCGCCATATCGACCTTATCCTTGGCGAGCAGGAAACTGATCTCGGCGCGCTGGGTAAAGGGCGAAAAGATCAGCACGGCGGCGACCACGCCGATCACCAGCGGCAGCCCGTAGCGCAGGATGCGCACGACGCGGTCGTGACTCGACCCGCTGCGCGCCCACAGCTGGCGCATCGTGCGGTCAAGATCGGCGCGTTCGGACATCGTCGCTGCCGCGAATCAGCTATGCGCGAAAATATCGACCTCGGGCCAGCCGGCCAGGTCGAGCGCGGCGCGCGTCGGCAGGAAATCGAAGCAGGCTTGCGCCAGGTCGGTGCGCCCTTCGCGCGCCAATCGCATGTCGAGCACCTCTTTCATCGCGTGCAGGAACCGCACGTCGCTGGCGGCATAGTCGCGCTGCGCGTCGCTCAGCTCGGCGGCGCCCCAGTCGCTCGACTGCTGCTGCTTCGACACTTCCTGTCCCAGAAGTTCGCGCACCAGCTCCTTCAGCCCGTGGCGATCGGTGTAGGTCCGGATCAGCTTCGACGCGATTTTGGTGCAATAGACGGGCGCGGTCACGACCCCGAGCGCCTGTTGCAGCGCCGCGATATCGAACCGGGCAAAATGGAACAGTTTCAAACGGTTAGGATCGGTCAAAATGGCCTTGAGCACCGGCGCGTCATAGCGACTGCCCGGCGCGAAGCGGACGAGATGTTCGTCGCCCGACCCGTCGCTGATCTGCACCAGGCACAATCGGTCGCGCAGCGGGTTCAAACCCATGGTTTCGGTGTCGATCGCGACGGCGCCCGGGCCGAGCGCGCCCGCGGGCAAATCTTCTTCGTGGAAATATACGGTCATTGGCCCGCCTTAGGCGAAGCCGCCTTGCCGCTCAATGACTGGTTTTGGCGCTGCTCGTCCATGCCGCGCAACGCCGCGGCAAAGCGCGCTTCGTCCGGCGTCGGCGCCGTGAATTTTCCGTTCGCAGATGCCGGATGTTTAAGCTATATATTGCGTCGTTAGCGGCATGGGGCGAGTCTGTGCCCGTGGTGAAGTGCGTCCCCGTCCGACGCAAGGCGCCGATCGAATGGGGTATGGACGAACCGAAAGCGACTATTAGACAATGAGTTTCAACAAGGATCGCCGCGGCCAGCGGGGGCGCGGCAAGCGCGATGATTTCGGCAATTTCGACAGCTTCGAACCTGCACCTTATGGCGGCGACAGCTACGGCGGCGGTAACCGCGGTGGCGGCTTCGGCGACCGTGGCGGCTTCGGCGGCGGTGATCGCGGTGGCTTCGGCGGTGGTGACCGCGGCGGCTTCGGCGGCGGCGACCGTGGCGGCTTTGGCGGTGGACGTGGCGGCGGCATGCCGGCGCAGGTCGTCGGCGAGGGCCAGGGTACGGTCAAATTCTTCAATGCAGCCAAAGGCTTCGGCTTTGTCGCACGCGACGATGGCGGCGAAGACGTGTTCGTTCACATCAGCGCGGTCGAACAGGCAGGGCTTACGGGGCTCGCTTCGGGCCAGCCGATGGGCTTCACGCTCGTCGAACGCAACGGCAAGGTGTCGGCGATCGATCTGAAGATCGAAGGCGAACCGATGCCGGTCGAAGAATTCGCACCGCGCCAGCGTGACGATCGCGGCCCCGGCGGCGCACCGGGCGGCGCCCGCGGTCGGCGTCAGCTGACCGGTGAACGCACGTCGGGTACGGTCAAATTCTTCAACACGACCAAGGGCTTCGGCTTTATCGCGCGCGATGACGGACAGGCCGACGCCTTTGTCCACATCAGCGCGGTGCAGCGCGCCGGCATGACCGGCCTCGACGAAGGCGACCGCGTCGCATTCGACATCGAAGTCGACGATCGCGGCAAATTCGCCGCAGTGAACATCCAGCCGCATCAGGACTGATCGGCGGGATCGCTGGAAAAACGAAAGGGCGGCTTACGGGCCGCCCTTTTTGTTTGGGTGATGGCGTCTGCTTTCGACCGACAGCTGCCGTCGATCCTCCCTGTCGCGCAGCGATGGGGAGGTGGCAGCGCGAAGCGCTGACG
>JAFAGN010000043.1 GCA_023422695.1 Pseudomonadota bacterium
CCCTTCGACAGGCTCAGGGCTACGGTGACTTGATTCAGCCTGAGCTGGACAGACTCTAGCGAACAAGTTCGTAAGTCTCGCTGCACCCCCCTGAAGGGGAGGGTTGGTTGAGAATCGCCAGCGTCGCTTGGGCCGCGCCGCGGACTTCGGGGTGGGGGTCATGCGCGGCCATATGTTCGAGCCGCGCGCGGGCGGCGGCGGGGGCCAGCGCGACCAGTTCGCGCATCGCGTGCCAGCGGGCGGCAAAATCCTCGCTCTGCGTCTCGGCGGCGAACAGCGGCGCGGCGTCGGGGCGCTGCATGTTGCGGAGCAGGGTCAGCGCCATGGCGCGAAAGCTGCTGTCGCGGCGCGAGGCGCTGACGTGGAGGAGGCGGCCGGTGGCAGGGTCGTAGCTGCGGATCGGGAGCGGCGATGGCGGCTGGACGGTGAGTTCGAGGAGCAGCACGTCGTGCGCACCGGAAACGAGGGTGAAGCTTTCGCGCGCGGTGTCGAGGTCGAGTGTTTCGCCGGTCCTGAGCGGGCGCGGCGGATCGCTTTGGCAGGGGGCGGCAGCGCGGGCGGTGAAGATGCCGACCTCCTCAGCTGCGCTGACCGCAACGCGGTGCCGGCACAGCTGCGCCCCGCCGCTGGCAAGGACATGGATCGCGGCGCGGCCGGGGACGAAGATGGCGCGCGCGTCGGGCGGTGCGGCGGCGGCGAAGGGCCAGAGGCGGAGGGTCAGGCGGACGTCGCCGCGTTCAGCGAGCACGAGTCCGCCCGGTGCCGGGTCGCCGCCGCCGCCCTCCCCGCCGCCAAAGGCGCGCAGCGGCGGGCGCGCGAAGGGGTCGACGCGGAGGAGCGCGAGGGCGCTGGCGATCCGTGCGGCGAGCCAGCGCCTGTCGGTGAGCCATGGGCGCAGCGCCGCGATGGCATCGGCGGGGGCAGCGTCCGCCTGCGCATCGATCGCGGTGAGCAGCCCGTCAGGGGCGGTGTTGACGGCGTCCCATGCGGCGTCGAGGCTGGCCACCGCGGCACGGATCGCATCGCGGCGCGCGGCGTCGTAGCGCGGGAAATGATCGTGGCGGGGGGCGCTGGCGGGCATCGCGGTGGGGCGGGAAAGCCGGGGCGCGGTGCCCCTCCCTTCCCGCCGCCCTGTCAGTCGTACACGATCAGCGCGATGGTGACCGCGATTTCGAACACCGACGGCCCCGACGATGCGCTGTCACCGACGAGCGAGCCGAACAGCCCGACCGCGGTGTCGAGCAACGGCAGCGCGTCGATATCGATGGCTGGCAGATCCATATGGCATTCCCCTGACAAACGACGGCGCGACCTGCCGCCGGGGGGTGAGGCTAAGACGCCGCGCGGCGGGGGCCAGTTAACTTACCGTAATGTCGCTGGTCGAAGGCGGCTTGCCCGCGCGGCGGCGCGGCATAGGGTGGCGGAAACGAACCGGGAGATTTGCCATGCGCCGCACCTTTGCCACCGCCCTTGCCGCCCTGCTGCTGTCGGCGCCCGCCGCCGCCGAAACATTGCTGATCGGGAACAAGGGCGAAGATACGCTGAGCTTGGTCGCGCTGGCGTCGGGCGCCGAGCTGGCGCGGCTGCCGACGGGCAAGATGCCGCACGAGATTGCGGTGTCGCCCGACGGCAAGCAGGCGGCGGTGGTCGCCTATGGCGGGACGACGATCGACGTGTTCGATGTCGCGGCGCGGCGGAAGGTCAAGACAATCGACCTCAGCCCCAACCAGCGGCCGCACGGGCTGCTGTGGCTGGCCGACGGGCGGCTGGTCGCGACGGCGGAGGGTAGCGAGTCGGTCGCGGTGGTGGCGCCGGACGGCACCGTCACCTCGATTGCGACGGGGCAGAAGGGGACGCACATGGTCGTCGTCGCGCCCGACAACCGCACCGCCTACACCGCCAATATCGGGTCGGGGACGGTGAGCGTGCTGGATTTGCAGGCGGGGACGAAACTGCGCGACCTGACCATCGGCGGCAAGCCCGAGGGGCTGGCGCTGGCGAAGGGCGGGCGCGAGCTGTGGGTCGGCGATCTGGACGCGCCGCGGGTGACGGTGTGGGATGTGGCGACGGGCGCCAAGGTCGCCGAGCTGCCGGTCGATCCGGTGGCGATCCGCGTGCTGGCGAGCCCCGACGACAGACTGATCGCGACGAGCAATATCGGCAAGGGGACGATCAGCCTGTTCGATGCAGAGACACGCGCGCCGGTGAAGACGATCGCGGTGTCCGAGGGCGATGCGGCGCGGCAGGTGACCTTGCTGTTCAGCGCCGATTCGAAGCGGCTCTATGCCGCCGAGACGGGGGTCGACAAGGTCGCGGAGATCGACGTGGCGAGCGGCAAAGTGCTGCGCCGGATCGCGGCGGGGAAGCAAGGGGATGGGCTGGCGATTGCGCCTTAGTTTGCGTTTTGGGGTGGGGACCGGACGTTCTTATGGGCCGGCGCCCCCGCGAAGGCGGGGGCCGCTACAGGCCTTGTCCTTCGTTGCCGCGTAAACCGACAGCGACCCCCGCCTTCGCGGGGGCGACGGCGACTATCGGTCCTCAGCCCTCACGCCCCATATCGAGCCATAGCGAGAGCCCCGCGGGCGGGTCGGCGGGCGGCGCATCCGCCACATGCCGCGCCGCATCGGCGCGGGCGCGGGTGAGGATGGCGGGGGGGACCGTCGCGGCGTGGAAGATATGGTCGGCTTCGCCCAGCAAGCGCGCGGCACGGAGGGTGAGGTCGTCGGGGTCGCGGCTGGTCAGGCGGATGGTTTCGAGGCGTGATGGCTGGGTCGCGGTGTCGCTGGTCAGCCAGCTTTCCACCTTGTCCGCCGCGGCGGCGTCGAGCGGGTCGAGCGTGCCGCCCGGCGCCAGCGCGGCGTCGATGGCGCGGCGGCGGTCGGCAGGGATAGGCCAGCGCGCTTTCATCGCGCCGCGCGCAGCATGGAGTGCGGCGGCGAGCGCGCCGAGACGCGCGGGGAGCAAGGCTTCGATGCGTTGGCGGACGGCCTTCGCCAGTCCTGCGGAGGCGCCGCCGGTGCCGATGGCGATGGTGACGGGCGCGCGGTCGACGATCGCGGGGGTGGTGAAATCGCACAGATCAGGGCGGTCGACGACGTTGACGAGCAGGCCGTGGGCGCGGAGTTCGTCGGCGGCGGTGCGGGCGGCGGTTTCGTCGTCGAGCGCGACAAAGGCGATGGCGGTGCCTTGTTCCCACGCGGGGACGATGCGGCCCCCGGCGCGATCGATCAGCCGCGCCTTCGCGGCGGCGGCCTCCCCCTCCCCGACCAGCACGACGGTGCGGCCGGTGAGATTCAGGAAGATCGGGAGTTGGTGCATCGGGTCGTCCTAGCAGATCCTCCCCCACCGGGGGAGGGGGACCACCCGAAGGGTGGTGGAGGGGCACAGGAGGTCAAGCGCTGCGTTCGACTGCACGTACCCCTCCACCATCTTCGATGGTCCCCCTCCCCGTTCCGGGGAGGATCGGCTCAGTCGATCCAGTCCGGCACGCGCTCCGCCGCCATGATCGTCCCGGCGGCGATGCGGTCGGCGACGACGACGTAGCGGTCGCCGTCGACCAGCACTTCGGGGACGAGGCTGCGGCTGTTGTAGGTCGACGCCATCGTCGCGCCATAGGCGCCCGCGGTGCGGAATACCGCGAGATCTCCGGGTTCCACCGCGTCGGCCACCCGGTCGCGCGCGAAGGTGTCGCCGGTTTCGCACACCGGGCCGACGATCGACGCGGTCATCTTTTCGCCGTTCGGCTTGACCGCGACGAAGTCATGGTAAGCGTCGTAAAGCGCCGGACGCGCGAGGTCGTTCATCGCGGCGTCGACGATGACGAAGGGGTTGGTCGCGCCGGGCTTGACCCACAGAACCTCGGTCAGCAGCACCCCGGTGTTGCCCGCGATGACGCGGCCGGGTTCGAACATCAAAGTGACGTCCCAATCCTTCGTCACGCGCGCGACCATCGCGCCATAATCGGCCATGCTGGGCGGATTATCCTCCGGCTTGTACGACACGCCGAGCCCGCCGCCGAGATCGACGTGGGTGATGCTATGGCCCGCGGCGCGCAGATCGGCGATCAGGCGGCCGACGCGTTCGAACGCGGCTTCGAGCGGGTCGAGGCTGGTCAGCTGGCTGCCGATATGCACCGCGATGCCGCGCATCTGGAGGCCCGGCAGCGCGGCGAGGCGGTCGAACATCGCGGGCGCGACGTCGATGCCGACGCCGAACTTGTTGTCGGCCTTGCCGGTCGAAATCTTGGCGTGGGTGCCCGCATCGACGTCGGGATTGACACGCAGCACCGCACGCGCGGTCATTTCCTTCTTGAGCGCGATTTCGGCGAGCGCGACGCCTTCGGGTTCATGTTCGATGTTGAACTGGCCGATGCCGCGGTCGAGCCCCTGCGCCAGTTCGGCGCGGGTCTTGCCCACGCCCGAAAAGACGATGTCGTCGGGCGCCATGCCCGCGGCGAGCGCGCGTTCGAGCTCGCCGCCCGACACGACGTCGGCGCCATAACCCTGCCGCGCGAGGACGCGCAGCACGCCGAGGTTGGGGTTGCTCTTGATCGCAAAGGCGAGGTGCTTCTTTGGCACGTCCTTCAGCGCGGCGCGAAATTCCTGCGCATGGGCTTCGAGCATCGCGCGCGAATAGACGTAAACGGGGGTGCCGATTTCTTCGGCAAGGCGCGGCAGCGGGATATCTTCGGCGTGGAGGACGCCGTCACGGAGGGCAAATTGATCCATTGGATTAATTCCTAGTCATATTTTCCCGTTCGCATCGAGCGAAGTCGAGATGCCCCTAAGGACGGAGCGACACCGATGGGTGTCTCGACTTCGCTCGACACGAACGGATCAGATAATTTGGTTAGCTCAGCCCGGAGGCGGCAAGTCGAAATCGTCGGGTTCGCGGCGTTCGGATCGTTTGAGAAGTTCGTCGCTGCGCGCGGGGCGGGCCTGCGCGTCAGGCGTCGTGAGCTCCTCCGTGGTCGGGGCGCGCGTGGCGCCGACGGGGACGACCGGCGCGGGCTGGCCCGCCACCGGCTTCAGATCTTCCTTGCTGCCGCAGGCGCCGAGCAGCGCCGATGCAGCCAATGTCGTCAGGATGAGGCGCTTGGTCGCCATCAATTATTTCCTTCCAGCGCGGCGCGCGCCGCAGCGATCGCCTGCCTTACCCGTTCGGGGGCGGTGCCGCCATAGCTGGTGCGACTGGCGACCGAGGCCTCGACGGTGAGCGCCGCGAGCACGTCGGGGGTGACCGCGGGGTGGATCGCGGCGGCATCGGCGGCGGGCAGCGCCGAAAGCTCGACGCCCAGTTCCTCGGCGCGCTTGACGCAGGCGCCGACGACATGGTGCGCCTCGCGGAATGGCAGGCCGTTTTCGCGCACCAGCCAGTCGGCGAGGTCGGTCGCGGTCGAATAGCCCGACGCGGCGAGCGCGCGCATGCGGTCGGTGCGAAAGGTCAGCGTTTCGACCATGCCGGTCATCGCGGCGAGCGACAGCGCGAGCGCGTCGAAAGCGCCGAAGACGGTTTCCTTGTCGTCCTGCAGATCCTTGGAATAGGTCAGCGGCAGGCCTTTGACGATCACGCTGAGCCGCTGGAACGCGCCGAGCAGCATTCCCGCGCGCCCGCGCACCAGTTCGGCGGCGTCGGGGTTACGCTTTTGCGGCATGATCGAGCTGCCGGTCGACCAAGCGTCGGGCAGGCTGATGAAACCGAAGGGCTGGCTGGCCCAGATGACGATTTCTTCGGCGAGGCGCGAGAGGTGAATCGCGGCGATCGAAGCCGCGGCGCAAAATTCGAGCGCGAAGTCGCGGTCGGACACCGCGTCGATGCTATTGGCCATCGGGCGGTCAAAGCCCAATGCTGCGGCGGTGGCGTGGCGATCGACGGGGAATCCGGTCCCCGCGAGCGCGGCGGCGCCGAGCGGCGATTCGTTGAGGCGCCGCCGCGCGTCGGCAAAGCGGCTGCGGTCGCGGCCGAACATTTCGACATAGGCGAGCAGATGATGGCCGAGCGTCACCGGCTGCGCGACTTGCAGATGGGTGAAGCCGGGCATGATGCTGCCCGCGTGTTCGTCGGCGCGGGCGAGCAGCGCAGTCTGGATCGCGGCGAGCCCAGCGTCGATGCGTTCGCAGGCGGTGCGCGTCCACAGGCGGAAATCGGTCGCGACCTGGTCGTTGCGTGAACGCGCGGTGTGGAGGCGGCCCGCCGCTTCGCCGACCAGCTCTTTCAATCGCGATTCGACCGTCATGTGGATGTCTTCGAGCGCGAGGTCGACGGGGACGCCGTTCGCGGCAAATTCTGTGGCGATCTGCGCGAGGCCGCGGTCAATCTGGACCGCGTCGTCGGCGCCGATGATCCCCGCGGCGCCGAGCATCGCGGCGTGGGCGCGGCTGGCGGCGATATCCTCTTCCCACAGGCGCTTGTCGACGGGGATCGAGGCGTTAATCTCTTGCATGATCGCGGCGGGTCCGCCACCGAAGCGGCCGCCCCACATGCTGTTACTGTCCGGAGTATTCGCCATCCGCCGCGTTCCAAGCCCGTCCGTTGCAATCCTTGGCCTGCTGCTGGCCGGATCAATCGCGGGCTGCGATAGGGAAAAGGCGGCCGGGGAGCAAGCGCAGCAAGGCCAAGCAAATGTTTCGGCGGGCCAAGCGAAGGGCGTCGGCAAATTCGAATATATCGTCGACCGCAGCCACAAGGGCGAAGCGGCGCCGAGCGCGGCGTTTCGCGGGCCGGACGACGCGGCGGTGACGCTGGCGGGGTTCGGCGGCAAGCCGTTGCTGGTCAATCTATGGGCGACCTGGTGCGCGCCGTGCGTGGCCGAGATGCCGACGCTCGATGCGCTGGCGGCAGAGCGCGGCGAGGCGATGACGGTGATTGCGGTGGCGCAGGATCTGCAGGGCGCCGCGGTGGTCGATCCATGGTTTCAGAAGGCGGGGTTGAAGGTGTTGCAGCCGTATCTCGATCCCGAAAACGCCTTGCTCGACGCGTATAACAGCGCGCTGCCGACGACGATTTTTTATGACGGGGCGGGGCGCGAGCTGTGGCGGGTCGTGGGGGCGATTGACTGGCAGGGCAAGGAAGCGAAGGCGTTGCTGGCCGAGGCGACCTAGGGTCTGTACTCAATTGACGTGATGGCGTTGTTATGATTCAAGCTGCTAGGGAGGCTTGGATCATGGCGGATCATTTCTGGCTGAGCGAGGGACAATGGGCGGCGATCGAGCCGCACATTCCG
>JAFAGN010000050.1 GCA_023422695.1 Pseudomonadota bacterium
TCTCGACTTCGCTCGACACGAACGGGTTCCAGAACGCTTGATGGGCTTATTGCGAGCGATTCGCAAAAGTTGCAAGTTGCAACGCTGTTTCTATATAGGCGCCATCTTCGCTCCGCCATCCAGCCAATCCGGCGATTCGGCGGTCAGCCGCAAAAGACAAGAGGTGCTCCCATGCCCGACGTGATTTTCCCCGGCCCCGAGGGCCGTATCGAAGGCCGTTTCTCGCCGCCGCCGCGCCCGCGCGCGCCGGTTGCGATGATCCTGCACCCGCATCCGCAGGGCGGCGGGACGATGAACGATCGCATCACGCAGGCGATGTACAAAAGCTTTGTCGCACGCGGCTTTGCGGTGCTGCGCTTCAACTTCCGCGGCGTCGGCCGCAGCCAGGGCACGTTCGACAACGGGATCGGTGAACTTTCCGATGCCGCGTCGGCGCTCGACTGGGTCCAGTCGATCCATCCCGAGGCGCAGACTACGTGGATCGCGGGCTTCAGCTTTGGTGCGTGGATCGGCATGCAGCTGCTGATGCGCCGCCCCGAAGTCCGCGGCTTCCTGTCGGTCGCGCCGCCGGCCAACATGTATGATTTCAGCTTTCTCGCCCCCTGCCCCTCGTCGGGCATCATCGTCGCCGGCGGGCAGGACGAGATCGTCCCGCCGTCGGCGGTGCAGAAGCTGGTCGACAAGCTGCGCACCCAAAAGGGCATCACGATCCATCACGACGAGATCCCGCGCGCGAACCATTTCTTCGAGCATGAGCTCGATCAGCTGATGAAGTCGCTGGATAATTATCTGGATATGCGGTTGGCGCCGGATTCGCCGATCCGCTGACTCAAAAATCCTCCCTGTGGCGAAGCCATGGGGAGGTGGCAGCCCGCAGGGCTGACGGAGGGGTCACCGCACCACCGTTGCAAGACCCTCCACCATTCGCTTCGCGAACGGTCCCCCTCCCCATCGCTACGCGACAGGGAGGATTATTTCACCGGCACCAGCCACACCGCCACATTGGCGAACATCACCAGCGCCGCCACCAGCATCAGCAGCGCACGGCGCTTGTCGCCTTGGCGAAACACATAGGCAGCACCGCCGGTCAGGGCGACCCCGGTGAGCATCAGCACAGATATGACGGTGTCGGACATGGCGTGGCTTTATCGGCAGCGTCACAAATTTGCCACCTCGCTTATGGCCAAATCGGGCGCCGTCGCCTAAAGGGCCGACATCGATTCCCTTCCTCCAGCGGGAGCCGCGCCGATGCGCATCGCCATTGCCTCTGACCATGCCGCTTTCGAGCTGAAAGCCTTGCTCGCCGACTGGCTGCGCGGCGAAGGCCATGACGTCGAGGATCTGGGTACCAACGGCCCCGACAGCGTCGATTATCCCGACTTTGGCTACGCGCTGGGCGAAGCAATCGCCGCCGGACGCGCCGACCGCGGCGTGGCGCTGTGCGGGTCGGGTATCGGCATCTCTATCTCGGTCAACCGCAACCCCGCCGCGCGCTGCGCGCTGGTGTCCGAACCCCTGTCAGCGAAATTGTCGCGCGAGCACAACGACGCCAATGTCATCGCGATGGGCGCCCGGCTGACGGGCATCGACATGGCCAAAGCCTGCCTGACCGCGTTCCTGACCACCGACTTTGCGGGCGATCGCCACGCACGCCGCGTCGGCAAGCTGTCCAATCCTCCCCACAATCTGGCGCAACTGGAGACCAGCCGATGACCACAGAAACGCTTAACAAGCCCATCAAATCGGCCGGTTATTTCGTCGACGGCGTCGGCACCGTCGACCCGGCAGTGGCGGCGGCGATGAAGCACGAACTGGAACGCGAGCAATATCAGATCGAACTGATCGCCAGCGAAAACATCGTGTCGAAAGCGGTGCTGGAAGCGCAGGGATCGGTGTTCACCAACAAATATGCCGAAGGTTATCCGGGGCGCCGCTATTATCAGGGCTGCGCGCCGTCGGACGAGGTCGAAACGCTGGCGATCGACCGCGCCAAGCAGCTGTTCGATGCCGGTTTCGTCAACGTCCAGCCGCATTCGGGCGCGCAGGCCAACGGCGCCGTCATGCTCGCGCTGACCAAGCCCGGCGCGACGATCATGGGCATGAGCCTCGACGCCGGCGGCCACCTGACCCACGGCGCGCCGCCCGCGATGTCGGGCAAATGGTATAATGCCGTCCAATATGGCGTGCGCGCCGATGACCATCTGGTCGATTTCGATCAGGTCGAAGCGCTGGCGAAGGAGCATCGCCCCGCGCTGATCATCGCAGGCGGCTCGGCCTATCCGCGCACGCTGGACTTTGCCCGCTTCCGCAAGATCGCCGATGACGTCGGCGCGCTGCTGATGGTCGACATGGCGCATTTTGCGGGTCTGGTTGCAGGCGGCGTCCATCCTTCGCCCATGGAACACGCGCATGTCGTCACCACGACGACGCACAAGACGCTGCGCGGTCCGCGCGGCGGGATGATCCTGACCAATGACGAAGCGATCGCCAAGCGGATCAATTCGGCGGTGTTCCCGGGCCTGCAGGGCGGCCCGCTGATGCACGTCATCGCTGCCAAGGCGGTGGCGTTCGGCGAAGCGCTGCGCCCCGATTTCAAGGATTATGCGAAAGCAACCGTCGCCAATGCGCAAGCTCTCGCCGGTCGTTTGAAGGCTCGCGGCGCCGATGTCGTCGCGGGCGGCACCGATACGCATCTTGCGCTCATCGACCTTCGCCCGCTTGGGGTGACCGGGCGCGATGCCGACGAGGCACTCGAACGCAGCGCGATCACCTGCAACAAGAACGGCATTCCCTTTGATCCGCTGCCCCCGGTCAAGACCAGCGGCATCCGCGTCGGATCGCCCGCCGGGACGACGCGCGGCTTTGGCATCGCCGAGTTCGAGCAGATCGGCGACATGGTCGCCGACGTGCTGGAAGCGCTGCGCGACAAGGGCGAACATGGCGATGCCGATGTCGAAGCCAATGTGCGCGGCCGCGTCCGCGCGCTGTGCGAACGCTTCCCGATCTATCAGGGTTGAGCGCGGTGGCGCGGCAACATCCCGAAGAACCGACGCTGGCCGAGGTCACGATCGAAGAGGTCAAGGCGATGGGCAAGCAGGGGCTGGCGCATCCGTCGACCAAGCCGGTCCTGACCGGCGGCGCGATCGGGGCGGTTGTCGGCGCCGTCCTGCCGGTGGTCAGCTGGCCCGTCGGGCTGTTCGCGGGCGCCGCGATTGCGCTTTACGCGCGGGTGAAACGCTAACCGATGCGCTGTCCCTATTGCGGCCATGAAGACAGCCAGGTGAAGGACAGCCGTCCGACCGAGGACGGCGCGGCGATCCGGCGGCGGCGCCAGTGCGAAGACTGCGGGGCGCGCTTTACGACGTTCGAGCGCATCCAACTGCGCGAAGTGGCGGTGCTCAAGGCGGGCGGCGGACGCGAGCCGTTCGACCGCGAAAAGCTGATGCGCAGCATCCAGATCGCGTGCCGCAAGCGCCCGATCGACGGCGCGCGCATCGAACGGCTGGTGTCAGGCATCCAGCGCCAGCTGGAAACATCGGGCGAGAGTGAGGTGCAAGCGGCACAGATCGGCGCGATGGTGATGGAAGCGCTCAAAGGCTTCGACAGCGTCGCCTATATCCGCTTTGCCAGCGTTTATCGAGAGTTCACCGAAGCCCGGGATTTCGAGGAGTTCGCCTCGTCGGTGACCGAGGCGGCGCACAAGAGCTAGATCTATTTTCCCCGTTTTCCCGAGCGAAGACGAGGGACTATTTCGAGCGCAGCGAGAAAGATAGACAGGGCAATCCGTGACTTTTTGGGTTTACCTCCTCCATTGCGCAGATCGCAGCTACTACACCGGCCACACGGACGATTTGGACAAGCGCGTCTATCAGCATCAGGAAGGCGTACTGGGGGGCTATACGTCAAAGCGTCGACCGGTTGAATTGGTTTGGGCGCAAGCATTTGCCACTCGCGAAGAAGCAAAGGCCGCCGAACTCAAAATCAAAAACTGGTCACGGGCAAAGAAGGAAGCACTCATCGCCAGAGATTGGGACCGATTGAAGCGCGCGTCCGTTCCGCCCTCGGAGCGCCAAGCCCGCGCTTCGGCTTCGCTCGGCGGAGCCCCTCGTCTTCGCTCGGGGATGCGGAATAAGGAACAATCTTCTCCGCAGATCACCCCGCCCCCCGTCATCATCCTCGTCCGTCCGCAGCTTGGCGAAAATATCGGCAAGGCGGCGCGCGCGATGCTCAATTTCGGGCTGACCGAATTGCGGCTGGTGGCGCCGCGCGACGGCTGGCCCAATCCCGACGCCGGTCCTGCCGCGGCCGGAGCCGATGTCGTGCTGGCAGAGGCGCAGGTTTTCGCCAGCCTGGCCGAGGCGGTGGCCGATTGCACCACCATCTATGCCACCACGGTGCGCAAGCGCGGGGTGATGAAGCCGGTGTTGACCCCCGAAGCGGCGGCGCGCGCGGTCCATGCCGATGCCGGTCGGTCCGCCTATGTCTTTGGCGCTGAACGCTCAGGGCTCGATACCGATGATGTCGCGCTGGCGCACAATATCGTGACGGTGCCAATCAATCCCAAATTCGGATCGCTGAACCTGGCGCAGGCGGTGATCCTGCTGGCGTATGAATGGTCGAAACATGCCCCGAGCGAGGCGGAAGGCGGCGTCGCGCTCGCCAGCCCGCCCGAGGTTCCGCTCGACCCCGTCGCGCCGCATGCCGAGTTGGAGGAACTGATCCAGCATCTGGTCCGCGATCTCGACGCCAGCGGCTATTTCAATCCGCCCGAGCGGACCGAGGCGACGCTGCGCACGCTGCGCACCGCGCTCACTAAAACCGGCTGGTCGCACAATGATATCAGGATGATGCACGGGGTCATTACCAGTCTTGGCAGGAAGCCTCGGGCGCGATAACAAGCGCCTCCCCTACCCTGGAGTTCAATCTTTCATGCTGACCCTGATGATGTCGCTGGCCCTTGCCGCCGCGACCACCGAAGCCCCTCCGACCCCGCCGGCAACCGAAACCGCAGCCAAGCCCGAAAAGGTCAAACCCAAGCTGATCTGCCGCCGCATCGCCAACACGGGCAGCCGCCTTCCCGAGCGCGAATGCCGCACCCAGGAAAGCTGGGACCGTCAGGCGGATACGACCAGCCAGCAGTTGAAGGGCGCCAAGTAAGCGACAGGTAATAAGGGGCAAGCGGGCGCCGTGCGCGGTGCCCGCTCGGCTGATGTGTCACGACAATTCACGGTGCACCGGTACCTTGGTCCCTGAGCAATGCGACCTTAGACCTTGATTTCATCAAGGAGTTTGATTCGCATGCTTACGCTTTTGCTCTCCCTCGCCCTGTCGACAGCGTCGCCCGATGCTGCGGCTTCAGCGCCGCCGATGACGTCCGACACCAGCAAGCCGGCGAAAGCCGCCAAGCCCGAGAAAATCTGCAAAAAGGTCGAAACGACCGGCAGCACCGTGCCCAAGCGCGTCTGCCGCGTCGTCACCGAACCGGCACAGCCCGCCCCGGACGCAGCGCGCGCCAACACCGCGGCGCCTGCCGGGGGCGCAACCCGCTAACCTCGCGGTCAGTGGTCGGCGCGAATGCGCTTCCATTCGGTCGCCTCATAGGCGATCGACTGTTCGACCAGTTCTTCCCAGATCGCGCGGAAATGTTCGGGCGGCAGGCCCGCTGACGCGGCCTCGCGCGCGACATTGTCCAGGACCTGCGCCTTGCGCGCTTCGTTGCGCACCGCGCCATGGTCGGTCTTGATCCGCGCCGCGGCGTCCATATAGGCGAAGCGCCGCACCAGCAGCGCGACAAGTTCGCGGTCCATATGATCGACGCCCGCGCGCACATCGGTCATCGTTTCGCACTGTTCGGGAAGTTTGATATCGGTCATGCGCCGAGCGTTTAGCGGAAATAATCCGGCTGTCGAGGCACCAGTACGGCAAGCGCGCGGCGCGCTTGACTTTGCCCCGCCCCCCGGCTAACCGCGCGCCTTCGCAATGGACCCCGCACCCCGGTGAAGCGGCGGTCGCATAGGACACAGCTCCTATGGTGCGACCCGGGACACCGCCGAAATCCTTCGGCACACAGCATATTGGAGACGACAATGTCGAAGCGCCAGAGCGCCAAGTATAAACTCGACCGCCGTATGGGCGAGAACATCTGGGGTCGCCCGAAGAGCCCGGTCAACCGCCGCGAATATGGCCCCGGCCAGCACGGCCAGCGCCGCAAGGGCAAGGTGTCGGATTTCGGCATCCAGCTGCGCGCGAAGCAGAAACTGAAGGGCTATTACGGCGACATCACCGAAAAGCAGTTCAAGAAGAACTATTTCGAAGCCAGCCGGATGAAGGGCGACACCGGTCAGAACCTGATCGGCCTGCTCGAACGCCGCCTCGACGCGGTCGTCTATCGCTCGAAATTCACCCCGACGATCTTCTCGGCACGCCAGCTGGTCAGCCACGGCCACGTCTATGTGAACGGCGTGAAGTGCAACGTCGCCAGCCGCCTCGTGAAGCCGGGTGACGAAATCACCCTGGGCAAGAAGGCACAGGAAATGGCGCTGGTCGCCGAAGCGCAGAGCCTGCCCGAGCGTGACCTGCCCGAATATCTGGCGGTCGACGGCACCAAGGCAACCTATGTCCGCGTCCCGACGCTCGACGAAGTGCCCTATCCGGTGAAGATGGAGCCGAACCTGGTCGTCGAATTCTATTCGCGCTGATCCAGCGGTCACCCGCACGAAATCAAGGGGCGGTCCGGCGACGGGCCGCCCCTTTTCGTTTCACTTGGGCAGAAAAGCCTCAATCCGTCTGAGCATATCTGCGCGGGCCGACGATGATCCAAGATCGTGGGCCAGACCCGGATATTCGATTAGCTCGGCGCTGCGCCCAACCTTTTGCAACTCGCGAACCATCGTTTTTGACTGCGTCGGCTCGACATTCTGGTCGATCGTGCCGTGGAAGAGCAAGACCGGAGCCTTGATCTGAGCCGCGTTCTGCGCCGGCGACCCTTCGCGCAGGTGCGGGCCAGTGCCGATGAAATCGCGCTGAAGCCGCGCGGTCGTGTAGCGGCTTTCCTCTTGTCGTAGTTGGACAAGGTCGGTGACCGGCGCGATCGCGACAATCGATTTGAACAGGTCTGGCGCCATCACTCCGGACTGCAAGGCCGCGTAGCCGCCATAGGACCAGCCGACGATCGAGAGCTTGTCGGCTGGCACACCTTGGCTAACCAGCCATCGCCCAGCATCGCTGACGTCACCGATCGATGTGCGCCACGACTGGAACCCGTTGCGCTGATACCATTCGTCGCCATAACCAGCCGAGCCCCTGAAATTCGGCTGAAGTACCGCAAAGCCGCGCTGGGCGAGAAACTGCGCAAGCCAGTCAAAGCCCCATTCATCGCGAGCCGATGGACCGCCGTGCGGCATGACGACCGCGGGCAGCCCGGCAACGCTGGCTTTTCCGGGCGGAAGCGTAAGGTAGGCAGGGATTTCAACACCATCGGCCGCCGGATATTTTATCGCGCGCACGTCGGACAGCTTGACGCCTTCCAGCGTAGGGCGATCGGCGAGCAACGGTCGCAAGCTCTTTAAAGTCGTATCAAACAGATAATAATGCCCCGGATCAGTGTCGGATCCCGCCCAGACAAGGAAGGTCTTTTCGTCACGCGTGGCGTCGATCAGCCGAACCGTGCGGGCGCCGAGCGCCTTTTCGAGCTGCGCCGCCAATGCCTTGATGCGTGGATCGAAATAATGCGCATGTGGCCGGTCGGTCGAATAGGCCACACCGACAACCCGGCCTGATTGCCCAATCCGCAAAGTGCTCGAAACATCAACCTCCGGATGCGCAAAGATCGTTTCAGCATCGATCGCTCCTTGCAGGTCCATTCGCTGCAAAGCGACACGGCCATTGACTCGGCCAAAGCCGAACACCCGATCGGCTCCATGCTCGATCGCTACCGGTCGAAAACCTTCACGCGTCGGAATGTCATATACTGACAGATTTCGCCAGCTTCCCCCGGACACCGGCCTTGAAAAATAGCGGTTCTTCTCGTCAACCATTCCTGAATCGCTGGAAGCGTTACTGACCAGAACGCGAAGTTTTCCGGATTCGTCGGACAGATAATTGACCGCATAGGTGCGCGGCGCCTCGACGGTCTTTTCATTATCGTTCCGCGTCGAAATCGTCACGAC
This sequence comes from Pseudomonadota bacterium, assembly GCA_023422695.1. GTDB lineage: Bacteria > Pseudomonadota > Alphaproteobacteria > Sphingomonadales > Sphingomonadaceae > Sphingopyxis. Next base: position 8,169 of record JAFAGN010000050.1, read on the forward strand.
GCGGTTGCTTGGATGCCACAGCATGATGCGATCGTCTTCTGCGGGCAACCAGTCGATCAAATGACTACCGGCAAAAGCATATTTGCCTTCGGGTCCGACGACATTCAGGTTTTTCCCGTCAGGATCGAGCGCCATCAGTCGCCGGAAAGAATGGACATCACGGCCCTGGCCCTTCTCGCGACCACCAATTTCGCACAACAACCGCTGCGCACTTTCCCATCCGCACCACGAAAAAAATTCGGGATCGCCACTTGCTCGCATGATCCGCTTGGGAGCCGCGCCGTCGGCGGTGCCCACCACGAAAAGATCATTTCCGCCTGCCGGAGATGGCGAGATGAACGCGATCGATTTGCCATCAGGCGAAAGGCTGATGTCATCGACCGAGCCGATCGCGCTGAACAGCCCCACCGAATCGGTGACCGTCGTTTCCGACCGAGCCGGTCCGGCAAAAAACAGTATTGAAACTGCCGCAAATGCCGAAGATGTCAGCCGCAAAGCCGCGAATTTCACCATTAGAAAGATATCCCCCATTGTTTGATTGTCGCGCTGCACGCGATCATTTGTCCATTCTTTCCGCGATTTGAACCCGTGCGCAAGTCCCACGGCTTGCACCTGCGCCGACAGGCTGGCACAAGCCCGATCGCCCGCAAACGAAACTTTTCGAGGACATTTACATGCTTCGCTTCCCCCGATCCGCCGCGGCACTCGCGGTCCTTTTGACCGTCGCTGCGTGTAACGCGTCCGACAAGGGCGCCGCGAACGCCCCCACGCTGCCCGACGTCGAAATCCCCGAACTGTCGCTCGCGACGTTGCAGGAGGTGACGAAGGAATTGTCGCTCGACGCCTATGAAGGCCGCGCGCCGGGGACGCCGGGCGAGGAAAAGACCGTCGCCTATATCATCAAAAAATACCAGGAAGCGGGGCTGAAGCCCGGCAACAACGGCAGCTGGACGCAGGATGTGCCGCTGGTCGAGATCACGGCGAAAAATGCGACCCCGCTGACCTTCACCGGCGGCAAGACGCCTGTCACCGCGCAATATGCGAATGACTATGTCGCGTTCAGCTATCGCGTCCAGCCGACGACCGCGGTCAAGGACAGCGACGTCGTGTTCGTCGGCTATGGCATCAACGCCCCCGAAAAGGGCTGGAACGACTATGCGGGCCTCGATGTGAAGGGGAAGACCGTCGTCGTCCTGGTCAACGACCCCGACTGGCAGACCAAGGAAGCCAAGGGCGAATTCAACGGCCGCGCGATGACCTACTACGGCCGCTGGTCGTATAAATATGAGGAAGCGGCGCGCCAGGGCGCTGCCGCGGTGCTGATCGTCCACGACACCGAACCCGCCGCCTACGGCTGGAACGTCGTCGAATCGAGCAACACCGGCACCCAATATCTGGCCGAAAGCAAGGACGGCGGCGCGAGCCAGACCGTCGCCAACGGGTGGATCCAACTGCCCAAGGCGAAAGAGCTGTTCGCCAGCGCCGGGCAGGATTTCGACGCGCTGCGCGATGCCGCCAAGAAAAAGGGGTTCAAGCCGGTCGCGCTGACCGGGGTGAAGGCGAACTTTAGCTTTGACAATGACATCGCCAAGAAGATGTCGCGGAACGTCATCGGGGTGCTGCCGGGTGCCAAGCGTCCCGACGAATATGTGCTGTACACTGGCCATTGGGATCATCTGGGTCGCTGCACGCCGGTCGCGGGCGACGACATCTGCAACGGCGCGGTCGACAATGCGACCGGCATCGCCGGTCTGGTCACGCTGGCGCAGGCGTTCAACAAGGCAGGCGCACCCGACCGCAGCATCGTGTTCCTGGCGGTGACCGCCGAGGAATCGGGGCTGCTCGGATCGAAATTTTATGCTGAAAACCCCGTCTTCCCGCTGTCGCAGACCGTCGGCGGCGTGAATATGGACGCGCTCAACTCGGTCGGTCCGGCGAAGGACATCGTGGTCGTCGGCGGCGGCAAGTCCGAACTCGACGCCTATGTCGAAAAGCTGGCGCAGATGGAGGGCCGCACGATCAAGGCTGAGCCGACCCCCGAAAAGGGTTTCTATTATCGTTCGGACCATTTCAGCTTTGCCAAGCTGGGCGTGCCGATGTTCAACTTCGGCAGCGGCGACGAACTGGTCGAGGGCGGGGTCGAGGCCGGTCAGAAGGCGTCCGAAGACTATGAAAAGAACCGCTATCACGCGCCGGGCGACGAATATGAGGCGATCACCAACTGGGGCGGGATGATGGCCGACCTCCGCCTCTATTACGCCGCGGGCCGGATGCTGGCGATGACCGAGGCGTGGCCGAACTGGGTCGAAGGCGACGAATTCCGCGCCGCCCGCGACAAGTCGCGCGCCGCGGCGAAATAAGCCTTCGTCATTGCGAGCGAAGCGAAGCAATCCAGAGCGGTTTACGCTACTCTGGATTGCCGCGTCGCTTCGCTCCTCGCAATGACGGGGCAGTGGAATCGAGGACTTTAGCCCAATGACCCTACGCATGCCCGCCGAATGGGCGCCGCACGAGGCGGTGTGGATCGGCTTCCCGCATCTTGCCGACGAATGGTCCGGGCAGATCGACGCCGCGCGGCGCGATGTCGCGGCCTTTGCCAATGCGGTCCACGACGGCGGGCGCGGCGAGCAGGTGCGACTGGTCGTCAACGACGAGGCGCAGGCGCAAGTCGCCGCGGCGCTGGTCGATCCCGGCGTTTCGATCCTGGTCCAGCCGCTCGGCGACATCTGGCTGCGCGATACCGGGCCGATCATTGCGGGCACCGGCAGCGCGCGCCGCGCGCGCAACTTCGCATTCAACTGGTGGGGCGAAAAGTTCGTCATGCCCGGCGATCAGGAAGTCGGCGCGGCGCTGGCCGCGGGATCGGGCCTGCCCGTCGACGATCAGGATTGGGTGCTCGAGGGCGGCGGGATCGACGTCGACGGCACCGGCCTGTGCGTGACCACCGAGGAATGCCTGCTCAACCCCAACCGCAACCCCACGCTGACGCGCGAAGACATCGCAGTGCGGCTGCACCAGTCGCTCGGCATCGACCGGCTGCTGTGGCTCGGCAATGGCCTCGTCGGCGACCATACCGACGGCCATGTCGACAATCTGGCGAGGTTTGTCGGCGAAGGGCGATTGGCGCTGCCGGTCGCCGACGGCGATGGCGATCCGAATGCCCACATCTACGCCGATGCCCGCGCGCGCGCCGCAGCGTTCGGCGGGATCGACATCGTCGACCTCCCCTCGCCCGGACGGGTGGAAATCGACGGCGAGATCGCGGCGGCGAGCTATATGAACTTCTATATTGGCAACAGCGTCGTTGTTGTCCCGACCTATGGCGCAGCGAACGACCAAGCCGCGGTCGATGCACTCGCCGCGCTGTTTCCGGGTCGGCGCGCTGTCGGCGTCTCCGCGCTCGGTATCATCGCCGGCGGCGGCAGCTTCCATTGCTCGAGCCAGCAGCTTCCCGCCTAAAGCGGTTCTTCTTTAATCGTCATCCCGGCGAAGGCCGGGATCTCGCCGTTGCGTCATGACGCGAGGTTGAGATCCCGGCCTTCGCCGGGATGACGGGATGGAGACGGCAGCTTTTGCTCTGGCAAGATGCGCGCGCTGGCCTATATCCGCCCCATGACCCGCACAATCACTATCGCCGCGTTGCAGCTTCCCCTGCCCGGCCCCGTCGAACCCAATATCGAGGCGGTCACCGCGCTCGTCGAGGAAGCGGCGGCAAAGGGTGCGCAGGTTATCCTGCCCCCCGAATTGTTCGAAGGACCGTATTTCTGTCAGGTCGAGGACGAGGCACTGTTCGCCAGCGCCCGCCCGACCGCCGAACATCCCAGCATCATCGCGATGCAGGCACTCGCGGCAAAGCTGAAGGTCGCGATCCCGACCAGCTTCTTCGAGCGCGAAGGCCATCATTATTACAACACGCTGGCGATGATCGGCGCCGACGGGGCGATCATGGGCACCTATCGCAAGAGCCACATCCCCGACGGCCCCGGCTATGAAGAGAAATATTATTTCCGTCCCGGCAACACCGGCTTCAAGGTCTGGGATGTGTTCGGCGCGCGGATTGGCGTCGGGGTGTGTTGGGACCAATGGTATCCCGAATGCGCGCGCGCGATGGCGTTGATGGGCGCCGAGCTGCTATTCTATCCGACCGCGATCGGCAGCGAACCCTATGACGCCGATCTCGACACCAGCCGCATGTGGCGCCGCGCGATGCAGGGGCACAGCGTGTCGAACTGTATGCCGGTGATCGCCGCCAACCGCATCGGCACCGAGGGCGACGCCAATTTCTACGGCCACAGCTTTATCAGCGACGAATGGGGCGACCTGACGCAGGAGTTCGGCGCCAGCGAAACCGGCGTGCTGATCGAGACGATCGACCTGGATCGCGCGGCAAAGCACCGCGCGGGGATGGGCTTCTTCCGCGACCGCCGTCCGCAGCTTTACGGGCGGTTGGTCGAGGACATCTGACCGGGCGAAACGCCGTCAGCTTTCGAAACGGCGGATACTTTCCAGATCGGCGCGATCGAGCGGCTGGGTCAGCCACAGCCCGCCGCGACCGGCGCGCGACCAGCGCACGATGGCACGGCGCTTGACCCCGCCGGGCAGGATCAGGTCGAGTTCCTTGCCGACCTCAAAATGCCCGTCATGGAGGAAGCCCGCGCCATGCTGCGACAGATCGACGAGTTCGATATTCCCCGTGCCTTCGTCGGTGACCGCCTGCGCGCGGCTGTGCACCGGCAGGCGCGGCTGGCGATAGCCGGTGGCGCGTTGTTCGGCGGCGAGCTTTTTCAGCACATCGGCGACATCGACTTCCTGGTCGAATGCGACGCCGCAGCGACCACCCTCTGACCACACCACCTTGCCGCGCAGTTGCACCGTGTCGGACAGCGCGATTTCCAGCTGTTCGCCGACGCTGATCGGCACATCGGCGGCGAGCATCATACCGCGGTCGGAAATATTGCGCACTCGCCACAATCCGGCATCGCCGTTGCGGACGATTTTGGCGATCCGCCAGACGGTGCGATAGCGATCGGCGCCGCGGCGATCGCTGGCCGCGGCGGCGGCAGCAAATTCCTGCTCTGCGTTCGGGCGAGGATGATTCATGGCGTCCACCTGGTCGGAGCAAAGTCAGATCGTGTCGGCAAGTCGCGATAAAAGCTGCAAAATTCGCAAATTCTGATCAGCTCGCATATCGTATTTTTCATTATTTTTCAATGCCTGTACAGACGAAGTTGACACGAGTTCGGTTAACGCGACCAAATGCTTAGCCTTGTTTGATTGCTAACCATGAATAAATTTCGTTATTTTCATGCTTTAACGGTGCCATTGCGGCGACATTAAGCGCCAGATTGGCAGCATCGGCGCACAGCGCCGACCTCGACCGACGGTCGATGAATATTGCAGCGATGTCGGGAAAACCGATGGGACACCCAATCGGACGAAGTCCGAACCGCAAGAACCGGGGGCGCGGTCCGAGCGAAGCGAGAATGGTGCCCCTGGCCGGACTCGAACCAGCACTCCTTGCGGAACCGCATTTTGAGTGCGGCGCGTCTACCAATTTCACCACAGGGGCCCGTGGACGGCGGCCCGATCGGGAGTGATTCCCGCCCGGCGACCGATGCGGAGGAGCCGTTGCCACAGAAAGGTGGTTTTAGTCTAGTGGATAAGCGGCATCGTGCATAAGACGGTGGCATGACCGACAAGAGCAAACCAGCCCCTGCCCCCGCCGCTTCCGGTGCGACCGCTCCCAAGCCCCGCCGCACCCAGCCCGCCCCGGCTTCCTCCTTCGGCCCTGGCCGCATTGCGATGGCGGCGCTGATCGTCATCGCGATCGTCGGGGTCGCATGGCTGGCGATCACCCTGACCCGTTTTTTCATGCTGGTGTTCGCGGCAATCGTGCTCGGCGCGATTTTCGATGCGATCGCCAGCTGGCTGGTCCGCCGCACCGGCATGAAGCGCGGCTTCGCGCTCGCCGGATCGGTGGTCGGGATCATCGCCGTGTTCGCGGGCGCATTCGTCCTGTTCGGATCGCAACTCGCGAACGAAGTCGATACGATCCGTCAGCAGGTGCCGCGCGCGTTGCAGGGCGTCGAGGCCTTCCTTGACCGCTACGGGCTTGGCGAGCGGGTCCGCGACCTCGCCGAAGTCGGCGGCAACGATATTTCGCAACTCGTGTCGCAAGCGGGCGGTTACGCGCTGGCGGCGGGCAGCGGCATCGCCGATTTTGTGCTGGTGCTGGTCGCGGCGATCTTCCTCGCCAGCGATCCCGCCACCTATCGCCGCGGCCTGCTTTTGCTGATGCCCGCAAGGGCGGAGGAAACCGCGGCGCTGGCGCTCGACGACGCCGGTCGCGGGCTGAAGGGCTGGATGGTCGGCCAGGCGGTATCGTCGCTGGTCGTTGCGGCGCTCACCTGGGCGGGCTTGGCGTTGCTCGGTGTTCCGGCTGCGGGCGGCCTCGGACTGATCGCCGGGCTGCTCGATGTCATTCCGATGATCGGTCCGATCATCGCGGGCATTCCCGCGGTGCTGCTCGCCTTCACCGTCTCGCCCGCCACCGCGCTGTGGACGTTGGTGCTGTTCCTGGTGATCCAGCAGCTACAGGGCAACTTCCTGCAACCGATGATCCAGAAACAGGCGGTCGACGTGCCGCCCGCGGTGCTGTTGTTCGCGGTCGTCGCGGCGGGGGTGCTGTTCGGTTTCCTCGGCGTGCTGCTCGCGGCGCCGCTGACCGTGGTGGTCTATGTGCTGGTGCAGCGGGTGTATGTGAAGAAGCTGCTGGGCAAGGATATCAAGATCGCCGGGGCGGATTGAGGCCGCCGCCGAGACTAAGACCGTAGCCCTGAGCCTGTCGAAGGG
>JAFAGN010000054.1 GCA_023422695.1 Pseudomonadota bacterium
CCCTTCGACAGGCTCAGGGCTACGGTATTGGGGCTGCGGGCCGGTGTCTCGACCACTTCGACAAGCTCAGGACAGGCTTCGCTCGACACGAACGGCATTGAGCGTGGGTGAATGGGCGTGAGCGAAGTTGCCGACAATATCCGCACCGCGACAAGCCTGCTCACCGGGATCAGCGACACCCCGCGGCTCGATGCCGAACTGTTGATGGCGCACGCGCTCGGGGTCGAGCGGCAGGATGTGCTGCTCGATCCGGCGCGCTATGACGTGCCTGAGATATATGTGTATTTGATCGCGCGGCGCATGGCGCATGAGCCGATCGCCTATATCGTCGGCTACCGCGATTTCTGGACGCTGCGGATCGAGGTGGGACCGGGAGTGCTGATCCCGCGTCCCGACAGCGAGACGCTGGTGGAGGCGTGTCTCGACTTCGCTCGACACGAACGGGAGGGGGTGTGGCCTTCGCGGGTGCTGGACCTCGGCACCGGGCCAGGCACGTTGCTTCTCGCGGTGCTCAGCGAGTTTCCGGCGGCGACGGGGCTGGGTGTCGATGCGTCCGAATTTGCGCTGGCCTATGCGCGCGACAATGCCGAGGCGCTGGGGATGGCCGACCGTGCCGCCTTCCAGTCGGGTGATTGGGGGGAGGGGGTCGACGGCCCGTTCGACCTGATCCTGTGCAACCCGCCCTATATCGGCACCGGCGAGCCGTTGATGCCCGATGTTGCCGAGCATGAGCCCGCGGGCGCCTTGTTCGCGGGGGCCGATGGGCTTGCTGATTACCGCCGCATCATCCCCGATCTGCCGCGCTTGCTGGCACCGGGCGGGGTCGCAATCCTTGAAATTGGCGCTGCCCAGCATATCCCGGTGAGGGAAATCGCCGAAGCGGCGGGTTTTTGTGTCGCCTGCCGCCAGGATCTCGGCGGCCGCGACCGGGCGCTTTTGCTGACCCGCGCCTGAGCCGCCCTCGCGCAAATATCGCTTGGTTTTCGCCGCAAAGCGGGGTAGGGGCCAGTCACAGACCCGGCTGGGACACCTTTGGCGATGCACCGCATCGATACTGGTCCGGCGGATCTGCTTCCCACTTACGATGTTCGACCGGGCCTTGGTCCAGACGAGCGGTAAAGGGCAAGAACCGCGCTTGGCGCGCGGGCACGACGCGCAAATGGCGCGGTCGGCCAAAAGGGGTTGGCATAGCTTATTTAGCTTTTCGACAGGATGTCTCAGTTGAACATGAACAACCGGCAAAGCGGTCGCCGTCGCGGCCGCAACAATAACAGCAACAACAATAACCGCCCGCAATCGGGTGGTCGCGGCGGGGTCGATCAGGCCAACCGCATCGACAGCCGGGCGCGCGGCAACGGCGCCCAGATGATCGAAAAATACCGCAATCTGGCGCGCGACGCGCAGCTGGCCGGGGACCGGGTTCAGACCGAATATTATCTTCAGTTCGCCGATCATTATTTCCGCGTCGTGAGCGATTTCCGCCTGCGCCAGGAAGAAAAGAACGCGGCGAACGGCCAGGATCGCGGCCAGGATCGTCAGCGCGAAATTCGCGGCGTCGAAGATTTCGACGGCCATGACGACAGCGATCTGGATATGGACACCGACCGCGACGACGGCGGCGACAATGATCGCGGCGAGCGGAGCGACCGCAACGAGCGGAACGACCGCAACGATCGCGGCGAGCGCAATCAGCGCGAAGGGCGCGGCAATCGCGACAGTCGCGGCGATCGCGACGACGACAATCGCGGCAACCGCCAGTCACAGGATCGCCCGCGCCGCGACCGCGACGAAGGTCGCGCCGATGTTCGCGATGCAGGCAGCGATGAAACCACGGGCGCCGAAACCGTCGCCGACGAAGCGCCCGCGCCGCGGCCCAGTCGCCGCAGCCCGCGCCGTCCGCGCGCCGAAGCCGCCGACGACAGCGCCAGCGCCGGCATCGATTCCGCGGTGCTGCCGCCGGCGATCGGTCGTCCGGACCGCGCGGTCGATGCCGATGCCGAAACCGCTGCCGACAGCGGCGAGGACGCCCCCGCCGCCAAGCCGCGCCGCACCCGCCGCACGCTGGCGGCACGCAGCACCGGCGTCGAAGCCGCCGAGTAAAAGTACATCTTCGCGCTGGTCATCGACCGCGACATGCCATAGCCTCCCCGCCGAACCATCTGCGGGGAGGCTTTTTTATGCGCGCTTTGGCAAAGACTTGCGGGGCGATGGTCGTCGCTGGCGCATTGGCGGGCGTCCCGTCGGCGGCGCAGGATCCCGCGGCGGGCAATGCGCAGGGCGATGTCGCGGTCACCATCTATAACAATGGCCAGTCGCTGGTCCAGGACGAGCGCCAGCTGAGCGTCGCGGCCGGGCGTAACCGCATCGAATTTCCGGACGTGTCGGCGCGCATCCGCCCCGAAACGGTCACGCTGTCGGGACCGGGCATCGCGATCGTCGAGCAGAATTTCGATTTCGACCTGCTGACCCCCGACAAGCTGATGGACAAGGCGGTCGGCCAGTCGATCACCCTGATCCGCACCAATCCCGCGACCGGCGCCGAACGCGCCGAGCGCGCCAAGGTGCTCGCCGCCAATGGCGGCATCGTGCTCCAGGTCGGCGAACGGATCGAGGTGCTGCGCGACGACGGCTTGCCGGTGCGCGCGGTGTTCGACCGCCTGCCGCCCAATTTGCGCGCCCGCCCGACGCTGTCGGTCACCGTCGATGCCGCCAACGCCGGGACGGTGCCGACGCGGCTGTCGTATCTGACCCCCAATCTGGGCTGGACAGCCGATTATGTCGCGCTGTTCGATGCCGCCAAGGGCGCGATGGATATTCAGGGTTGGGTGACGCTGACCAACAGCACCGGCACCACCTTTGCCAATGCGCGCACCTTGCTCGTCGCGGGCAATCCGGGCGGGGGCGGCGGGTTCCGCCAGATGACGGGTGCGATGGACAGCGCCGGAACCGAAAGCAACGACCGCGAACGGCTCGGCGACTATTATCTCTATCCGCTCGCCGAACGCACGACGATCGCCAATGCCCAGCAAAAGCAGGTCAGCTTTCTGGATGTGAAAGGCGCGCCCGCGCAATCGACCTATGAATATGTCAATCGCTGGCTGGGCAGCAGCACCGAAGCGGTGAGCACCGCCAGTGTGCTGCGTTTCTCGACCTCGCGACAGGGCGGCCTCGGCGATCAACTGCCCGCCGGGACGATCCGTGTTTACATGCGCGATGCGCGCGGCGATCCGCAGTTCATCGGCGAAAACAGCATCGGCCACACCCCGATGGGATCGGCGATGTCGCTGCGCACCGGCGATGCCTTTGACGTGAAGGTCCAGCCGACCGTGGTGTCGCGCACCCGCAAGGGCGATTCGCGCTGGGTGACCAAGATGAAATATACCGTCACCAATGCGCGGCCCGCGCCGGTGACGGTACTGCTGGCGCAGGATGGCCTGTACGGCGATGTGCGGATCAGCGACGAAAGCCTGAAGGGTGATCGGGTGTCGGCCGACCGCGTCGAATGGCGGGTGCCGGTACCGGCCAATGGCAAGACCGACGTCACCGTCACCTTCGATACGCGTTATTAAGGCGCGCACGATGCGGGGCGCGTTCCTGCTGGCATGGCTTGCGGCGCTGCTCGCGCCGGGGGCGGCGTTCGCGCAGGCCGAACCGGCGATCGTGGTGTCGGCAAAGATCGACGATGCGGCGGTCACCGTCTATCGCGCGCCGAATCGCGGCGGTGGGCCGATCAACCCGCGCTGGCCGCAGGGTTTCGCCTTCATCACCGAAACGCGCACCGTCGCGCTGCCCGCCGGGATATCGGTGCTGCGGTTCGAGGGCGTCGCCGAAGGGCTGTTGCCCGAAACCGCGGTGGTCAGCGGCCTGCCGGGCGGGGTGATCGAAAAGAACCGCGATGCGCGGTTGCTGTCGCCCGCGGGGCTGGTCGATGCCTATCTGAAACGGAGCGTGACGCTGCGTCGGACCAATCGCGCAACCGGCAAGGTCACCGAACAGGAAGCGGTGATCCAGGCCGGTCCGAACGGCGGCGTGATCCTGCAAAATGCGACGGGCGGGTTCGAGGCGCTGGCGTGCTCGGGGCTTCCCGAACGCATGCTTTATTCGCGCGTGCCGAAAGATCTGTCGGCCAAACCGACGCTTTCGGTGCTGGTCGAAAGCAGCGCGCCGCGCACGGTCAAGATTCAACTGCTCTATCTGGCCGAAGGATTCGACTGGGCGGCCAATTATGTCGCCGACCGCGGCAGCGACGGCAAGACGCTGGGACTGACCGGCTGGATCACCGTGGCGAATGGCGGCGTCACCAGCTTTCCGGGGGCGCAGCTCAACGTCATCGCGGGGCGGCTGAACAAGATGTACAGCCCGCCGCTGCCGCGCAGCACGCCGGGGCCGCTGGTCCTGAAATGCTGGCCGATGGACATCACCAGCACGCACCCGCTGTGGGAATTGCCGCCGATCATCGAGTTCGAAAGCCGCGACGAATATGCCGCGGAGGATGTCGTCGTCACCGCCAGCCGTGTCCAGCGCCGCGCGCCGCCGCCGCCGCCGATGGCGATGATGGCCCCGCCACCCGCACCGCCGCCCCCGCCGCCAGCGGAGGATCTCGGCGACCTCAAATTCTATCGCATCCCGTTCCGCGTCGATGTGTCGGCGAAGGGGCAGAAACAGGTGGCGCTGCTGGCGAAGGATCGCGTGGCGGTCGAACAGCTTTATGCGGCCACGCTGTACCAGAACGGCCAGCCGCAACCGCTGATGATGCGGCTGCGCGTCCAGAACCGCGAATCGGACGGGCTGGGCCTCGCGCTCCCCGCTGGCAGCGCGGCGGTGTTCGAGACGATCGGCGGCCAGCGCCTGCTCGTCGGCGAAGCGGCGATCGGCGACAAGGCGAAGGACGAGCGGGTCGATTATGACATCGGCCAAAGTCCCGCCGTGCAGTTTCGCGCTATGGTGCAGGACCGCGATGCCAAGGGCGAGTTTCAGACCTGGCAGGTGACGCTGACCAACGCCCGGCCGTTCGACGCCGAGGTCGAGATGCTGATCCCCTTTGCGATCGACCCGGCGCCCGAGGGGTGGGAGCGACGCGGCAGCAGCTGGGTGTGGCGGGTGCGCGTCCCCGCCAACGACCGTCTGGTGCAGAGTTTTCGGCAGAAACTGACGGGCGGCTGACGCGCCGCCCGGGAGCCGGTCAGACCGGCGGCAACGGACGCGGGCGGTGGTTTTCGTCGAGCGCGACAAAGGTGAACACGCCTTCGGTGACCTTGACGTCGTTTTCGCCGCGATCGCGGGTTGCGATAACTTCCAACCGAATCGCCAGCGAGGTGCGCCCGCGCCGTTCGATATGGGCGTAGATCGATATAATGTCGCGCAGCAGGATCGGGGCGATGAACTCCATCGTCTCGATCGCCACCGTGGCGACGGCGCCCTGCGCCTCGCGCCCCGCAACGATGCCGCCCGCGATGTCCATCTGGCTGAGCACCCAGCCGCCAAAGATATGGCCATTGGCGTTGATGTCGGCGGGACGCGGAACGACGCGCAGGATCGGGTCGCGCGGGCAGTCGCCTGCTGACTTATCGGTCATGATTCAGATCCGGATCATTTTCGAACGGGTCCTCGATCGCTTCGTCATGCCCGCTGCCGCTCGACAGGAATACCAGCCCCATCAGCGCGGCGCCGAGCATGACCGACAGGCCGACGCCCGCGGCGGTCGCGATGATCATATGGATGCTCAGCGCTTCGCCCATGCTGAAGCGCAGCCAGCCGAGCGCGCCGACGACGGCGAGCAGGGACACCAGCACCATGCCGCGCATCAGGCGGCGATAGCGCGCCCACGCGGTTTTCGCGGTGGCGTCCTTGTCGAGGGGGGAGGGTTTGACCATGGCGCCTCCATGAACCAAGCCGCGGCCAAGGCCAAGCGCGAATGGAACGCGGCCAATTGTTTCGGCTTTGCCGCGAATCATGATAGGCTTTGCCTCCACAGAATCGACATGGGGAGCGGCAAGGCATGACGATCGGAGCGATCCTCCACGGGCGGACGGGCCCGGTGATTTCGGCGCGCAAGGAAGATACGGTGCGCGCGGTGCTCGACCTGCTGGCCCAGCACCGCATCGGCGCGGTGCCGGTGATGGAAGGCGACACGATCGTCGGCATCTTTTCCGAACGCGATCTGGTCCGGCTGATGTCATCCTATGGCCCCGAGGCGCTCGATCGCCAGCTGGACGAGGTGATGACCAAATCGCCGGTGACCTGCGAACCGTCGACCGCGGTGATGGGCGCGCTGTCGCAGATGACCCAGCGCCGCATCCGCCACCTGCCGGTGGTCGATGGCGGACGACTCGTCGGGTTCGTGTCGATCGGCGACCTCGTCAAATATCGCATCGACCGCATCGAGGCCGAAGCCGCAGCGATGCGCGACTATATCGCGTCCTGAGCCGCCGCTTCGACCGCCGGAGGCTGGCGGCGCACCACCAGCCGCACGACTTCGGCAATCGCATCGCGTTCGAGCAGCCACAGCAGGCCGGCATAAAGGGCGATGCCCAAGGCGACGAGCGCGGCCAGACGTAGCGGCGCGGCCAGCCCGAGCGGCGCCAGCAGCTGCGCCGCGGCGCCGACCCCAACCGCCATGACCAGCGCCGGGGTCAGCCCCGGCAACATCGCGCGGCCGACCTCCCACACCGACACGCCGATCAGCGGCGCGGTGCGATAGGCCGTGATGAGCAGCAAGAGCGGCGCGGCGACCAGCCATGCCCACGCCATACCGATCAATCCCCATTGCGCGCCGATCAGGAAGGCGCTCGGAAACAGGATCGCCCCGCTCAGCGCATTGACCATCGCCAGCGACGGCTTGCCCAGCGCATTGGCGAGCGGCGCGAACAGGATCTGCACCGTCATCAGCATCAGCGCGGGGGCGATGATCTGGACATAGGGAACCATCCCCAGCCATTTGGCGCCGAACACCGTTTCGACCATCGGCGCCGCGGTGACCGCGAGGCCGCAATAGAAAGGCGCGGCGACGAGCGTCAGGAGGCGCACGGTTTTCAGGAAGCTCCACCGCACCGCATCGCCATCGTGCTTGATCCGCGAATAAGCGGGAAAGGCGACCTCGTTCAGCGGCGGCACGAATTTGGCCATGAAGATCTGCGCGAGGAACAGCGCCTCGGCATAAAGGCCCAGTGCATGGGGATCGAAGCGGCTGCCCGCGATCAGAATGTCGGACTGGCTTTGCACCAGCCAGAACAGCTGGCTGAACAGGATCGCCGACCCGAAACCGATGATCTGTCCGCACCCCTTGAAGTTGAAGCTGGGCCAGACGAGCAGCCGCGCGACTAGCGTCAGCCCGATTGCGCGCGTCCAGAACAGCGCGATGGGCGCATAGACCAATGTCCACACGCCATAGCCCGCGAGCGCGCACGCGAGCGCGGTGCTCGCCCCGGCCAGCGCGGCGAACAGGTTGACCAGCGCCTGCCGCCGGAAATCGAGCGCGCGGCTCATGATCACTTCGGGCAGCGCAATAAAGGGGGTGGCGAGAAAGATCAGCGCCTGGACGCGCAGCAGGTCGGCGACGATCGGCTGACCATAATAGGCCGCGGCGACCGGCGCGCCGAAATATTGGATCGCGGCGAGCATCGCATTGAGCAGCAGCAACAGCCCGAACGCCTGCCGCAGCCGGAACGGATCGACCGAATCGGACTGGACCAAAGCGCTGGCGAATCCCCAGCCGTTCAGAAAGGCCAGAAAAGCGAGCACGACCTGCGTCATCGCGAACAGGCCATAGTCGGCCGGGTCGAGCAGGCGGATCACCAGCAGCGTCGACGACCAAGTGATGATCTGCGCCAATATCTGGCTGCCCGATCGCCAGATGACGGCCGAGCGGACGCGATCGCCGAATTTCGCCGTGTCGACCTTGCCATCCTGACCGTTGAACTCGCTCAAACGCGCTGTACCTGTCCTTGCGCCGCGCCGCGCGCCGGGCGGCGGCGGCTTGATCCCTGATGACGCCGCTGGCGCCAGGCCAGCATCGGCGGCGCCAGCCACGGCAAGACATTCCATAAAGCGAAGGCCGCGGACCACAATGGGTTGTTCAGATATTGGCGTCCGGCGCGCAATTTCGCGAGGCCAGGCCGCACGTCGCCCGCGATGATCGCCGCCAGCGCTTCCTCGACCTCCAGCCGGTCGAGCTCGCCGGCGCGGACTGCGGCGGCGACTTCGGCTTCGTGGCTGCCGGGCATCGCAGCGATGACCTTGTCATACACGCGGATATTGCCGCGGATGTTGCGCAGCAGGCTGACCGATGCCGACCGCGGGCGGACGCGATAGTCGCCGAGCACCGCATCGATATAACGCACATGGCCGCCGTCCATCAGCAGCCGCACCCACAGGTCGAAATCCTCCGAATTCGTCATCAGCGTGTCAAAGCCGCCGACCCGGTCAAAGGCGGCGCGCCGAAACGTCGCACCGATATAGATCATGCAGCGGCGATCGAGCACGTCGGCCAGGCTGGCGGTCGCGCCGCGATTCTGGTCCTCGCCGATCACCAGCTCCTCTTTGGCGACCGCCCCGAACACGCGCGCGTTGCACGCCGCAATCGCCGCCACCGGATCGGCGTCCATCGCCGCAACCATCGTCGACAGATAATCGCGCCGAAACAGGTCGTCGCCGTCGAGCAGCGCGATCAGCGGCGCGCGGCTTGCGGCGATCGCGCGATTGCGTGCCGCGGACACGCCATGATTCGCGGTGGCGAGGAAATGGATTCGCGGATCGCGCAAATAAGGCCGGACCGCGCCCGCGACGTCGTCGGGCGCGCCATCGTCGATAATGATCGCTTCCCAGTCGGCGAAATCCTGCGCGATCAGCGAATCCAGCGCGGCGCCCAACCAGCGGGCTACGCCATAGGCGGGAACGATCACGGAAATCTGGGGGCCGGGCTGGTCACTTTGGCTGGTCATCGCGGCGTTCCTAGCACGCATCCGCTAATCTTTGGTGAGTCGAACGAGCCAAAGCGCGGTTTTGCGGGGCTTTTTGGCGCGGGTCGACTCGATTCGAGCGCCGATGCGGGTGCCTCACCGTGCCTTCCGCGACCCGGGCAACGGGGCGCCAAGCGGCGCGAACATCGAAAAACACCAGCATTTCCGGCGATTTTCAGATTCAGTGAAACAAAATTGCAAAAAGGTTGTTGACGCGAATCGATGACCAGCCTAGAGGCCTGTTCACCGGACGGGACGCGGCGGCAAACGCCACGAACCACCCGGTCGCCAACAGATACGGACAGATGTCCCCCGATAGCAATAGCGGGGAACGACAACTGTCCGCCATTTCTTGTCGGTGGCTCTTTGAAATTGTGATTGTCGATGAAGGGACATGTGGGCGGCGGCCCTGGGTCTTGCAGCTTTAGGGTGCAAGGGGCTCAGGATAAAAAGCCAAGCCTGACCTACATGTCTTACACGTTTCCATAACGTGGAAGCAGCCTTTTCGAAGGTTGTTTCTTGTGTAGGCCAGGCTCCTTAAAATGAGCGGGTTTGCGAGGGATATTCCACCTTTGCAGATTCGAACATCAAACTTGAGAGTTTGATCCTGGCTCAGAACGAACGCTGGCGGCATGCCTAACACATGCAAGTCGAACGAAGTCTTCGGACTTAGTGGCGCACGGGTGCGTAACGCGTGGGAATCTGCCCTTGGGTACGGAATAACTCAGAGAAATTTGTGCTAATACCGTATAATGTCTTCGGACCAAAGATTTATCGCCCAAGGATGAGCCCGCGTAAGATTAGCTAGTTGGTGGGGTAAAAGCCTACCAAGGCGACGATCTTTAGCTGGTCTGAGAGGATGATCAGCCACACTGGGACTGAGACACGGCCCAGACTCCTACGGGAGGCAGCAGTGGGGAATATTGGACAATGGGCGAAAGCCTGATCCAGCAATGCCACGTGAGTGATGAAGGCCTTAGGGTTGTAAAGCTCTTTTACCCGGGATGATAATGACAGTACCGGGAGAATAAGCTCCGGCTAACTCCGTGCCAGCAGCCGCGGTAATACGGAGGGAGCTAGCGTTGGTCGGAATTACTGGGCGTAAAGCGCGCGTAGGCGGCTTTGTAAGTTAGAGGTGAAAGCCCGGGGCTCAACCCCGGAACTGCCTTTAAGACTGCATCGCTTGAATCC
>JAFAGN010000056.1 GCA_023422695.1 Pseudomonadota bacterium
CCCTTCGACAGGCTCAGGGCAACGGTGAAACAGTGGCCCTTGCACCGGTTACGGAGCAAGCGTATCGGGCGCCGATGCACGATTTAGCTGGAAAAACCCTGATCGTCCTGTTGTCGGGCGGCCTCGACTCGATGGTCTGCGCCGGGCTGGCACGCGAAGCGGGGGCGCGGATCGTTGCGCTGACGATCGACTATAATCAGCGCCATCGCGTTGAACTGGAGTCCGCCGCGCGGATCGCGGCCGAGGTTGGCGCGGCTGAGCATATCGTGCTGCCGCTCGACCTGCGGCGCTTTGGCGGGTCGGCGCTGACCGATGATATCGAGGTTCCGAAGGAGGGTGTCGGCAGCGACGTACCGGTGACCTATGTTCCGGCGCGCAACCTGATTTTCCTGTCGCTGACGCTGGGACTCGCCGAAGCGCGGCGGGCGCAGGACATCGTCATCGGGGTCAATGCGCTCGACTATTCGGGCTATCCCGATTGCCGCCCCGACTTCATCGCCGGATTCGAAAATCTGGCGCGGCTCGCGACGCGCGATGGCGACCAAGGCGTCGATTTCCATATCCACGCACCGCTGCAACACATGACCAAGGCGGACATTGCAGCAGAGGCGGCGCGGCTGGGCATGGACGCGGCGATGAGCTGGTCGTGCTACGACCCTACGCCCGACGGTTTGCATTGCGGCTATTGCGACAGCTGCCGCCTGCGGAGCAAGGGCTTCGCCGATGCGGGGCTCAACGATCCGACGCGATACGCGTGATCGCATGACTTACGCCGTCAAAGAGATTTTCCTGACCCTGCAAGGTGAAGGGGCGCAGGCGGGGCGCCGCGCAGTGTTCTGCCGCTTTGCGGGATGCAATTTGTGGACGGGGCGCGAACAGGATCGCGCCAAGGCGATCTGCAAATTCTGCGACACCGATTTTGTCGGCACCGATGGAACGCTCGGCGGCAAATATGCCGATGCCGCGGCGCTCGCGGCGACCATCGCCGAATGCTGGGGACAGGGCGCCGACGACCGCTATGTCGTGCTGACCGGTGGCGAACCGATGTTACAAGTCGATGCAGCGCTGATCGACGCGCTTCACGCGCAAAAATTTACGATTGCGATCGAAACCAATGGGACTTTGGCGGTGCCGCGCAGCATCGACTGGATCTGCGTCAGCCCGAAGGCGGGTAGCGAGCTCGTCCAGACCAGCGGTGACGAACTCAAGCTGGTGTGGCCGCAACCGGGCAGCGAGGTCGAAGCGCTCGCCAAGCTCGATTTTACCCACCGGATGCTCCAACCGCTCGACGATCCGAACGCCGCCGCCAATGTGCAGGCGTGCATCGATCTGGTGATGGCCGATCCCCGCTGGCGGCTGTCGCTCCAGACACACAAGAGCCTGGGACTGCGTTAGGCGTCAGTCGCCCTTTTTCGCTGCGCTATCGGTGGTGACCGCCTTTTTCGCGGCGGGCGCGGGGACGGCGTCGGGGTTGTCCGTTTCCTCATCATCGGCAGCTTCGGTGGCTGGGGTCGCTTCGTCGGTCTTTTCCGCGTCTTTCTTCGTCCCGTCGTCGGGGACGCTGTTGTCGACCGCCGTGCCGTCGGCGCTGGCGTCGTCGAGGATGATCATCGAATCGCTGACCGACCCCGGTTGCACCTCGACCGCGTCGAGCTTGGTGGTCGATTTGCCCGCCTGATCGCCGCCGCCGCAGGCGGCGAGGATGAGCATGGGGAGTGCGGTGAGGAGGATACGGGTCATGCGCTGGTCCTAATCGCTTGGTCGAAGCTTGTCGAGAAAGGCGGGCAGGGTGCCCGCGAGCGCCGCATCGACATCGCCAAAGGTCGCGGGCTTGCCCAGCGCGGCCAAGCTGGTGACGGGGAATTCGGCGATACCGCACGGGACGATGCCGCCAAAGTGGGCGAGGTCGGGTGCGACGTTGAGCGAAAAGCCGTGCATCGTGATCCAGCGTTTCACGCGTACCCCGATCGCGCCGATTTTGGCTTCGCGGCCATCATGGTCGTCGGTCCAGATGCCGATGCGTCCCTCCGCGCGGCGCGCTTCGACCCCGAGCAGCGCCAATGCGTCGATCACCCAGCCTTCGAGCGCCGACACATAAGCGCGCACATCGCGCCCGCGCTGGGTCAGGTCGAGCTGGACATAGCCTACTCGCTGTCCGGGGCCATGATAGGTGTAACGCCCGCCGCGCCCCGCATCATACACAGGAAAGCGCGGGTCGAGCAGTTCGGCGGGATCGGCGCTGGTTCCGGCGGTATAGAGCGGTGGGTGTTCGAGTAGCCAGATACGCTCGGCGGAGCGCCCCGCGTGGATCGCGGCGGCACGCGCCTCCATATCGGTGAGCGCGGCGGCATAGTCGGTCAGACCCGGCGATATGCTCCATTCAGGGGATGTCAGACTGCTCATTTCGCGCGCTTCCTGCCTTGCCGCGCCGCTTGGCGCAAGGCTCTGCGCGCGCATCATCGACAGGGGTGGACAGACGCGCCGAACGGCGTCACCTTCGCGGACAATCGGGGATCCAGAAAATGACGGGGTATCAATGGTAAAATTCGACATGGGCGCGGCGTGGGACGACAGCGTCCAATTGCTGAAATCGCATCCCGCCTTGATCGGGGCGATCGCCGGGGTGTTCTTTTTCCTGCCCGCGCTGGCGGTGGCGTGGTTTGGCCCGGTTCCGATCGAACCGCCCGCGGGGGCCAGCGTCGAACAGTCGATGGCGGCACTTCAACAGACGTTGCGGCAGATGATTCCCGGCCAGATCATCGTCGGACTGACGACGATCATCGGCTCGGCGGCGATCCTGCGGCTGTGGCTGGCGCGCACCGGGATCAGCGTCGGCGAGGCGCTGACCTTTGGCGTGATGTTCTTTCCGACCTTGTTCGTGGTGCAATTGCTGTCGGGTCTGGCGATCGGCGCCGGGTTGATCCTGTTGATCATTCCCGGGTTGTATCTGATCGGGCGGTTGACGCTCGCGGCGCCCAGCGTCGCCGATCGCAGCCTCTACAATCCCATTCAGGCGCTCGGCACCAGCTGGGAACTGACGCGGAACAATGGCTGGGCGATCTTTTTCTTCCTTTTTCTGGTCACCATCGTGATCTTCATCGCCGCGATGATTGTCGGGCTGGTGGTCCGGCTCGTCGCGGGGGCTGACGACGGCATTGGCCGGATGCTGGGCGGCGTGATCGAGGCCGGGTTCGGTGCCCTCGGCAGCCTGGTGTCGGTGGCGATTTCGGCAGCGGCATATCGCCAACTTGCGGTGCGGTCGTCGAGCGACGTGTTCCAGTGACGGCACTATGCTGTCAGCGATTTACGACGGATAATTTGGGGAATGGGGTTTAACAACTGGGGGAAGTGACATGATCAAAATGAGCATAGGGGCGGCCTTTTCGGAAACCTTTGCGTTTCTGAAGGCGAATTGGATGCAGATGTTGATGTGGGTCGGCGGCGCGCTGGTCGTCGTCGGGTTGCTCGGCTTTCTGTTCCTCGGCTCGACCTTTACCGCGATGGCCATGTCACCCGGCGATCCGTCCGCGGCGTTTGGCGCGCTTGGCAAGCTTTTCCTGTTCGCGTTGATCGCCTCGGTCATTCTTTACGGCGTCTGTATGCTGATCTGGCGCGGCGGAATGCACCCGGGTGAGGCGCCCAATTTTGCTTGGGCGTTTCAGGCTGGACCAGCCTTTGCCTTCGGGATGTTTGTCGTGATGATCGCGTCGTACATCGTCATTTTTGTGATCATGCTGATCCTTGGCCTGATCTTTGGCGCCGCGCTGGGCGGGATGGGCGCGATGTCGCCCGACGCGCTGGCATCGGGCGCGGTCGGCGGCGGCGCGATTTTCGTGATGATCCTGCTTTATATCGGGGTGCTGGTGTTCATGCTGTGGATCCAGTCGCGTTTCTCGGTCGCGGGTCCGGTGATGGCCGATCGGCTGACGCGCAATCCGGTCACCGGCTTTGCCGAATCATGGCGGATTACGGGGTCGTCGCAATGGAAGATCGTCGGCTTCTACCTGCTCTTCACGCTGGGGCTGCTCGCCTATGTGTTCGTCGCCAGTCTGATTTTCGGCGGCATTCTGGGGGCGATCATGGGCGGCTCGGCGGTCGGCGCGATCCTGACGATGATCGTGATGGCGGCGCTGGTTTATCTGCCGATCATGATGTTTTCATTTTCGATGCCGGTCGGCATCTACCGGGCAATTTCGCCGCGCGCCGCGGGCGACGTATTCGCCTGATCGCGGTGCTTTAACAAAGAGGGCGCTCCGCACTTGGAGCGCCCTTTTGCTATTTCAGTTTCAGCTCCACTTGGCGAGCGGCGGCAGGCTCATCAGGATCGCGTCGATATTGCCGCCGGTCTTGAGCCCGAACAGCGTGCCACGGTCATAGACGAGGTTGAACTCGGCATAGCGACCGCGCCAGATCAGCTGTTCCTCGCGATCGGCTTCGGTGAAGCTCTGGTTCATCCGCCGCCGCACGATTTGCGGAAAGATGTCGAGAAAGGCATCGCCGACCGCCTGGGTCAGCTGGAAATTGCGGTCGAATTCGGCGTCGTCGCCGCATTCGAGGTGATCGTAAAAGATCCCGCCGACGCCGCGGTGAACGCCGCGGTGCGGGATATAGAAATAATCTTCGGCCCATTTGGCATAGCGTTCATAGACATCCGGGCCAAACGGTGCGCAGGCGGCGCGCAGCCGCGCGTGGAAGGCGTCGGTATCCTCCTGATACGGGATCGGGGGATTGAGGTCGGCGCCGCCGCCGAACCAGCGCTTGGTCGTGACCAGAAAGCGCGTGTTCATGTGGACCGCGGGAACGTGCGGGTTCGCCATATGCGCGACAAGGCTGATCCCGGTCGCAAAAAAGCTGGGGTCTTCGCCCGCGCCGTGGATCGACGCTGCGAAGTCTGGGGCGAACTGGCCGCCGACGGTCGAGACATTGACCCCGACTTTTTCGAACACTTGGCCCGTCATCACCCCGCGCACCCCGCCGCCGCCCTCGCCCGGCGCCAGTCCCTCGGCCTCGCGGTCCCACGGCGTATAGGCAAAGCGTGCGTCGCTGCCCGCCTCGGTCTCGATCGCCTCGAATTCGGCGCAGATCCGGTCGCGGAGCGATTCGAACCAGCTGCGTGCGGTCTGTTGCTGCGGATCGAGCGAGATCATGCCGGAAAGCCTTTCGTTTGCCTGAGCGCTTCGGCGAGCGCGATGCCAGCCGCGACCGCGACATTCAAGGAGCGAAAGCCCGATTGCATCGGAATTGCGACCCGTGCCGCGGCAGCATCGTGGACGTAAGGCGGCACGCCCGAGGATTCGGCACCAAGCAGCAGGATGTCATCGGATGAAAAGGCAAAGTCGGGCAGGGGGGTCGCGCCCGCGGTCGTCAGCAGCACGAGTCTCTGGCCAGCGTCCGCGCTCCAACCATGAAAGCTGTTCCAGTCGGCGTGACGGCGGACGTTGGCGCGCACCCCATAGTCCATCCCGGCGCGTTTCAATGCGCTGTCGGAGAAGGGAAAGCCGCACGGTTCGATGATATGGGCCGGGACGCCGAAACAGGCGGCGGTGCGCAGGGTTGTGCCGACATTGCCGGCGATATCCGGCTGAAACAGGGCGATTTCCATCGCCTTGCCATAGCGCCGGGCCGCTGTGGAATCGAGGGGCTTCGCCACGATGCGACGGCGCGGCGAAAGAAGGGGAAATTGCCTGTTGGCAAGCCCGGACTGTGCGGCTATCAGGCCCGCAATTCCCGGAGGGGCCGCCGGGGCGTGCGATTTTGTGCGCGCGCAACAGGGCGGTCCGCGCTTCCGGGATATATTGTCAGTTCACCCATGCAAGGGCAGTCGAATGGCCAGTGAAACCGAACTCAATGCCGGCATCGAAGATGGCGTGCGGCGCCGCGATTTTATCAATATTGCGGCCGTGAGTTTTGCCGGGGTTGGCGCGGTGGCGGTGGTGCTGCCGCTGGTCAACCAGATGAATCCGTCGGCCGACGTGCTCGCGCTGTCGACGACCGAAATCGACATTTCGGCGATCCAGCCGGGGCAGGCGATCAAGACCAGCTGGCGCAAGCAGCCGGTGTTCGTGCGCAACCTAGTCGCCAAGGAAATTGCCGAAGCCAAGGCCGTGCCGCTCAGCGACCTGCGCGATCCGCAGACGATCGACGAGCGCACCAAGCCGGGCAAGGAAAACTGGCTGATCACGCTGGGCGTCTGTACCCACCTCGGCTGCGTGCCGCTGGGCGCCGCGGAAGGCGAGAACAAGGGCGATTTCGGCGGTTACTTCTGCCCGTGCCACGGGTCGCACTACGACACCGCGGCGCGCATCCGCAAAGGCCCGGCGCCGACCAACCTGGTCGTGCCGCCTTATGAATTTACCAGCGACACTGTCGTGACGATCGGCTGAGGAGCGAGATAAGATGAGCTTTCCCTGGGCCAAGCCTTATGAGCCGAAGCATCCGCTGATGAAGTGGATGGACGAGAAACTGCCGATTCCGCGCCTGGTGTATAACGCCACCGGCCCCGGCTATCCCGTCCCGCGCAACCTCAACTATTTCTGGAACTTCGGCGTCCTTGCCGGCGCCGCGCTGATGATTCAGATCATCACCGGTATCGTGCTGGCGATGCATTATGCCGCCAACGTCGGGGTCGCGTTCAATTCGGTCGAGCATATGATGCGCGACGTGAATGCCGGCTGGTTCGTCCGCTACGCGCATATGAACGGCGCGAGCATGTTCTTCATCGTCGTCTATCTGCACATTTTCCGCGGGCTGTATTACGGTTCGTACAAGGCGCCGCGCGAAATGGTGTGGCTGCTTGGCGTCGTGATCTTCCTCCTCATGATGGCGACCGCGTTCATGGGCTATGTGCTGCCGTGGGGCCAGATGAGCTTCTGGGGCGCGCAGGTGATCACCGGCTTCTTCTCGGCGATTCCGATCGTCGGCGAACCCGTCCGGCAGTGGCTGCTCGGCGGCTTCGTGCCCGACAACGCGACGCTCAACCGCTTCTTCTCGCTGCACTATCTGCTGCCGTTCGTGATCCTGGGTGTCATCATCCTGCACATCTGGGCGCTGCACATTCCGGGGTCGAACAACCCGACCGGCATCGAGGTGAAGGACGAGCAGGACACCGTCCCGTTCCATCCCTACTACACCGCGAAGGACGGTTTCGGACTTGGCGTGTTCCTGCTGGTGTTCGTTGCGCTGACTTTCTTCAGCCCGAACATGCTGGGTCATGCCGACAACTATATCCCGGCGAACTCGCTTTCGACCCCGGCGCATATCGTTCCCGAATGGTACTTCCTGCCGTTCTACGCGATCCTGAAGGCGTTCACCTTCAACTTCCTGTGGATCGATGCGAAGCTGTGGGGCGTCATCGCGATGTTCGCATCGATTGCGCTGCTGTTCTTCCTGCCCTGGCTGGACAGCTCGCCGGTGAAGTCGTCGACCTATCGCCCGCTGTATCGCATCTTCTTCTGGGTGCTCGTCGCCGACGTGCTGCTCCTTGGCTGGTGCGGCATGCAGCCCGCCGAACAGCCGTGGGTGATCCTCAGCCAGCTCGGCGCGATCTATTACTTCGCCCACTTCCTGGTCATTCTGCCCATCGTCTCGCGGATCGAACGTCCGTTGCCGATGCCGAATTCGATCACCGAAGCGGTCCTTGCCAAACATGCCCCCGACGCCGCGTCGGGTCCGGCAGCGGCCTGAGCGCCAGACTTTAACAGGAGCTGATACAGCCATGGTTCGCCCGCTCGGATTTCTCGTCGGCCTCGGTTTCATTACCGCGCTGGTGCTCGCGATCTTCACGACACCGCTGAAGAATGAGCCCAATGTCGCCTATTCCTTCGTCAAGCATCCCCGCCATGTAAAACTGGCGAGCGACGGCCTGATGCCGCATTGGGATCAGGCGCAGTTGCAGCGCGGGATGCAGGTGTACAAGGAGGTCTGCTCGGCCTGCCACAGCCTGAACCTGGTTGCGTTCCGCACCATCCAGGATATGGGCTACACCGAAGGCCAGGTGAAGACCTTTGCCAAGGGCTTCCAGGTGCCGTCGGTCAACCCCGACACCGGCGAAGTCGCGACGCGCGACGGTCTTCCGTCGGATCATTTCCCGGCCCCCTATGCCAATGACGTGGCGGCGCGGGCGGCGAACAACAATGCGATCCCGCCCGATCTGTCGCTGATCACCAAAGCGCGCGAGGGCGGCAAGGACTATGTCTATTCGCTGCTGACCGGCTATCAGAACCCGCCGGCAAACCTGCCCGCCGAACTCAAGCCGGGGACGGGGCTGCACTACAACCCCTATTTCCCGAAC
This sequence comes from Pseudomonadota bacterium, assembly GCA_023422695.1. Lineage (GTDB taxonomy): Bacteria > Pseudomonadota > Alphaproteobacteria > Sphingomonadales > Sphingomonadaceae > Sphingopyxis. Next base: position 8,291 of record JAFAGN010000056.1, read on the forward strand.
CTGAACCTCGCGATGGCCAAGCCGCTGTCGGACAATCAGGTGACCTATGCCGACGGCACCAAGGCCAGCGTCGATCAGATGGCGAAGGACGTGACCGCGTTCCTCGTCTGGACCGCCGAGCCGAAGCTGGTGAAGCGGGTGCAGGTCGGTTGGGCCGTGTTCTTCTTCCTGCTGATCTTCACGGTTCTGGCCTATCTGTCGTACCGCAATATCTGGGCCGACAAGAAGCATTGAGGACAAGGGGCAGGGCGATTGTGACCACATGATCGCCCTGCCGTCCCGGCCCGACCTCGACCTGTCGTCGCTGGTCCGCACCATTCCCGACTTTCCGAAACCGGGCATCCAGTTTCGCGACATCACGACACTGATCGGCGACGCCGCCGGTTTTGCCGAAAGCGTGCGCCGGTTGAGCGCGCTGGCCGCAGTGCATCGACCCGACCTGATCGTCGCGGTCGAGGCGCGCGGCTTTTTGTTCGGTGCGGCGATGGCTACTGCGATGGGGCTCGGCCTCGTCCCGGTGCGCAAGGCGGGCAAGCTGCCGGGTGTGACGATCGGCGTGGATTACGAACTCGAGCTGGAATTGCACGAAGGGGCGGTGCTGCCGGGATACCGCGTTGTGCTGGTCGACGATCTGCTCGCGACCGGCGGAACGATCCTCGCCGCCGCGGACCTGATGCGTCATGTCGGCGCCGAGGTCGCTGCGGCGCTGTTCGTTATCGATCTGCCCGATCTAGGCGGGTCAGCGCGCTTGTCCGCCGCTGGCCTGCATTGCGAGACGCTGATCGCGTTTGAAGGGGATTAGGCGGTTTTGGGGTGGGAAGCGGACGAAGCCGATCCTCCCCGGCACGGGGAGGGGGACCAGCGAAGCTGGTGGAGGGGCACCATCGGTTTGCCTTGCCGATGTGATAGTGCACCGCCGAATGGTCGCCGTTGACGGAGTGTTTTTTGTCCGGCGCCACGTAAACCGCCTGTGCCCCTCCACCACC
>JAFAGN010000063.1 GCA_023422695.1 Pseudomonadota bacterium
CGGAATGTGCGGCTCGATCGCCGCCCATTGTCCCTCGCTCAGCCAGAAATGATCCGCCATGATCCAAGCCTCCCTAGCAGCTTGAATCATAACAACGCCATCACGTCAATTGAGTACAGACCCTAGGGCAAGAATATCCTCCCTGTGGCGAAGCCATGGGGTGGTGGCACCCCGAAGGGCGGACGGAGGGGCGATGATGCGACGTCGCTGCCCCTCCACCACCGCTTCGCGGCGGTCCCCCTCCCCACGGCTTCGCCGCAGGGAGGATAAGGTGTCCGCGCGCCGCTTGTCGCGCTATGCCGGGTGCCATGAAGCCTCGGCGGACCAAAATCTATTTCGATGGGGGCTGCCGCCCCAACCCCGGCGCGATGGAGATTGCCGTCGTGGTCGGCGGCGTGGCCGCGATCGACCGGGCGGTGGGGACGGGCAGCAGCATGGATGCCGAATGGCTGGCGCTGATCGCGGCGCTGCGGCTGGCACAGGAGCGCGGGCTGACCGATTTCGTGCTGCTGGGTGATGCGGCAGCCGTGGTGGCGCAGGCCAATGGCGCGGTCGGCGCGCGCGGCGGCGCAGCGGCGCATCTCGCGACTTTTCGGGCGCTGGTCGGCACCGGACCGCCGCCGCGCATCCGCCATGTCAAGCGCACCCAAAATCTGGCGGGGATTGCGCTGGCGCGGCGCTGACCGCGATATAATCGCCGATCGGGTTGCAAATCTGTACTAGTCCTTGCTAGGGGGCCGCGGCTATCCCCATGCAATATAAAGAAAGACTGGTGCGTTGAAGCCGACCCATCCCTTGCCAGTCCATCACAGTTGGCCGCTGTACGAGCGCGAACGCTATTTCGAGCTGGGACGGCTGCATGGGGCCGACACGCTCGAAGCGGTCGCGAACAGTGCCGAGGTTTCGGCGGCCAGCCAGTTCGGGCCGGGGCTGCCCGGCTGGTGGGAATGCGATCTGACGGCAGGCAACCGGCTGAGCTGGTCGGACGACGTCTATGACATATTCGGCCTGCCGCGCGGCGCGGCGGTGACGCGCGCCGAGGCCGCCGCGCTATACGAAGAGGGATCGCGTGCGGCGATGGAGAAATTGCGCGCCTATGCGATCAAGCATCGCCGCGGCTTTACGCTGGACGTCGAGATCCGGCCCGCGACCGCGGCGCCGCGCTGGATGCGCCTGATCGCCGCGCCGCTGTGCACCGAGGGTACGGTCGTCAAGTTGCACGGTCTGAAGTTCATCGTCGCTTAGCAGCCATTCGCGCCGCGATGCGGTGCGCGACCAATGGCGGCTTTGGGCGACGAAGCGTTGCTCTGCGGCGGCGGGTGGCGGGTCCGGCTCGACCGACCCTGATAAACCAACGGTCTGCGCCAGCGGCGTTGACGCGATTTAACCATCCTCTCAAGCCGAAATCCACGGGTGTTGCGGGCGTGACCGCGCGCGCCCCGATTCTCCAATCCGCATCACCAGGGGCGTTCGGCGCATATGAAATTTTTTAATCGGTTCGGTTCGGCCGCACATGACATGGCCATCGATCTGGGGACCGTGAATACCGTCGTCTATGTCCGCGACCGCGGCATCGTGCTCAACGAACCGTCGGTCGTCGCGCTGGAAACGCGCGACGGGGTGCGGCGGGTGAAGGTCGTCGGCAACGAAGCCAAGCTGATGATGGGCAAGACGCCGAGCAACATCCAGGCGATCCGCCCGCTGCGCGACGGCGTCATTGCTGACATCGACGTCGCCGAACAGATGATCAAGCATTTCATCGACAAGGCCAAGGGCGGGGCAGGCGTGCTACGCCAGCGCAGCAACGTCGTGATCTGTGTGCCGTCGGGATCGACGATGGTCGAACGCCGCGCGATCCGCGATGCCGCGTCGAACGCGGGCGCGGTGTCGGTCCAGCTGATCGAGGAGTCGCTCGCCGCCGCGATCGGCGCCGGATTGCCGGTGACCGCGCCGATGGGGGCGATGGTCGTCGACATTGGCGGCGGCACGACCGAGGTCGCGGTGCTGTCGCTGGGCGGCATCGCGTACAGCAATTCGGTGCGCGTCGGCGGCGACAAGATGGACGACATGATCTCCTCCTACATCCGCCGCAAACATAATCTGATGATTGGCGAAATGACTGCCGAGCGGGTCAAGCTGGCGGTCGGCTGCGCGGTGGCGCCCGAGGGCGAGGGCATGATCATCGCGGTCAAGGGCCGCGACCTGGTCAATGGTCGGCCCGCCGAGGTGCAGGTGTCCGAAGCCGAGATCGCCGAGGCGCTGGCCGAGCCGGTTGGACAGATCGTCGCCGCGGTGCGCGCCGCGCTGGAACAGACGCCGCCCGAATTGTCCGCCGACATCATCGACGAAGGGATCACCCTGACCGGCGGCGGCGCGCTGCTGCGCCGCATGGACGTCGCGATCGCCGAGGCGACGGGGCTGTCGGTACGGGTCGCGGACAATGCGCTGATCTGTGTCGCGATGGGCGCGGGGCAGGCGTTCGAGGACCGGTCGTACCATGGGGTGTTGATTGCGGCTTGATTTTGGCGCGGCGCGGATGGGCCGATTTGGGGTGGGGGTCCAGGCTGTCCTCTATTCCCGTTCGTGTCGAGCGAAGTCGAGACACGCGAGGTCATGCGCGACGTCAGCGTGTCTCGACTTCGCTCGACACGAACGGATTTTAAGGGACGGTTTGCCCGCTACCGGTCGGTAGCTGACCTTCTTCAGTCAGGCGTAAGCGTCGATAGCGGCGAGGTGTTTTGCTTTCGCCGCATCATCCAGGAACGATCCCGTGAAGCTGTTCCGCGCGAGGGTCAGCAGGTCACCGCGCGACAGATCGAGCGCGTCGGCGACGGCTTGGTAGTTGGCGTTGACATAGCCGCCGAAATAGCTGGGATCGTCGCTGTTCACCGTCGCGACGAGGCCGGCGTCCAGCATCGTCTTCAGCGGATGATCGGCGATGTCGTTGACGACGCAGAGTTTGAGGTTCGACAGCGGGCAGACGGTGAGCGTGATGCCTTGGTCGGCGAGGCGCGCGACCAGCGCGGGGTCTTCGAGGCTGCGGTTGCCATGGTCGATGCGGTCGACTTTGAGCAGGTCGAGCGCTTCATGGACATAAGCGGGCGGGCCTTCTTCGCCGGCGTGCGCGACGATTTTCAGCCCGAGGCCGCGGGCGCGGGCGAAGACGCGGGTGAATTTCGACGGCGGGTGGCCGACTTCGGAGCTGTCGAGGCCGACGCCGTCAATGCGGTCGAGATACGGCAAGGCTTCGTCGAGCGTCGTTTCGGCATCGGCTTCGCTCAGATGGCGCAGAAAGCACATGATCAGTTTTGATGTAATGCCGTAGCGGGCCTTCGCATCGTCGAGGGCGCGGGTGATGCCGGTGATGACGGTCGCGAACGCGACGCCGCGCTCGGTATGTCCCTGCGGGTCGAAGAAGATTTCGACGTGGCGCACCGCGTCGGCGTGGGCGCGCGCCAGATAGGCGGCGGTGAGGTCGAAGAAATCCTGTTCGGTGATGAGCACTCCCATCCCCTGATAATAAATGTCGAGGAAATCCTGAAGGTTCGAGAAGGCGTAGGCGGCGCGCACCTCTTCGACGCTGGCGAAGGGGATGGCCACGCCGTTGCGCTGCGCGAGGGCGAACATCAGTTCGGGTTCGAGCGAGCCTTCGATATGCAGGTGCAATTCGGCCTTGGGCAGCGCGGCGATGAACGCGGCGCGGTCTTCTGGGGAGGCGAACCCTTCATGCATCGTTGCTGCCTTCCTCGCGCAGGATGATCGCCGCTTCGGGCTTGTGGCGGCGGATTTCGTCGATCGTCAGCCCGTCGATCTCGTGCGGAAAGATCAGCCATTGATCGGTTTCGTGGACGAAGAAGTCGGGGCGCAGATCGGTGACGTTGCGCCCGGGTTTGAACCACACGGTCGCGATGCGGATGTCGCGCGGCATATTGTGGCGGCAGCGTGCTTTCAGCTCGGCGATGAAGGCGCGGATGCTGCGCCCGCTGTCGAACACATCGTCGATGATCAGCAGCCGGTCGTCGGGATCGAGCGTGTCGATCAGATAGCCCAAGGCGAACACCTTCACCTCGGGATCCTGGCGGTCGATGCCATGGTAGGACGAGGTGCGGATCGCGATATGGTCGCAATGCTGGCCGTGATAATCGAGCAATTCCTGCACCGCGATGCCGACCGGCGCCCCGCCGCGCCAGATGCCGACGAGGTGCGTCGGTTTGAAGCCGCTGTCGATGACCTGCATCCCCAGCCGCAGCGAATCGGCAAGAAGGTCGTTGGCGCTGATGAAGATTTTGTCGGCGGTCATGCGAGAGGGGTAATCGGGCGGGTCGGGGATCGCAAGGTGGGCTGAACGCGATCGCGGGCGATGCATCGCGGCAAATTCCGGCTTTCGCGGGGCTGCCGATCGGATCATAAGCAAGGTCATGTTGACCAGCATGATCCTCTCGCTCGCCGCGGCGGCGCAAACCGCCCCGGCCGTCACCCCGCCGCCCTCGCGTCCGCAACCGGTCGTCCGGCCGATGATGGCACCGCCGCCCCCGCCGCCGCCCTTGCCGGTCCCCGTCGATGCGGTGACGCCCGACACGCGGCCCCATGTGTCGCTGGTGACCGATCTGGGGACGATCGTGGTGCGGCTGGAGAACAAGCGCGCCCCGGTGACGAGCGCCAATTTCCTGCGCTATGTCGATGCCAAGCGGATGGACGGGTTCAAATTCTATCGCTCGACCAAAAGCTGGGGACCGGCGAACCAGCTGGTGCAGGCGGGCAATCGCGGCGACGCGCGCAAGAATTTTCCGCCGATCGCGCACGAGCCGACCAAGACGAGCGGGCTGACCAACTGCAAAGGTGCGCTGTCGATGGCACGGCTGAACCCCGGCGATGCGACGACCGACTTTTTCCTGCTGCTGTCCGACATCAAGGGGTTCGACAGCGACGCGGTGGGCGGCGACGGCGCGGGCTTCGCGGTGTTCGGCGAGATCGTCGCAGGCGCCGACGTGGCCGCGGCGATCTTCAACGCCCCGATCTCGCCGACCGCGGGCGACGGGGTGATGAAGGGCCAGATGCTGGAGCCGCAGGTAACGATCAAGACTGCGCGCCGCGTTCCTGCGGTGGCGGGGGCGCCAAAAGGGTGCGTGGTGAAGGCGCCGTAAAACAGCGGCGGGCCGCCCATCATTTATTTTGCGTTCATCGGCGCTGTGGCTATACCGCGCGCATGACTCATCGCACCCCTTCGCGCGCCGCCGTGCGCCTGCTCGCTGCCGCTCTGGTTATTACCCCCTTGCTGGCGGCCTGTGGCGGCGCCGGGGTCAAGAAAGACACGCGCTATGTCGCGCGCGACGTCAACACGCTGTACCGTGCGGCGCAGGACCGGCTCGATCGCCAGCAATATGGCGTCGCCGCGGCGCTGTTCGACGAGGTCGAGCGTCAGCATCCCTATTCGCCCTGGGCGCGCCGCGCCCAGCTGATGAGCAGCTTCAGCTACTATATGGACCGCGAATATACCCCGGCGATCGAAGCGGCGCAGCGCTTTCTGGCGATCCATCCGGGTAACAAGGACGCGCCCTATGCCTATTATCTGATCGGCCTGTCCTATTATGAGCAGATCAGCGACGTTACCCGCGACCAGAAGATCACCCAGCAGGCGTCGAACGCGCTGGGCGAGGTGATCCGCCGCTATCCCGACAGCCGCTATGCCGCCGATGCGCGATTGAAGATCGACCTGGTGCAGGACCATCTGGCGGGCAAGGAAATGGAAATCGGCCGTTTCTATCAGCGCAGCTCGAACTGGCTGGCGGCGTCGATCCGGTTTCGCGAAGTCGTCGACAAATATCAGACGACCAGCCACGCGCCCGAGGCGCTGTACCGCCTGACCGAATGTTATCTGGCGCTGGGTATCCCCGCCGAGGCGAAGAAGTCGGCGGCGGTGCTGGGCGCGAACTATCCGGGTAACGAATGGTATGAGCGCGCTTACAAGCTGATGCAGAAGAACGCGCCGAGCGCCTGATGTTCGGATGTCGCCCCCGCGAAGGCGGCGACAAATATCAGACGACCAGCCACGCGCCCGAGGCGCTGTACCGC
>JAFAGN010000152.1 GCA_023422695.1 Pseudomonadota bacterium
CTTCTCGGCGATAGGCGCCCTTCGACAGGCTCAGGGCTACGGGACCATGTGATCCCGCTTCAACAGGACAGGCTTTAGCGCGGCACGACGACCTGACGGCAGGTCTCGGGGGCCGAGCGCAGCGCGGTGTTCCACATCGCCTCATTCCCCTTGGTATGCAGGCGCCAGCCCGCGCGGTTTTCATAGATCGCGCCGCTGGCGGCGGGCGTGGAGCGCATCGCTTCCGGGCGACCGCCGTTGACGCTGACCAGCGCCCGGTCGCCCATGAAGTCGACTTTCAGCCGGGTGCCGCGGTCGCATTCATAATAGGTGCTGACCCCCGGCCCGCCGACCGACATGCAGGCCGACAGCGCCAGCGCGGCGAGGGCGGGAGCGGCGAATTTGATCCTGTGCATCGCGTGTCTCCCACTCAATAGCCCGAACGGACGCAAAGCACGTCGGCCAGATAGACGCGGCCCGCGACCGTTTCCATATGCTCGCGCGCCGACCCGTTCCAGCCGATCGAGCGGCACCAGGTGTCAGCGGTCTGCGCGGCGCAGTTCGCAGTCGTCGATCCCGACTGGCAAGCAAGAACGCGGCGGTTGCCTTGCCCGGGCTGGGTGTGGAATTCGGCGAAATTGCCGCGCGCGACCTGATCATTGGCGGGCGGGGCCGGATCCCAGCCGCCGCCGCTGCCGACCGGGCGGATCGACTGGATGGTCAGCCCGCGCAGGACGTTGTTCAGCATCGGCGTGTCGCGCTCGACGGTGCGGCAGGTGCCGCGGTAGCGCGTCTTTTCGCAGAGCTCCCACCGCCCGCTGGTCACGCGCACCGAATTGACCGGCCAAGCGAGGCCGAGGTTGGGTTTCGCCTCGCCGATGAACACGGCCGGACCGCGATAGGCGGCGTCGCGATAGATCGTCGCCTCGGGCGGGCGGTACATCTTGTCGTCGGGGGTCTGGGCGCTGGTGGTGAGGACACCGGCCCCGATGGACGCGGCGGCGGCGGCGAGGATCGACAAACGATATGCGATTTTCATGGCAAACTCCCTGTTGGCGACGGCGACCCGGGACTCGTTTTCGGTCCGCAGGTTACGCCATTTGCCAAGGGCTTGCAAATTCTCCCAAGCGGTGTGGCGGCGCGATCAGGGCGCTTGGGGCGCGCCGCCCTCGGCCTCGGGTACAGCGGCGGGCGCCGCTGCCGGGGCGACGACGGTGGGCGCTGCGAGCGGCGCGGCCACCGGCGGTGCGATCCCCAGCATCAACCCCGCGAGCGCCGCCGACATCAGGTTCGACAGGCTGCCCGCGAGCAGGGCTTTGAGGCCAAGCTTGGCGATCATCGGGCGCTGGTTGGGGGCGAGCCCGCCGGTCACCGCCATCTGGATCGCGATCGAGCTGAAATTGGCAAAGCCGCACAGCGCAAAGGTGGCGATGGCGACGGCGGCGAGCGACATATCGCCCTGAACCTTGCCAAGGTCGATGAAGGCGACGAATTCGTTGAGCACGATCTTGCTGCCGAACAGCCCGCCGACGACCGCGCTTTCGTCCCAAGGCACTCCCATCAGCCACATCACCGGGCGGAACAGGGCGCCGATGATCGCCTGGAACGACAGGTCGGGATAGCCGAGCCAGCCGCCGATTCCGCCGAGCAGGCCGTTGGCGAGCGCGACGAGCGCGACGAAGGCGAGCACCATCGCGCCGACCGCGACCGCCAGCTTGACCCCGGTCTGCGCGCCCTGGGCGGCGGCCATGATGATGTTGGCGGGCTTTTCCTCGTCATGGCTCGCCTCGGGCATGATGACGGGTTCGATGCCCAGATCCTTGGGATCGTCGGGCATCATGATCTTGGCCATCAGGATGCCGCCCGGCGCTGACATGAAGCTGGCGGCGAGCAGATAGGGCAGCAATTGTTCGCCGATCATGCTGGCGTAGGCGCCGAGGATGGTCCCGGCGACGCCCGCCATGCCGACGGTCATGATCGTGAACAGCTGCGGCGGGGTCAGTCCTGCCAGATAGGGACGGATGACGAGCGGCGATTCGGACTGGCCGACAAAGATGTTCGCCGCGGCGCCCAGGCTTTCGACCTTGGTAATGCCGGTAATTTTCTGGATCGCGCCGCCGACCCATTTGATCACCAGCTGCATGATGCCGAGATAATAGAGGATCGAGATCAGCGAGGCAAAAAAGACGATGACCGGCAGCGCCGCGATGGCAAAGCTGTTGGCGCCGATTTCGGGCGAGGCGAGCGGGCCAAAGATGAAATCGGTCCCCGCCTTGGCATAGCCGAGCAGGTTCGACACCGCGTTCGACATCGCCTGGATGATCGCGCGGCCCCATGGGGTGCCGATCACCAGCAGCGCAAAGCCGGCCTGCAGCAAAAACGCAGGAATGACGACGCGCAGGCGAATCCAGCGGCGGTTCGACGAAAACAGCACGGCAATCGCAAGCAGCGCGACGATGCCAACCAAACCAATCAAGCGTTCCATATAATTGTGCGTCCCCCGCAATCTGTTGCGCCTTGTCTAGCGGGCTTTGGCGGTGGGGCAAGTGCCGGTACCATGCGCATCTTTCCACGCTGCGCAAAAGCGACTATCGGGCGGCATGACCGACACCACATCGACGGCGCTGCCGCGCACGCTCTCGCCCTCCCTGTTCCTGTTCACGATCATCTATGGCGGCATGGTCGTGCTTGCCGGGGTGCTGGGGAACAAGCAGGTCGCGCTGTTCGGCGGACTGGCGGTGGAAGCCGGAATCTTCCCGTTCTTGATCCTTGTTGCGCTCTCGAGCGCGGTGTCGGAATTGCAGGGCCAGTCGACCGCAAACAAGCTGGTGCTATGGGGCTTTGTTCCGCTGGTTCTGTCGATCATGCTGACGTCACTGGTCTATTGGCTACCCGCGGCGCCTGAGATGGAGCCTAAGCGCTTGGCCGCTTTCAATATGATCCTGGGCCAGACCCCGCGGCTGATGGCGGCGGGCATCGTTGCCTATGGCACCTCGCAATTCCTGAACGTCACGATTTTCAGCAAGCTGCGTGGGCGCGAAGGCGCCGGGACCGGAACCACTTGGCTCGCGATCCGCGGCGCGATCGCCAGCGCGCTCAGCCAGATCGTCGACACCTTGCTGTTCGTGACCATCGCCTTTTACGGCGTGTTCCCGATCGCCAATCTGATGGGCGGCCAGATGCTGGCCAAGGTTGTGCTGTCGATCGCGGTCATCCCGTTCGTGATCACCGGACTGGTCGCGCTGGGCCGCAGCCTCGATGCGAAGAACGGCGGATGATGGCGATGACCGACCCGTCAAAAATGCCCGACCTGCTCGCCAAGGCCGAAACGCTTGTCGAAGCGCTGCCCTATCTGCAGCGCTATGCGGGGCAGACGTTCGTCATCAAATATGGCGGCCATGCGATGGGCGATCCCGAGGCGCAGCGCGATTTTGCCGAGGATGTCGTGCTGCTGAAGGCCGTCGGGATCAACCCGGTCGTCGTCCATGGCGGCGGGCCGCAGATCGGCGCGATGCTGAAGCAGCTGGGGATCGAATCGACCTTTGTCGGTGGGCTGCGCGTCACTGATGCCGCCACGGCGGAGGTCGCCGAAATGGTGCTTGCGGGCAAGATCAACAAGGAAATCGTCAGCTGGATCGCGGCGCTCGGTGGCCGCGCGGTCGGCATTTCGGGGAAGGACGCCAATCTTGTGCTCGCCGAAAAGGTCAGCCGGACCCAGCCCGACCCCAATTCGGGGATCGAGCGTCACGTCGATCTGGGCTTTGTCGGCGAGCCGGTGGCGGTCGATCCGACGATCCTGGTCAACCTGACCAACGACAATTTCATCCCGATCGTTGCCCCGGTGGCGCTGGGTGCCGATGGTGCGACCTACAACATCAACGCCGACACGATGGCGGGCGCGATCGCCGGGGCGCTCGGCGCCAAGCGGTTTTTCCTGCTGACCGACGTGGCCGGGGTGCTCGACAAGGACAAGAACTTGCTGACCGATCTCGACCGTGCGGCGATCGACGCGCTCAAGGCCGATGAAACGATCACCGGCGGGATGATCCCGAAGGTCGAAACCTGCGTCGCGGCGGTCGATGCGGGGGTCGAGGCAGCGGTCATCCTCGACGGGCGGATTCCGCACGCGATGCTGCTCGAAATTTTCACCGCAAGGGGTGCGGGGACGCTCATTCACCGCTAAGAGACGCGGCAAGATCCTTTTTCGGAGAAATCGCCTTGGTTCTCATGCTCCTCCAGATCGTCCACATCATCCTGACGGTCCTGTGGTGGTTTATCATCGCGCAGGCGGTGATGTCGTGGCTGATCGCGTTCAACGTGATCAACACGCACAATGATTTCGTCAATCAGCTGTGGACGGTGCTCGACCGGATCACCGAGCCGCTGTACCGCCCGTTCCGCCGCATCATGCCCGATTTCGGCGGACTCGACCTGACCCCGATGCTGGTATTGATCATCATCATCATTCTTGACGGGCCAGTGCTCAGCTATCTGGCGCGGCTCGCTTATGCGAACGGCATGGCGTGACGATGGCTGACGCCGCGGCGCAGGTGATCGACGGCAAGGCCTTCGCCGCCGGGCTGCGCGCGCGGATTGCCGACGCGGTTCCTGCCTTTGTCGCCGCGACCGGGCGCGCGCCGGGGCTGGCGGTCGTGCTGGTCGGGGACGATCCGGCGAGCGCGGTCTATGTCGGGTCCAAGGGCAAGGCGACGGTCGCCGCGGGCATGGCCAGTTTCGAACATCGCCTGCCCGCCACCGCGACGCAGGCCGAGGTCGAGGCGCTGCTCGCCCAGCTCAACGCCGATGACGCGGTCGACGGCATCTTGCTGCAATTGCCGCTGCCCGGTCATCTCGACGAACAGGCTGCGGTCGCGACGATCGATCCTGACAAGGATGTTGACGGACTGACCCCGGTCAGCGCCGGGCGCCTTGCGCTGGGTATCGCCGGGATGGTGCCGTGCACCCCTTATGGCTGTCTGTTGCTGCTGCAGGATCGGCTCGGCGACCTGTCGGGCAAGGATGCGATCGTCGTCGGGCGTTCGATCCTGGTCGGCAAGCCGATGGGCCAGTTGCTGCTCGGTGCGAACGCCACGGTGACGATGGCGCACAGCCGCACCAAGGATCTGCCCGCGCTCGTGCGCCGCGCCGACATCGTCGTGGCCGCGGTCGGGCGCGCCGAAATGGTCAAGGGCGACTGGATCAAGCCGGGCGCAGTGGTGATCGATGTCGGGATCAACCGGCTGGCACCCGCCGAGGGCGCGGCCAAGGGCCGTCTGGTCGGCGACGTCGACTATGCCGAGGTCCAGCTGCTGGCGTCGGCAATCACCCCGGTTCCCGGCGGCGTCGGCCCGATGACGATCGCCTGCCTGCTTCGCAACACGCTCGTCGCCGCGCACCGCCGCGCGGGGCTGGCCGATCCGGAAGGATTCTGATGCGCCTCGTCCTGCTTCCTGCGCTCGCGCTGTCCCTGCTCGCCGGGTGCGGCGGCAATCCCGACGACCTCCGCAACCGTCCGCTAGCGGCGAACCCCAGCGCTTTTGTCGCCGCCGAGATCGCGTTCGCGCGGCTGGCGCAGGAAAAGGGCCAGTGGACCGCCTTTCGCGAGACGTCGGCCCCCGACGCAGTGATGTTCGTGCCGCAGCGGGTGAAGGCGCGCGACTGGCTGAAGACGCAAACCGACCCCGCCGAGGCGGTCAAGTGGCAGCCGCACGCGGTCTATGTCAGCTGCGACGGCAACGCCGGGGCGACGACCGGAGCGTGGCAAAAAGGACCGGCGAACGGCTTTTTCAGCACCGTCTGGCTGCGCGATCCCAAAAGCGGCAAGATCAACTGGATTCTCGACCATGGCGCCGGACTGACCACGCCGCGCGCGGCGCCCGAATTCATCGCGTCGAAGCAGGCGGCGTGCGGATCGCGCTCCGCGGTGCCGATCGAAGCGGGGGCGGAGGGTGACGATATGGCAGTCGGCCTGTCGCCCGATCAGACCTTGAGCTGGACCTCGACCGTGCGCCCCGACCGGTCGCGCCGGGTGATCATCCGTCTGTGGGACGGCAAGACGATGGCGACGGTGATCGACGATCAGGTCGCGGCGCCGAAACAGCCATGATCGACCTGTTCATCTCGGCCTTTGTCACGCTGTTCGTCGTGATCGACCCGCCTGGCTGCGCGCCGATCTACGCCAGCCTGACGACGGGCGCGAGCGCGGCGCAGCGCCGCGCGATGGCGATCCGCGCGACGATCATCGCCGGGTGCATCCTCGTCTTTTTCGCGATGTTCGGCGAAGCCTTGCTCAGCTTCCTGCACATCGACCTCGACAGTTTCCGCATTGCCGGCGGCATCATGCTGTTCATGATCGCGATCGACATGGTGTTCGAGAAGCGCACCGAACGGCGCGAGCAGCGCGCGGAAAAGGTCGCGGCATCGCATGTCGAGGATGTGTCGGTGTTCCCGATGGCGATGCCGATGCTCGCCGGGCCGGGTTCGATCGCGTCGGTGATGCTGCTGGTCGCGCAGAACAACGGGCTCGACCGTGCGTTCGTCATTTTCGCCGCGCTGCTGCTCGTCCTGCTGATGACACTCGCGGCGCTGCTCGCCGCAGGACCGCTGATGCGCTTTATCGGCAACAAGGGCGAGGCGGTGATCACCCGCCTGCTCGGAGTGCTGCTCGCTGCGCTGGCGGCGCAATTCGTGATCGACGGGTTGAAAGCGAGCTTTCCGTCGCTCGCGTAAAAAAGGGGCGCCGCCTTCCGGC
>JAFAGN010000203.1 GCA_023422695.1 Pseudomonadota bacterium
ATCCCGGCCTTCGCCGGGATGACGATGATGGGGCGGTGCCGTCGGATGTGTTAAGACGGAGCGGCGTAGGCAGGAGAGGGGCGTTTCCATGCAACCGATGTCGCTGTTGATCACCACCTGCGTGCTGTTTGTCGGGTCGCACCTCGCGCTGTCGCATCCGCTGCGTGACGGGCTCGCCAGCCGCCTGGGCGAGCGCGGGTTCCAGATCGTCTATTCGATCGTCGCGATCGCCACCTTCATCATGCTGGTGCAGGCCTGGCGCGGGATGCCGCCCGAACCGCCGTTGTGGGCGGTCGGCGATGCGCTGTGGATAATCGCGTCGGGGCTGGTCCTGTTCGCCAGCGTCCTGTTCATGGGGTCGCTGATCGGCAATCCGGCGCTACCCGCTCCTAGCGCCGCCGCCGCGGCCCAGAATGCGCCGCGCGGCGTGTTCGCGATCACCCGTCACCCGATGATGTGGGGCTTTGCGCTATGGGCGGTCGCCCATATCATGGTGATGCCGACCGAGGCGCAAATCATCCTGTCGGGGACGATTATCTTTCTCGCGCTCTTCGGATCGGCTGGGCAGGACTCGAAAAAGGCGCGGCTGATGGGGGACAGCTGGCGGCATTGGGCGGCACGGACGAGCTTTGTGCCGTTCGCGCGGCAGATCAGCGGCGCGGCGCCGTGGGGCGACACCATCCCGCGCCCGCACGCGCTGTTCGGCGGCCTTGTCCTTTGGCTGGCCGCGACATGGGGACATGGGGCGCTCGGCTATATGGTCGCGGGCATCTGGCGCTGGGTGGGATGAACGCCGACGTCCACGCTTCCGACCTGGCGCTGCGGCTGCTGGGGCGGACCTATGACGAGCTCGATGCCGAGGAACGCCGCGTCATCGGCGCGATCGCGGCGCGGGAACCGACAAGCCGCGACGCCGCCGACATCGACGATAGCCGGGCGAGCTTTGGCGCGCGGCTGTCCGATCGCGTCGCCGCGGTCGGCGGGTCGTGGGGCTTCATCATCCTGTTCACGCTTGTGTTGCTGGGGTGGATGCTGCTCAATTCAGAGGTGCTGGCGCGTTGGGGGATGGCGTTCGATCCCTATCCATTCATTTTCCTGAACCTGATGCTGTCGACCCTGGCGGCGATTCAGGCGCCGATCATCATGATGAGCCAGAACCGCGCGGCGGCCAGGGATCGCATGGCGGCGAGCCTGGATTATGAAATCAACCTGCGCGCCGAACTGGAAATCATGCGGTTGCACCACAAGATTGATGCGTTGGTAGAGAAGGTTGAGGGGTTAGGGCCGCAGGTCGCCAGCTAATCCTCCCTGTCGCGAAGCGATGAGGAGGGGTACCGTCGCCGCATGCGATGGTGGAGGGGCGACCACGTTGCGCTATTGCCCCTCCGTCAGCGCTTCGCGCTGCCACCTCCCCATGGCTGCGCCAAGGGGAGGATCGGGCACAAGCAGACGCCAACGCCCTTCCGCACCGGCGGGCGACGCGTTAGAAGGGGACCATGGCATCCAACCTCTCCTTCGCCTGCAAATGCGGAACCGTCACCGGAACCCTGCTCGATGTCGGCCCGGCCCAAGGCGATCATGTCATATGCCATTGCACCGATTGTCAGGATCTGACGCGCCACCTCGGCCACGCCGATATGCTCGACGCGCATGGCGGCAGCGCGCTGTATCAGTCGCGCTGCGCGCGCCTGCGCATCGACACCGGCCGCGAACGCCTCGCCTGTGTCCATCTCACCGACAAGCCGACCTTGCGCTGGTATGCGGCCTGCTGCGGCATGCCGCTGTTCAACACCTATGCGAACGGCAAGCTTCCCTATATCACCACCCAGCTCGCCGCCTGCGACCCCGCGACGCGCGCTGCGCTGGTCGGCCCGCCGCGCGGTCATCTGTTCATCGAGGATGGCGCCGGCGACACGAGCGCGCTGCCCAAAATGAGCATGGGCCAACTGATGCGCCGCTTTTTCCCGCGCATGATCAAAGACTTGATTTCGGGCGATCGGCGTCGATGCGCGCTGTTCGATGTCAAAACGCTCGCGCCGATCGCTCAACCGCACCGACTGACCGACAAAGAACGGCAGGCGCTCCGGCGCGGCTGATCCACAACAAAGCTTAGGAAACGTCGATGCCGGGCCTCTCCCCCTTCGGCGCCCATCGCGCCAATCTCGACGCGCTGGCCGCGCAGAGCAGCCGCCGCGCGCTCGCGCCGCGGACCGGGCGCGATTTCGCCTCGAACGACTATCTTGGCCTCGCCGATTCCGCCGCACTGCGCGCCGCGCTTGCCGCGGGGATCGAGCGCGCCCTGCCCGCCGGATCGGGCGGCTCGCGCCTGCTTCGCGGCAATCACCCCGAACATGAGGCGCTCGAGGCCCACGCCGCGCGCCATTACGGCAGCGAGGCCGCGCTGTTCTTCCCCACCGGTTTCGCCGCCAACACCGCGCTGTTCGCGACCCTGCCCCAGCGCGGCGACCTGATCGTCCACGACGAACTGATCCACGCCAGCGCGCACGACGGAATGAAGCTCGGCCGCGCCGGGACCGTTGCCGCCGCGCACAACGATGCGCAGGCCTTTGACGACATCATCGCGCGCTGGCGCGCGGGCGGCGGCGGCGGCACCCCGTGGATCGCGGTCGAAAGCCTCTATTCGATGGACGGCGATCGCGCCCCGCTCACCGCGCTGGCGCAGGTTGCCGACCGCCACGACGCCATCCTCATCGTCGACGAAGCCCATGCGACGGGGGTCTTCGGCCCCGGCGGCGCAGGGCTCGCGCACGCGCTGCCGCGCCGCGACAATCTGATCACGCTCCACACCTGCGGCAAGGCGCTGGGGGCCGAAGGCGCGCTGCTCTGCGCGCCCGCGATCGTCCCCGACTTTCTGATCAATCGCGGCCGCCCGTTCATCTTCTCGACCGCGCCCTCGCCGCTGATCGCGTGGCTCGTGCGGCAGGCGATCGAAATCGTTGCGAACGAGCCCGAACGGCAGGCGCGCCTCCATGCGCTCGTCCGCCACGCCGCCGAACGCCTCGTCCCGCTCGGCATTCCCGCCAGCGGCACCCAGATCCTGCCGGTGATCATCGGCGACAACGACCGCACGATGCGGATCGCCGGCAGCCTGCGCCAAGCCGGTTTCGACGTTCGCGGCATCCGTCCGCCCACCGTGGCACCAGGCACTGCGCGGCTGCGCATTGCGATCACGCTGAACGTCGACGAAGCCGACATCGACGCGATGGCCGACACGCTGGCACAGGCGATGGCAGCGGCATGACGCGCTTCGTCGTCACCGGCACCGACACGGGCATCGGCAAGACGGTCTTTTCGGCGGCGCTCGCGGGTGCGACGCGCGCGCCATATTGGAAACCAATCCAGTCAGGACTGGAAGACGAAACCGATAGTGAGGTCGTCGCACGGCTCGCGGGTGTCCCGGTCCGCGCCGAAGCCTACCGCCTGAACACCCCCGCCTCGCCGCATATCGCCGCCGAGATCGACGGCGTGACCATCGACCCCGCCGCCCTCACCCCGCCCCCCGGCGACATCGTGATCGAAGGCGCGGGCGGCGCGCTCGTCCCCGTGACGCGCACGACCCTCTACGCCGACCTGTTTGCGCGCTGGCAAATCCCCGTGATCATCTGCGCGCGCACCGCGCTCGGCACGATCAATCACAGCCTGCTGACGATCGAAGCGCTCAAGAGCCGCAACGTCGCCATCCACGGCCTCGCCTTCCTCGGCGATGCGGTGGAGGACAGTGAAGCGATTATCGCCGAAATTTCGGGTGTCCGCCGCTTGGGCCGCCTGCCGATCGTCGATCCGCTGACGTCGGAAACGCTGGCGGCGGCGTTCGCAGATCGTTTCAGTCTCACCGACTTCATTTGACTTTTCCGTCATCCCCGCGAAGGCGGGGATCCCGCTTTTCTTCGAGCGGGTGGCCAGAAAGCGGGATTCCCGCCTTCGCGGGAATGACGAGATAAGAGATGACGCAAAGCCCCCATTCCCCCATCTGGCACCCCTTCACCCAGCACGGCCTCGGCGCCCCCATCCCGCTGATCGCCCGCGGCGACGGCGCGCGCCTCTATGACGCGCAAAACAACAGCTGGATCGACGCCATCTCCAGCTGGTGGGTCACCACCCATGGCCACGCCCACCCGCGCATCATGGCCGCGATCCGTGATCAGTCCGAAAAGCTCGACCAGCTGATCTTCGCCGGCTGGACCCACGAACCCGCCGAGACGCTGGCCGCCGAACTGATCCGCATCACCCCCGATCCGCTGACCCGCGTGTTCTTTTCGGACTCGGGCTCGACCAGTGTCGAGGTCGCGCTCAAAATGGCGCTCGGTTACTGGTTCAACATCGGCGAGGCGCGCAGCCGCATCCTCGTCCTGGAACATAGCTATCACGGCGACACCATCGGCACGATGTCGGTCGGCGAGCGCGGTGTGTACAACCGCGCGTGGCAGCCTTTGCTGTTCGACGTCGACACCATTCCCTTTCCGCACGAGGGCATGGAGCAGGCAACGCTCGATGCGCTCGAAGCCGCCTGCGTTCAAAAACCCGCGGCCTTCATCGTCGAACCGCTGATCCTCGGCGCGGGCGGAATGCTCATCTACCCCGCATGGGTGCTCGCCGAAATGCGGAGCATCTGCGCGCGCCACGGCGTCCTGTTCATTGCCGACGAAGTGATGACCGGCTGGGGGCGCACCGGCACCCGTTTTGCCTGCGACCAGGCGGGGGTGATCCCCGACATCGTCTGCCTGTCAAAGGGGCTGACCGGCGGTGCGATGCCGCTTGCAGTCACGCTGTGCATCGAGCCGATCTTCGCCGCGCATTATTCGACCGACCGGGCCAAGACCTTCTATCATTCGTCCAGCTACACCGCGAACCCGATCGCCTGCGCCGCTGCCGCCGCAAACCTCGAAATCTGGCGCGACGAGCCGGTGCAGCAGCGCATCGACACCCTCGCCGACGCGCAAGCCGCGCACCTGTCGCTGCTCGGGCACGACCCGCGCATCGTGGGTCCGCGCCGCCTCGGCACGATCGCCGCGTTCGACATCGTGGCGCCCGACGGCGGCTATCTGTCAAACCTCGCGCCGCACCTCATCGCCTTCTACCGCGACCACGGCGTCCTCCTCCGCCCGCTCGGCAACACGGTGTATGTGATGCCGCCCTATTGCATCACGCCCGACGAACTGGCGCAGGTGTGGAGCGCAATCGCGGCATCGCTGGAAACCATCTGATCCTCCCCGTGGCGAAGCCATGGGGAGGTGGCAGCGCGAAGCGCTGACGGAGGGGCTTTGGCGCTGGCGTCGTCGGCCCCTCAACCACGCCCTACGGGCGCAGTCCCCTCCCCATCGCTACGCGACAGGGAGGATCTACCCCTCCGCGTCATCCCGGACGTGATCCGCGATCCATGACGGCGGTGCAGCTATGGATTACCGCTCAAGCCCGTCCTGAGCCAAACCAGAACCTAGCGTTTTTCCAGCAGCAATTTGTCGCCCGCTTGCCGAATGATCCCCTCGACCATCGGCCGCACGAAGCCCATCCCGGCAGGCAGCTCGAAATCGATCACCAGCGCCGCATCCTCGACCGTCGCGGTCGATGCGATGCTGTGTCCCATCGCGTGGATGACGAAGTCCATCCGGTCGTCATGCTCCCAGCGATGCTCGACCCGCCCCAGTCCGCCGGGGATCAGCTTGACCAGGTCGTCGGCGCGCGCGGCCATCCGGCGGCGCACTTCGGCGCGCGGCAGGTCATGGGCAATGCGAACGCTCGGCATAAATCTGCTCCTTCGATCGGCGATGTGGGGCGCAGGGCAAGACGATGCAACGCCAGATCGCGGGGCAGTTAGGCTTAGGTTCATCTGGCGCACCTATCACCGACGGCGGGAGAGGCTTTGGAGGCACGACGCCCGATGACGATAAAGCCGACCTTTTTCCTGTTCCCGCTGCTCGCCGCGCTCGCCGTACCCGCCGCGGCGCAGGACGACAGTCTCGCCCAGTCGGCCGAGCCGCCGCAGCGCACGTCGGTCCTCTATACCTATGGCGACGAACCCTGCCCCGAACCCGAGGGTAATGAAATCGTCGTCTGCGCGCAGCAACCCGAATCCGAACGCTACCGCGTCCCCAAGGAATTGCGCGAGGAGCTCAAGGATGACGCCCCGGTCGGCGGCGGCAGCTGGGCGTCGCGGGTCGAGGGTTACGACAATATCGCGCGCCAGACCCGCCCCGACAGCTGCTCGCCGGTCGGCAGCTACGGCTACACCGGCTGCGCCGCGCTGGCGCTCCGCCAATGGTTCGAGGCGCGGCGCGCCCGCTGACGCGATTCCTCGCAACAATTTACCGTAGCCCTGAGCCTGTCGAAGCCTGTCCTGAGCGCCTGCAAGGCAGTCGAAGGGGGCGCCTCTCGCCGATAAGCGCCCTTCGACAGGCTCAGGGCTACGGTGCACGGGCTGCGGATCGCAGCGGACGCACAGAACACGGAACCCGATCGCGCAACGCAGCGTTTCCAGTCGCGTGATTGACCGCCACCCTGCGCGCGGCCTAGCTTGCGCGCACCCCCAACAGGAGATGCCCTTCATGCGCCGTATCGCTCCCCTCGCCGCCGTTGCCCTTGCCGTCGTCGCGGTTCCCGTCGTTATCGCCCAGAACCCCCCGGCGGTCCCCGGCGCGCCCGACAAGGCGCGCGTCGCCGCGGGCACCTATGCTGCGGACTCGGGCCACACGATGGTCGTCTGGGAAGTCGATCATTTCGGTTTCAGCAAATATACCGGCATCTTCGGCGACGTGACCGGCACGCTCGTCATCGACCCCGCCAATCCCGCCGCCGCCAAGGTCGATGTAACGATCCCGGTGGCCAAGGTCACCACCGCCAGCAGCGGCCTCTCCGCGCATCTTCTGCGCGCCGGCAAGGACGGCGGCAAACCCGACTTCTTCGGCCCCGCCCCCGCCGACGCCAAGTTCGTCTCGACCCGCGTCGTCCTCGACGATGACGGCGACGAAGCGACCGTCACCGGCAATCTGACGCTGAACGGCGTGACCAAGCCCGTCACCCTCGACGTCGATTTCCACGGTGCCGGAACCAACCCCTACAACAAGAAGGCCAGCATCGGTTTCGAAGCCGAAGGCAAGATCCGCCGCAGCGACTTCGGCATCGCCTATGGCATCCCGATGGTCAGCGACGAGGTCGAACTGGAAATCCACGCCGCGTTCGAAAAGCAGTAAATTCGGTCCCATCCTCCCTGCGGCCCAGCCGTGGGGAGGATCATTCATCGGCCATCCATCCCGCCGCGCCTAGCCTCCCCGCATCAAAAGGGAGGACCATCATGCGTATCCTGCTGCCCGCCGCCATGCTCGCGACCGCGCTCATCGCGGCCCCCGCGCTCGGCCAGACCAACCCGCAAATCGACTATCCCGCCTTCCAAGCGCTCACCGCCAGCGTCGCGCCGCAGCGTGCCACGCGCCTGCTCGCCTTCGACGCCTTCAAGGCCGAAACCGCCAAGCCCGACGTCCTGCTCCTCGACGCGCGCTCGGCCGACGCCTTCGCCCGCGGCCACATCAAGGGCGCGGTCAACCTGCCGCTCACCGACTTTACCGCGGAGAGCCTCGCGGCGGTGATCGGTACCAACCCCGACCGCCCTATCCTTATCTATTGCAACAATAATTTCTCGAACCACCGCAATCCGGTGCCGCTGAAATCGGCGCCGCTCGCGCTCAATATCCAGACCTTCATCAACCTCGTCGGCTATGGATACCCCAATGTTTACGAGCTCGCCGACGTCGTCGATTTCAACGATCCCGCGGTGGCGTGGGTCAAAGGCTAACCTTAGTATCTTCATCCCGGCGAAGGCCGGGATCTCGCCGGTGGATCCTTGCGCGACTTTGAGATCCCGGCCATCGCCGGGATGACGAGCAGGGGGCGATGGACGCAATTTTCGCACTCCCCCCTTGCCAAGCGCGACATTTTGCATCACTAGGGCCGCCATGCGCACCGCCGCCCTTCTGCTTCTGCGACTTACACGCCCTTGGGCGTGACACTGGCTGCGCGCTAGTCGCGGCCACCCCGCTCAAGGGTCCGATCGACACCGCACCGCCACCGACAGCAGAAGAAGTTCCCTCGCCATGACCATGCTCCGCGACCCCTCGGTCAAGTACAGCGCCTTTCCGCAGGTTCCCCTCGCCAACCGCCAGTGGCCCACCCGCGTCACCACCGCCGCCCCGATCTGGCTCTCCACCGACCTGCGCGATGGCAACCAGTCGCTGATCGACCCGATGGATGCCGAGAAAAAGACCCGCTTTTTCGACCTGCTCGTGCGCTGCGGGTTCAAGGAGATCGAGGTCGGTTTTCCCGCCAGCGGCGCGACCGACTTCGACTATATCCAGAACCTCGTCCGCTCCGGCCGCATCCCCGCCGACGTCACCCCGCAAGTGCTCACCCAAAGCCGCGCCGACCTCATCCGCACCAGCTTCGACAGCCTGGCGGGCGCGCCCACCGCGATCGTCCACGTCTATAACGCGGTCAGCCCCGCGTGGCGCCGCATCGTGTTCGGCATGGAGATGGACGAGATCAAGGGCATCGCGGTCGAGGGCGCGAAGCAGCTGCGCGACAATGCCGCACGCCTGCCGCAGACCAACTGGCGCTTTCAGTACAGCCCCGAAACCTTTTCGACCGCCGAACTCGATTTCAGCATCGCCTGCTGCGAGGCGGTGATGGACATCCTCGCCCCCACCCCCGACAATCCGATCATCCTCAACCTGCCCGCCACGGTCGAGGCGTCGACCGCGAACATCTACGCCGACCAGATCGAATATTTCTGCCGGAATTTGCCGAACCGCGACGCCGCGATCATCAGCTTGCACACCCACAACGACCGCGGCACCGGCGTCGCCGCCGCCGAGCTCGGCCTGCTCGCGGGCGCCGACCGCGTCGAGGGCTGCCTGTTCGGCAATGGCGAGCGCACCGGCAACACCTGCCTCGTCACCCTCGCGCTCAATATGTACACGCAGGGCATCGACCCCGGACTCGACTTTTCGAACATCGACGAAGTCATCGGCGTGGTCGAATATTGCAACCGGCTCCCCGTCCACCCGCGCCACCCCTATGGCGGCGAGTTGGTGTACACCGCCTTCTCGGGCAGCCATCAGGACGCGATCAAGAAAGGCTTCGCCGCGCGCGAGCGCCAGAATGACGAACGCTGGGAAGTCCCCTATCTGCCCATCGACCCCGCCGATTTGGGCCGCAGCTATGAAGCGGTGATCCGCGTCAACAGCCAGTCGGGCAAGGGCGGCGTCGCTTGGGTGCTCGAACAGGACAAGGGGCTGAAACTGCCCAAGAAAATGCAGGCCAGCTTCAGCCATGTGGTGCAGGCCGTCGCCGACAGCACCAGCCGCGAACTCGGCGCCGAGGACATCTGGCAGGCGTTCGAAGGCAGCTACCTCACCACCACCGGCAAACGCTTTCAGCTCGTCGACTGGTCCGAAAGCCATGCCGGAACCGACCGCATCTTTGCCGGCAAGCTCACCATCGACGGCACCGCGCGAAGCGTCAGCGGCCGCGGCAACGGCCTGATGAGCAGCGTCATCGCCGCGCTTGCCGAGAGCGGCGGCCCGGTCATGGACATCGTCGATTACAGCGAGCACGCGATCGGCCAGGGCAGCACCGTGCAGGCCGCCGCCTATGTCGAATGCCGCACCGCGGGCGGCAAAAGCGTCTTCGGCTGCGGCCTCGACACCGACGTCGCAACCGCCAGCGTCCGCGCGATCCTGAGCGCCGCGAACGGCGCCTGACCCCGCGATGCCACTGACCCACCGCCTCGCGCAGCCATCGGACCTCGATGCGCTGCGCCAGGTGATGGCGCTCGCGATCGCCGAACTGCAAAAGGGCTTCCTCGACGACGCCCAGATCGCCGCCAGCCACGCCGTCATGGGCCTCGACACCCAGCTGATCGCCGACGGCACCTATTTCGTCATCGAGGCGGAGGGCCAGATCGCAGGCTGCGGCGGCTGGTCGCACCGCGCGACGCTCTACGGCGGCGACCACAGCGCCGCGCTGCGCGACCCCGCCCCGCTCAACCCCGCCACCGACGCCGCCCGCATCCGCGCCATGTACACCCACCCCGCGTTTGCCCGGCAGGGCGTCGGCCGCATGGTGATGGCACTCTGCGAAGCCGCCGCGCAGCAAGCCGGCTTCACCCGCACCGAGCTGATGGCGACGCTATCCGGCGAACCCCTCTACCGCGCGTGCGGTTATACCCCGATCGAACATTTGGCAGCGCCGGGTCCGAATGGCGCGCGCGTGCCGCTGATCCGCATGGGCAAACAGTTGGGTGGCGCTTAAAAATCCTCCCTGTGGCCGAAGGCCATGGGGAGGTGGCAGTCCGAAGGACTGACGGAGGGGCAAAAACGCCAACGCCGCCGCCCCTCCAACCCCTATACTTCGCAAGCAGTCCCTCTCCCCATGCCTACGGCACAGGGAGGAGCCTGACACAAGGTGCCACGAAGCTCATCGCCGTCGCAAGGCGATGGGGAGGACGCCGTTCGCACCGCGAGTGGTGGCGGGGCCGCGAGCAGGATACGGATACAGCGACGCGGAGTATTCTGGGCTTTTGTAAGCAGTAAACGAGGGTGTGAAAAAGGGACGATGCTTAAGCCGAGAGGCCAGACAATTTTTGAAGGAACACTCCCAAACTATGTCCCCCGTCCACGAGCCTATTTAGACTCTTCCGCTTGATATCATATGTTAACGCTCGATATGATCTTGCGTCCTTTTTGAGAGTACGACCTGTCTCTTTAACTAATTGTCGGTTCAGGCGATAAAAAGCGTTCTTTGTTTCATCTTTTCCAAAAAGACATAGGATGAGCCAACTCTCAATCGAGTGCACCGCTATTGCAAAGATGAAGCGATCTGAGGCTTCGTCGTAGGAAGCGCCAAGTTTATCCCGCAGCAAAGCCACGCAGTCTGCGATCAATTCTGTATATGACCTATCCGAACCTTCGTAAGTTAATGGCACCCCAAAACCGGGATGATCACCTTCGTCGGTATCTAGATGCACCACGACATAATCATTCGCTGAAAGCGCGTCCCCAATCTTCTCCTCACAATACTCCAGTACGAGCTCCCAGCCGCCGTGCGGTGCCGTTCCCGAATCGGTCGCATCGCGAAGTGGCTGAAGCGGATTTATATCCACTCCATCTTCGAATTTATCTTCACATAGCAACGCGATCAAATGCTCTATGACGAGTTGATCGGTAATCCCTTCCGCCACCAATGCAAAAGTGGTCATCAGAAACCCTTTGGAAGGCCGCCCATTGCGCCGCTTAGAAACAGTTCCGATAGACGACGCGGACGATCTGACGACGGCTTCTTTTCAAATCTACGAACACGGGTTCGCCCCCGCGGGCCTCTTGAAACAATAAACAGCCGCTGCTCAGGATCCCCAATGTCCAGTCCATCCAAAATGGCAGCATTGTGGGTTGTAAGAAGTGCCTGCTTATCGTGTTCCTTTGCCAATATCGTCAGGCGACGAACCATTGCTTCGCAAAGCTTCGGGTTGAGCGACGTATCGACATTATCTATTGCGAAGAAACGGGGCGTGAGTTCACTTGTGAACAAAGCGAAGTAAAACGCCAAAAACAGGAATCCTTCATTTGCGCTTCTTTGATCGAAACTTGGACTATCACCGCAAAGAAAATGATCAAATATCTGAATCTTTCCCTGAGCCCTTCCCTTGACAATTTTAAAATCTTCAAACCAAGGAAATAGCTTAAGAGATTCCTTTATAGATTTTATACCCTTTTTATCTTTCTGACTCGAAATTACGCTAAGAAGTTTTAGTAGTCCCTCGCCATTTATTCCTAACGGCTCAATCTGACCTTCTTTTTCGAAAGTTCTCAGAGAAGAGTTTTCAGGCGAGAATATTATAAAATCTTCTATGCCGCCGCTTTCAAACGGCTGAATTTTGCTAGGAACTGGAAGATCAATTTTGAAGGAATCATCATTCTGTGTAGAAAGGATTTCACCACTTTCTATGTCTATTACTCTTTCCATTTGAGTCTTTAGACTACGAAGCACCTCAAGTTTTTTATCGTCATCTTCAAAACTATCGATATAGGCGCTGAACCAAGAGATAAAATCTTCTTGCCCGCCGATTGTTCTGCTCTGAGATGAGTTTTCCCAGCTAGAATACGGTTCATTGTCATTGATCAACTCATAAATACAAGTTGACCCGCCCGTTAACTCTGTCGTGACCTTAATCGCGGCATCCACAGTTGATCGATCGAACGCCGACCGCATAAGCGCTGGTCCGCTGACTCGTATTCCTCTGGAAGCCAAAAATTCGTTGTCCAGCTTCCGAGCCTGCGCGGCGCCAGCCAACGCTATGGCTTCTAGGACATTGCTTTTCCCGGCTCCATTTTCGCCTATGAACACGTTGATGCGACCGAGGTCGAGCGTCAGCTCTTCGATCGATTTGTAGTTTTCAATACGAATTTTTTCTAACACAGAGTTCGCCCGGAAAGACACAGTCAGCCATCGCCATATCACCTAGATCGTCACCATAACAAGCCGATCCTCAGACTAGGAATCGCTTACAACCTGACGACGTGCCGACAATCAGAATCCTCTTTCCTACATTTAACCCATATGGTTCACCCTTTCGGCTCCTCCAACCGAAAAGGACGAATCAATGGACGACACCGACGACTACCCCGCCTTCCTCCCCGCCCCCGCCAGCTACCACTGGACCCCCAAACTCCAGCGCGACTTTCTTGAAAGCCTCGCTACCAACGGCTCGGTGAAAATCTCCGCGACCAAGGTCGGCATGTCGCCGTCCGCCATCTATCAGCTCAAGCACCGCGCCGCGGGCGCCGCGTTCAAGCTAGGTTGCGCCGCGGCAGTGCTGATCGCGCGCGGGCGGCTGGTCGACGAGCTGCTCGACCGCGCGATCTGGGGTTATGACGAAACCGCCGAGCTGCAACGCGAAGAGGGGCGCAGCTTTGCCCGGCGCCGCCGCATCGATTCGCGCCTGGGCCTCGCGATGCTTGCGCGGCTCGACAAGATGGTCGAGGCGCCCGCGGAGGCGGGGGAGGACCGGCTGGCGCAGCTGATCGCCAGCGACTGGCCGGGCTTCCTGGCGCTGTTCGACGCCGCCGCTGCCGCGCAGGATGCCGCCGCCCCGCACGATGCGGGCAGCGCCGGGGACCAACCCGGCCCCCTCGCCGCCGCGCTCGCGGTCTGGCTCGCGGGCCGCGCCGCCGACGCCAACCCGCTTGCCGCGCTGTGGCAGGACAGCGCCATCGCGAATGAAGTTGCGCAGATTTCCGTCGGTTTCGGCGCCGACGGCGAAAGCGAGGAAACCCCGGAACAGGCCGCCGCCGCGATGACCGTGTGGTATGACGATCACGCCGACGACTGGCGCACCGACTTCCCCCCGCCCGTCGATTTTTGGGGGCATGAGGAGGGCCAGTTCGGCGACCCCGCCTATGCCCGCGCGCTCGATGACGACGAGCTGGCGGTGTACGAAAATCTGCGCGCGGCCGCGGTCACCCCGCTGCTGATCGCGGGCGAGGCCGCGCGCCGCGCCTTCTTCGCGCGGCTCGACCCCGCCAATGATGCCGCCGCCGCGGCGGGCGGTCCCGCGGTCGCCGGAGTCGCCGGGGTGCGGATGTGGCAGGGTTAGGCCGATTGTCCCTCGCCGCACTGCGCGGCGCGTGACAACAGCCAGTCGCGTTCGCGGTCGTTCCCCGCCAGCGCCGCCGCCGCCTCGAACGCCGCTTTCGCTTCGCCCAGCCGCCCAGCCCGGAGCAGGAAGTCGCCGCGCGCCGCGGGCAGCGGGGCGTAGTTGCGCAGCATCGCTGCGTCGGCGATTTGGTCGACCAGCGCCAGCCCGGCGTCGGGGCCGAACGCCATGCTGTGCGCGACCGCGCGGTTCAACTCGACCACCGGCGACGGCATCACCTGCCCCAGCCGGTCGTACAGCGCCGCGATGCGCCGCCAGTCGGTGTCCTCGGCCCGCCGCGCCCGCGCGTGGCACGCCGCGAGCGCCGCCTGCAAAACATAGGGGCCGTCGGCGCCGCCCAGCGCCTCGGCGCGCGCCAGCGCGTTCAGCCCGCGGCGGATCAGCAACTGGTCCCAGCGCGCGCGGTTCTGCTGCGTCAACGGCACGAACTGGCCATCGGGACCGGCGCGCGCCGCCAGTCGCGATGCCTGAATCTCCATCAGCGCGAGCAGACCCAGCACCTCGGGCTGATCGGGCATCAACCCGGCCAGGATGCGCCCCAGCCGCTGCGCCTCGGCGCACAAGGGCGGGCGAACCAGCGACGGCCCCGCGGTCGCGGCATAGCCTTCGTTGAAGATCAGATACACGACCTCGAGCACCGACGGCAGCCGCGCCGCCAGCTCTGCCCCGCGGGGTACCTCGAACTGCACCCCGGCCTTTGCAATCGCCTTTTTGGCCCGGGTAATCCGCGCCGCAATCGCCGCCTCGTTGGAAAGAAATGCCCGTGCAATTTCCTCCACCGTCAGCCCGCCGACCAGCCGCAGCGTCAGCGCGGCGCGACCCTCGGTGCCGATCACCGGGTGACACGCGGCAAAGATCAGGCCGAGCAGTTCGTCGCCCAGCGGATCGTCCAGTGCGGTCTCAAGGGCTTCGGCGCTCATATCGCGCTCCTCGTCCAGGTCGCGGGCCATCTCGGCATGTTTGCGCTCCCGCATCCGGGTGTGGCGGATGCCGTCGATGGCGCGCCGCTTCGCCGCCGCCATCAACCAGGCGCCGGGATTGGCCGGAACGCCGCTGGTCGGCCATTCGGTCAGCGCGACCAGCAGCGCGTCCTGCGCCAGTTCCTCGGCGCGGTCGACATCGCGGGTCAGCCGCGCCAGCCCGGCGATCAGCCGCGCCCGCTCGATGCGGAACACCGCCTCGATCGCCCGGTGGGTGGGGTCCGCCGCCATGCGCTACGCTGCGCGGCGCATGGCTGGATGGAGCAGCGGATCAGCGGGCGGATCAGCGGTTCGCAAGCTTCTCGCCCACCCCGTCGTGGATCGCCGCGGCTTCGTCGGGGATCACGTCGCCGAAATCTTCCATTTCATAGAAAGGACGAATCTCGATCTCGCTGGGGCCGAACATCGGGTTGGGGCAGCGCTTCACCCATTCGACCGCCTCGTCCATGTCCTTCACCTCCCAGATCCAGTAACCGGCGACCAGCTCGCGCGTTTCGGCGAACGGGCCGTCGATCACGGTGCGGCTGGGGCCGTCGAACGCGACCCGCTTGCCGAACGACGAAGGCTTCAGCCCGTCGCCCGCGACCAGCACCCCGGCGTTGACCAGTTCCTCGTTGAACTTGCCCATGTCGATGAACATCTGGCTCAGCTCGGGCGACGGCGTCATGCCCTGTTCGCTGTCCTCGGTCGCCTTTACGAACACCATCACACGCATCGTCTGTCTCCTGCAAAACCGGGCCAATATCGGCCTCGTATCGTCATGACGAACGAGCTCCATCGAAATCGACATGCGGCGCAAAAAAATTTGTCGGTGGCAATCCGGGGCGACAGCCGCCCGGGTCAGGCGACCTCGGCCAGCGCCCCCGGGGCCGAAAAGCGCTGGCGATATTCGTGTGGCGACAGCCCGGTGATGCGGTGGAACAGCTTACGGAACGCCGCCGCATCCTCATATCCGACGCCCCAAGCGATCTGGTCGACGGTGCGGCGGGTGAACTCCAGCAGTTCGCGCGCCTTGCCGATGCGCAGATGCTGAACATATTCGACCGGGGTCATGCCGGTCGCGGCCTTGAACCGGCGCTGGAAGGTCCGCTCCTCCATCCCCGCCTCGCTGGCCATGGCTGGCACGGCGACCGGACCAACCCCGCGGGCCTGCAACCAATGCTGGACGCGCAAAATCGCCTCGTCGCCATGCGTCAATTTGGGGGCAAAGCTGGCGTAATTCTTCTGCTCGCGACCGCTCGGGTCGATCAGCAGAAAGCGCGCCGTCTCCATCATCACCGTCGGCCCCAGCAGCCGCTCGACGATGCGCAGCCCCAGGTCGGTCCACGCCATCAACCCGCCCGCGGTGACGATGTCGCCGTCGTCGATCACCATCCGATCGATCTCCAGCCGCACGTCGGGAAAGCGGGTGCGAAACTGTTCGGCAAAGAACCAGTGCGTCGTCGCAGGCCTTCCGGCGAGCAGCCCGGTTGCCGCCAGCGCAAACGCCCCGCCGCAATTCGACGCCAGCATCGCGCCATGGGCATGGCGGTCGAGCAGCCAGCGGGCATAGGGTTCGACTTCACCCGGTTCGAGCAGCTTGTGCAAGCTGCCCGGCGCAATCAGCACCGCGGGCGAGTTACCGCCGGGCTGCTCGGGGTGGCTGTCGTAACAGCGCGCAAAGCCACCGCCCGCCTGCAACCGCCAGTGGCTGGCGCGGATCGGGGCGCGGCCGTGCTGCACGGCAAAGCGCCCGGCGATGTCGAACAGGTCGGTGATCCCGTGAACCATCCCCATCTGGCAGTCGGGGTACAGCATCATCCCGACTTCGATCAGCGGCACAGTCGCCGCGTCCGTCACCTTCGCCTTGGGCATCATCGCTCCTTTGTCGGATTCAACCCGTATAATGTCGTATCCGCCAATCCCGCGCAAGACTGGCCGGGCCTAGATAGGTGTCATCGGGACGGACACTTCGCTCCCCTCCACCGAAAGGAACCATGCCATGACCACGATCACCACCAAGGACGGTACGCACATCTTCTACAAGGACTGGGGTCCGAAGGATGGCCAGCCGATCATCTTCTCGCACGGCTGGCCGCTCAGCGCCGACGCCTGGGACGCCCAGCTGGTCTATTTTGCCAACCAGGGTTTCCGCACCATCGCCCACGACCGCCGCAGCCACGGCCGTTCGGAGCAGGTGTGGGACAACAACAATATGGACCAGTACGCCGACGACCTCGCCGAACTGATCGAACAGCTCGACCTTCGCGACGTCATCCTCGTCGGTCATTCGACCGGCGGCGGCGAAGTTACCCGCTATGTCGGTCGCCACGGCACGGCGCGCGTCGCCAAGGTCGCGCTGATCGGCGCGGTCCCCCCGCTGATGCTCAAGACCGAAGCCAATCCGGGTGGGCTGCCGATCGACGTGTTCGATGGCATCCGCAAGGGCACCTTCGACAACCGGCCGCAGTTCTTCAAGGATCTGACCATCCCCTTCTACGGTTACAACCGCGACGGCGCGGTGGTCAGCGAAGCGGTGCGCGACGAATTTGTCCGGCAGGGCATGATGGGCGGGCTCAAGGGCCAGCTCGACAGCATCCGCGCCTTTTCGGAAAGCGACTTCAACGACGATCTGAAAAAATTCGATGTCCCGACGCTCGTCCTGCACGGTGACGACGACCAGATTGTTCCTGTCGATGCCTCGGCCCGCGCGACCGTCAAGATCGTCAAACAGGCGGTGCTGAAAATCTACGAAGGCGCCGACCACGGCCTGACGGTCACCCATCAGGACCGCTTCAACGCCGACCTTCTGGATTTCATCAACAGCTGATACAGCGGAGGCGCGGTCCAGCGGGGCCGCGCCTCCTCCTTCATCAAGGAGACAAGCCATGACCAAGCAGACCTTCCTCATCACCGGGGCATCGGACGGCATCGGCGCCGTCTATGCCGACCGCCTCGCCCGCCGCGGCCACGATCTCATCCTCGTCGCGCGCCGCGCCGACAAGCTTGCCGCACTTGCCGACCGGCTGCGCCGTGACGCCGGGGTCGCCGTCGACGTCATCGCCGCCGACCTCGCCGATCCCACCGACCTCGCCCGCATTGAAACGCGCCTGCGCGATGACGACGCGATCACGGGCCTGATCAACAATGCAGGGATCGCGGGCGAAACCAGCTTCGTCGACGCCGACGCCGGGCACCTCACCGCACTGATCAACCTCAACATCCTGGCGGTCACGCGGCTCGCCGCCGCGATCGCGCCGCGGCTCGCTGCGAAGGGCAGCGGAGCGATCATCAACATCGGCTCGGTAACATCGTTGGTCCCCGATGGCTTCACCGCCACCTATCCGGCCAGCAAGGCCTATGTGCTGGCGTTCAGCGAAGCTTTGCAGGTCGAACTCGGCGCTGCGGGCGTGCGCGTTCAGGCTGTCCTGCCGGGGGCGACGCGCACCCCGATCTGGAACGAGGAGCAACTCGCCAGCCTGCCCGCCGAAATGGTGATGGACGTCAACGATATGGTCGACGCCGCACTAGCGGGCTTCGATGCGGGCGAAGCGGTGACCATTCCGGCGCTCCCCGACATGGCCGACTATGACGCCTATATCGCCGCGCGTGCGGCGCTCCGTCCCAACCTGTCGCTGGCGCGCCCCGCGCCGCGCTATCTGTAAGGAGGGACGTGCCATGATCCTCGGCCTCACCATCCCGCAGTTCACCGCGCTCCATGTCGCGATCAGCCTGATCGCCATCGCGGCGGGGCTGATCGCCCTCCCCGCCTTTGCTCGCGGCGTCATCCTGCCGCGCATTACCGGCATCTTCCTGTGGACGACGCTGCTGACCAGCCTGACGGGATTTCTGTTCCCGATCGTCGCCTTCACCCCGGCGCTCGGCTTCGGCATCCTTTCGACGCTGATCCTCATCGCGACCTTCTGGGCCTGGTATGGCCGCAAGCTCGCCGGGGGCGCTGCCGCAATCTATGCGGTCACGGCCACCCTCGCACTCTATCTCAACATGTTCGTGCTGGTGGTGCAGTCGTTCCTGAAAGTGCCCGCGCTCAATGCGCTGGCCCCCAATGGCACCGAACCGCCGTTCGCCCTTGCCCAAGCAGTGCTTCTGGTCGCAATGCTCGGGCTCGGTTACCTGACGTTCAAAGCAGCGCGGCGGCGAACCGCCACTGCCTGACCAACGTCGTCGCCCC
>JAFAGN010000008.1 GCA_023422695.1 Pseudomonadota bacterium
CGATACCGGCGCCGACGCCGCTGACGGCTTGGCCGTCGGCGCTGGGCTGGGAAACGGCAGGGGGCTGATTCGTCATCATGCGAATCTACATACCGACCAGTTGGTATGTTGTCAAATCCCGAAGTGACCCCACGCTGCGCGGCACTTTCGCCAACATCCGAACCGGTGCGAAAAACGACTCGACGCCGCGCCGCTTTGCCCGCACAACGAGAAAGAACAAACAGGGGACATTGATGGTCGCGATCGTTTCCACCGTCGCCTATCTCGGGCTCGAGGCGCGGGGGGTGGAGGTGCAGTGCCAGATCACCCCCGGCCTGCCGCGCTTCGTCGTCGTCGGCCTGCCCGACAAGGCGGTCGGCGAAAGCCGCGAGCGCGTCCGCGCCGCGATCGCCGCGATCGGCCTTGCGCTGCCGCCAAAGGTCATCACGGTCAACCTGTCGCCCGCCGACCTGCCCAAGGAAGGGTCGCACTACGACCTGCCGATCGCGCTCGCGCTGCTCGGCGCGATGGGGGTCGTCGATCCCGAAACGCTGTCCTCCTATGTCGTGGTCGGCGAACTCGGCCTCGATGGCCGCGTCGCCGCCTCGCCGGGGGTGTTGCTCGCCGCGCTGCACGCGGGGAGTCAGGACCGCGGCTTGATCTGCCCGGTGGCGCAGGGGCCGGAGGCGGCGTGGGCGGGGAATATCGAGGTGCTGGCGGCGCCCGACCTCCTGTCGCTGCTCAATCACTTCAAGGGCAATGCGCTGCTCCCCGCACCGCGCCCCGGCGAGGCCGAACCACCGCGGCGCATGGCCGACCTCGCGCAGGTCAAGGGACAGGAGGTCGCGAAGCGGGCACTCGAAATCGCCGCGGCGGGCGGGCATAATCTGTTGATGGTCGGACCGCCGGGGGCGGGCAAGTCGCTGATGGCCGCGTGCCTGCCGGGCATCCTGCCCGACCTCGACCCCGGCGAGGCGCTCGAAGTGTCGATGATCGCGTCGGTTGCAGGCGGGCTGGAGGGTGGGCGGCTGATCCGGGCGCGGCCATTCCGCAGCCCGCACCACAGCGCGTCGATGCCCGCACTGGTGGGCGGCGGTTTGCGCGTGCGCCCGGGCGAGGTCAGCCTCGCGCATTTGGGCGTGCTGTTCCTCGACGAATTACCCGAATTTCAGCGCACGGTCCTCGACAGCCTGCGTCAGCCATTGGAAACCGGTGAGGTCAGCGTCGCGCGCGCCAATGCGCATGTGACCTTTCCGGCGCGGGTGCAGATGGTCGCGGCGATGAACCCGTGCCGCTGTGGCCATTTGGGCGACCCGGCGCTCGCATGCAGCCGCGCGCCGCGCTGCGCCGCCGATTATCAGGCGAAGGTGTCGGGACCGCTGCTCGACCGTATCGACTTGCACGTCGAGGTGCAGGCGGTCAGCGCCGCCGACCTCGTCCTGCCGCCGCCCGCCGAGGGCAGCGCCGAAGTCGCGGCGCGCGTCGCCGCGGCGCGGGGGCGCCAAACCGCGCGCTACGCCGGTCACAAGGCGCGCACCAACGCCGAAATCGACGGCGAGCTGATGGAGACGGTCGCGACCCCCGACGACGCGGGGCGCAAATTGCTGGCGCAGGCGGCCGAGGCGATGCGGCTGTCGGCGCGCGGCTATACGCGGATCCTGCGGGTGGCGCGGACGATCGCCGATCTCGCGGGCGCCGAGGCGGTGGGGCGCATCCACATTGCCGAAGCGCTGAGCTATCGGCGGCAGGCGCCGCGCAATTGAAGCTCGCGTTCGACGCCCCGATCATCGAATGGCGCGGCCCGCCGCCCTATTTGTTCGTCGCCGTCCCCGATCATCTGGTCGGCGAAGTGGCCTATGCGGCGCGCGAGGTCAGCTATGGCTGGGGCATGGTCCCGGCGATGGTCCGGATCGGCCGAACCGACTTCACCACCGCGCTGTTCCGCCGCGGCGACACCTATATGCTGCCGATCAAGGTCGCGGTTCAGCGCGCCGAGGGGGTCGGGTTCGGCGACCGCATCGCGGTGGTCATGGAGATTGGCGGCGTCAGTCGCCGCTGAGTTCGCTGCCCAGCTTCAAGACCTGACGCCCGTCGATCATCTCGATCAGATAGGCGGGGTTGGCGGGTGATCCGTTGCGGACGATGCGCGCACCCTTGATCACGCGTTCGACCCGCGTTTCGAAGCGTTCGGCGATGCGGCCATGGCCTTCGCCGCGGCCCCAGCGCCAATGGACATGGGTGTCGATGTCGAACCGGCGCGCGGTCATATCACCCCGCAATCGGCCGGCTTCAGATGCCCAGCGCCGACTTGTTCTCGACCACCTCAAGCGGCGGCGGCGCCTTGGCGGCCATCGCGCCGTGGCGGCGGTGCGATAATTTGCCGTCGACCTTGCCGCCGTTTTCGATCGTGATCGTCTCGTAGGTCACGTCGCCGGTGATCCGCGCGGTGGCGTGGACGATCAGCGTCTTGGCCTCGATCGACCCGTCGAGCAGCCCCGCGATCTTCGCCGTTTCGGCGCTGACCGCGCCCTTGATCTCGCTCGCCTCGCCCTGGACCAGATTGGCGCATTTCAAATCGCCGTCGATCTTGCCGTCGACGTGCAGGTCGACGCTGGCGGCGACATTGCCGGTGACGACCACGTCCGATCCCAGGATCGAAAAGGTCGTATGACGCGCGCCGGTCGCCATCTTAGCGGGCACCCCGGGCAGTGATGGCACCGACTCGCTGTCGGGCGTCGTCTTTGACTTCGAGAACATCGGCTTTGGCCTCCAGGAAGCGGCGCGGGTTGACCGCGACGCCGTTCAGACGGACTTCGAAATGCAGGTGGCTGCCGGTCGAACGGCCGGTCGAGCCCATTTTGGCGATTTGCTGACCGGCGGCGACCTGCGCCCCGACCTTTGACGTAAAGCCCGACAAGTGGGCGTAGCGGGTCATGATGCCCTGGCCATGATCGACCTCGACGACATTGCCATAGCCCGATTTGGTGCCGACAAAGCTGACACGGCCGGGCGCGGCGGCAAGGATCGGGGTGCCGATCGGGCCGCGGAAATCGAGCCCGGCGTGCATCGCCCCGGCGCCGGTGAACGGATCGCTGCGATAACCAAAGCCCGACGACATCATCAGCACGTCGGCGGGGTTGCCCGACGGGACGGCGACAAGGGTGCGTTCGAGCACTTCCATGCGGAACAGCGCGCCTTCGAGCGCGGCGAACGACGGGCCCAAGGCCTTCGCCTTGCCCATGCGGCCCTTGTAGGGAATGAACGGACCACCACGGCCGCTGGCGGCGCCGCGCACGATCGCGGCGGGATTGAGCCCCAGCTTGGCGACGGCTTCTTCGGCATTGGCGGCGCGGATGTTGACCGCGGCGAGCAGGCGGCTGGCAAAGCGTTCCTGCCGCGCTTCGAGGCGGGCGAGCGCCTGCGCCTCGGGGGGCAGGTTCGGGTCGATCGCGCTGGTTTTGACCGGTTCACCCTTGGCCGGTGCGGTCGCGCCCGGTTCGGCGGTCGCGGCGGCGGGCTGCGCCGCCATCGCTTCGGTGTCGATGCCGAAATGGGTTTCGGCGACGCCTTCGAGCAGCGCTTGGCGCTCTTCCAGGTCGGCGGCGGTTTCGGCGACATTGTCGCGATATTTGGCGATGCGCGCTTCGGACGCGGCGGCGGCGGCCTGTTGCTGCGCGACCGCAGCGCGTTCGCCCGCGGTCAGCAGCTGGTTGACGAGCACCGCGAGCGTGGCACCGGCCCAGGCGAGCAGCACGACCGCGGCGATCAGCGCGACGCGCTTTTGCCAGACCGCGCTGATCCGCAGGAATCGAACATGACCATGCGTGCGAATGAAGATTTCATGATCCTGAAACAGCGCAGAAAGGCGCTGGCGCCAATGGCGCAGACCCGTGATTTTCGATGACAAGTGGCGACCCCATCTTGTTGTTCTGTGGAGCCCTCCGCCCCCATTGATGGGCGCCTTAACAGGCCGATTGCGGCGGAGCGAATCATTGCGGGCGGACTCGCGCCGAGTCGAACTCAACCTGCGGTGAACGGTGTCAAACGGCGGGAAGGCTGCCATTTTGGCGGGAAATCCGCTGCGAATCGGCAAATTATATTGACGGCTTGCTTACCAATTTTTGCTAGGGGCAAGCGCATGGATTCCATGGTCGAAACCGCCGCTCCGGGCACTCAAGACGCGTCCGGGGCGCCGCCC
Source organism: Pseudomonadota bacterium (assembly GCA_023422695.1). Lineage (GTDB taxonomy): Bacteria > Pseudomonadota > Alphaproteobacteria > Sphingomonadales > Sphingomonadaceae > Sphingopyxis. The sequence goes on from JAFAGN010000008.1 coordinate 4,178, forward strand.
TCGGCCCGCGCGACGCGGCCGCGGTCGGCGGTCAGTGCGGGGGTGGGCATCGTCGGCCTTGCAGGACTGGTCGGCTATTTGCTGCTCGCGCGTTACGCGCCCGACATCGCCGCCTTCCTCGGCATCGATTGGGGCACGCGCGGGCCGATGAACGGCCCGAACTCGGCGATTGCCAGCGTGCTCGCGTGCGGGGTGCCGATGGTGCTGTGGTCGGTATTCGTCGACAAAGTGCATCGCAATCCATCGACCGGGATCGACTGGGCGCAGCGGCGGCCGTGGCGCGAAACGGTCGACATCAGCCTGACCAAGCTTGCCGGACTGTGGGCGACCTGGGGTCTGATCGCGCTGATCTATGCGACGATGCGCTACTATTGGACGGGCAATTACGCCTTTTCGATGAATCTGCTCGAACGCGTGGCGCCGTGGCTGTTGCTGGTGTCGGTGCCCTATATGCTGTGGCTCGATCGCCGCATGATCGAACCGCGCGACGGCTGTTATCAGTTTGGCCGCTGGCTCATTGCACCCGGTCAGCCGGTCGATGCCCGCGCGATCGGACATCATCTGCGGGCGTGGGCGGTGAAGGGGTTTTTCACCGCCTTCATGCTCTCGATCGTGCCGGGCAACTTCGCCGCGCTGGTCACCGTGCCGATGACCGAGGTGCTGGCGAACCCCTATATGACGGGGATCTGGACGCTCAATTTCCTCTATCTGATCGACGTCCATATCGCGACGGTCGGCTATATCCTGACGCTGAAGCCGCTCGACGCGCATATTCGCACCGCCAACCCCTATGGCATGGCGTGGGTGGCAGCGCTCGTTTGCTACCCGCCCTTCATCCTGATGAGCGGCGGGCCGCTCGACTATCAGGTGAATGGCGCCGATTGGGGGCATTGGCTGGCGGGGCATGAGACGTTGTTGATCGTCTGGGCGGTCGTGCTGGGTCTGCTGACCGCGATCTACAGCTGGGCGACGATGGCGTTCGGCATCCGCTTTTCGAACCTGACGCATCGCGGCATCATCACCCACGGGCCGTACAAATTTACGCGGCACCCCGCCTATGTGTCGAAGAATCTGAGCTGGTGGGTCGGCGCGCTGCCCTTCCTCGCGGTCAGCGGCGGCTGGATCGAGGGCGCGCGCAACGTCGCGCTGCTCGCGATGGTCAGCGGAGTCTATTATTGGCGCGCCAAGACCGAGGAGAAGCATCTCCTCGCCGATCCGGCCTATGTCGCCTATTGGAACTGGGCGCAGGACAATGCCCTTGTTCCGCGGCTTTTCGCGCGGGTCACCGGGCGGCAGCGCCCGCTGATCCGCCTCGAACCTGACGAGCGGGTTGGTCCCGTCGCCTAAAAACTAAGCTCGTCGTAGATTTTCGAAAGGTCGCGGTTCCACGGTCCCTCGTAGCGATCCATCAGGTCGTGCGCGGGGGATTTGCCGCTCTTGGCGATGCGGCGGAGCGGTTCGAGGAAGCCGACTTCATTGTCGCCCATCGAATTGACCTCGCCGCGCGCCGCCAGCCCTGCCGCCGCGATGTCGAGCACGCGGTGCGCGAGGTCGCCGACGGTGCCGCCGCCGGGGGCGGGGGCGTCGAGCCCTTCGCTGGGGACCGCGTCGCGCAGAATCTGCTGCTCCTCGATGCTCCAGCCCTTGACCAGATCCCACGCGGCATCGAGCGCGCCCTGATCGTAAAGCAGCCCGACCCACAGCGCGGGCAGCGCGCAGATGCGGTTCCACGGCCCGCCGTCGGCGCCGCGCATTTCGAGGAAGCTTTTCAGCCGCACTTCGGGGAAGGCGGTCGACAGATGGTCGTTCCAGTCGGACAGGCGCGGCTTTTCGCCGGGCAGAACCGACAGCTCGCCGCGCAGGAAATCGCGGAAGCTGAGGCCTGCGGCGTCGATATATTTGCCCTCGCGGAAGACGAAATACATCGGCACGTCGAGCATATAGTCGACATAGCGTTCGTAGCCGAAGCCGTCCTCGAACACGAAGGGCAGCATGCCGGTGCGCGCGGGGTCGGTGTCGGTCCAGATGTGGCTGCGGTACGACATGAAGCCGTTGGGTTTGCCTTCGGTGAAAGGCGAGCTGGCAAACAGCGCGGTCGCGAGCGGTTGCAGCGCCAGCGATACGCGGAATTTCTGTACCATGTCGGCCTCGGACGAATAGTCGAGGTTGGTCTGGATGGTGCAGGTGCGCAGCATCATGTCGAGCCCCATGCTGCCGACACGCGGCATATGCTCGAGCATGATCTTGTAGCGGCCCTTGGGCATGATCGGCAGTTCGGCGCGCGTTTTGTCGGGCCACATGCCGACGCCCAAGAAGCCGAGCCCGAGTTCGGCGCCGACCTCTTTCACCTGTTTCAGATGCCGACCGGTTTCGGCGCAGGTCTGGTGCAGATTTTCGAGCGGCGCGCCGGAGAGTTCGAGCTGGCCCGCGGGTTCGAGGCTGACGGTGCCGTCGCTCCCCGCGAGCGCGATGACCTTCCCGCCCTCGATCACCGGCTCCCAGCCGAAGCGGGTGAGCGCCATCAGCAGGTCGTGGATGCCGCCGGGTTCGTCATAGCCTGGCGCGCGGTGGTCGGCGGTGCGATAGACGAATTTTTCATGCTCGGTGCCGATGCGCCAGCGGTCCTTGGGCTTCTCGCCCTCGATCATGGGAACCGCGAGCTGGTCGCGGCTTTCGACGATGGGATCGTGGCGGTCGGAAGCGGTGCGCGTGCTCATATCGCGCATTTAGACTGTTCAGTACAGAATGCAATCGGCTGTTCGTGTCGCTCTATTTGACCAGCCCGCGCAGGTTGATCGTAAAGCTCGATCCCGGCACCATCGACCCCTTGGGACGGATGCGGACATGGGTGACATTGGCGTCGACGCCATTGGCGTCGACGGTCGGCACATAGCTCCAGCTGGCGCCGCCATTGTTCGAAAATTCCAGATCGTCGCTCGCGTTCGCCAGACTGGTGAAGCTGTAGGTCAGCCCGCTGCTGCCAGCGGTGAAGCGCACCGGGCCGGGACCGGGGGCATAGGTACCGACGAACAGGCTGAGGTTTGTCGGCAGCGCGTCGGTGACGATAACGCTGTTGTTGGTCGGGCTGGTGCTGGCAGGGGCGGTGACGGTCAGCGTGTAATTGGCAAAGCCGCCGGGGATCAGCTTGGGATTGGTCAGCCCGTTGACCGGGTCGCTGAAAGCGACCGAGGTCTTGCTGATCGCCAGCGGCGCGACATAGCTGTTGGTAAAGGTGCAGACGATTGCGGTATCGGCGGCATTCACCGTCAGTATATTGCCCGCAAGCGCGGTGACATTGCCGGTACAGGTCAGCACCTGCCCGTAGTTGGCGCCATTGCCGACGGTGAATGTCTCGCCGAGCGTCGCGGTTTCGGCGGCATAGACCGTAACCGCGGCGTTGGTGTCGGTTTCGTTCGCGCTGTTGGCGACCGACGACAGGCTGGCGTTGTTGATCAGGCCGCTGGTCGCCACCGTCACGGCGTTGGCGAGCACCGCATTGACCCACGTCTTGCGAACGACAAGGCTCGCCGAGCGGCGGCTGTTGGTCCAGGTGCAGGTGAGCGAGGTCCCCGACGGCATGACGACGGTGCGGCTGAGCCCGCTGCCGCCCGTGGCCACGACGACATTGTCGCTGTTCCGGCGGCATTCGATGCTGCTGTTGTAATTGGCCGCCGCGCCGGTCGTATAGGCTTCGGTCAGCGTGAGCGTGCTACCGGGGATCGCCACCGCGGTCGCATTGGTCGCTGCGCCGCCAACGGTCGACGTCCCCGCGCTGGCCGCAAAGCCGCCGCTGATCGCCAGGCTGACCGCGTCGCCCGCGATGCCGGTGACCCAATTCTTGGTCAGCACCACCGGCGAATCATTGTCGGTGATCGTATAGGTGCTGGCGGTTCGCGCCGCGCCGCCGCAGCTCGACGTGCTCGACACAGTGTAGCCGGTGCCGGCGTTCAGCGTGATCTGAATCGTCTCGCTACCCTCGTTCGCGGTGTCGTCGACGATCTGGATACCCAGCGGGACGGCGGTGTTCTGATAGGTGCCGGCGGGGACGGTGACGGTGAAATTCGCGCTGCCGCCCGGGGTTGTGTAATCGGTGCCGCGCACCGCGGTGCCGCCGGTGATGCTGACGTTGATGGTGCGCGCGGTGAACAAGGTCCCGTTGACGATCAGGGTCGGCAGATTGGCCGTCGCGAGCGATTCAACGCCAGAGGCCGACGTCGTCGATAGCTCGATAAACGGATTGAGCGTGATCCGGATGTCGTCGAGGAAGTTGCCGTAGCTGCCCGGATCGGTGGTGATGAACTGGACCCGCTGAATTCCCGACGCACCGGAGTAGGTCGTCGACCCGGTGTTGACGTTCCAGACATTGTTGATCGTCGACGATTGCGTCGCCAGCGCCTGGATCAGCGTGCCGCTATTGCTCGCGACCTGAAACCGTGCGGTCTGTGTTGCGGGGCCGCCCGCGCGGGCGCGGTGGGCAAAGGTCCAGCCGATCGTCTCGCCGTTGACCATGCAGATATTCTGGTACAGCGCGCCCGGCACATTGGCGTTCATTTCGGCAAAGACCGACCCGGCGTAAGCGGGGACACCCTGAAAATTGCTGTCCCACAGCTCGATCTCGCCCGATGCCGAATCCCAGCCGATCACCGATCCATTGGCATAGATCTGGTAATTGGCGGCGCCCGGTCCCTGCGGATCATTCGATTCGAACGACGGGTTGACGATGACGCGCTGCGCGGCGGCGGGGGGTGCGAGAACCAGCGCGGCGGCCACGGCAACGCCGCCGCAGCGGCGGGCCAGACGACGAAGCGGGCTATTCGGATGGGTCATTGGGTCTGCTCGAACGCCGGTTGAGCGACGAAAATTAATGAAAATCAATTGATTGTCACGTCGAAAGCGACTGCCATCGCGGTAGCAGGAGCCAAAGTCGGCGTGGTCGCGGCGACCGTGGTGCCGGTGATCGACGCGCCAAACGGGTCGCTTTCGTCGCCGCCGCTGGCATTATCGTCCTCGACCGTTGTCGCCGCGGCGCAGCTGGTGCCGCTGCGGAGCGAGCCGGGGACAAAGGTGGTCGCGGCCGGCAGCGCGTCGGCGACATTGATCGACGTTGCGGTGCCGCTGCCGTTGTTGGTGACGAGGATGCAATAGCGCATCGTCGCGCCGGGAATCGCCTTGGGATCGGTCGTGCCGTTGGTCGGGTCGCTGATCACGCTGCTGGTCTTGGCGATCGTCAGATTGGCGGTCGGGCGGCAAAAGGTGACATCGTGGATCGCGATCGCCTGTTGTCCCGGATTGGTCGGCGCCAGGCTGTGGTTGCCATATTCGACGATGATCGTGTCGACCGGCGCATTGAAGGTCACGACGACATTGCCATTGGCGCTGGCATCGGCAGAGGTGCCATCGCCATAGGCGCTGTTGCCAATGACATAATTGCTGACCCCGTTGGTCAGCACCGGGGTGACCGGCGCCCCGTTGAAGCTGCCGGTGACGGTCACGCGGTCGGCGAACTGTCCGGCAGCATAGTCGATGTCGAACAACCGGAACTGCGCCCCCGGAACCGCGGTCGGCAGCGTGAAGATACTCGACACGCTGCCCGCCTGGCTGGTCATGTCGACGATCTCGAAAATCGAAAATTGTGCCGGGGAAAAGCCGCCGGTGACGACATTCTGCCGCGTCGGCGACTGGCCGCCATAGGTCGCGTTGTTGAGGAACGTCCCGCCGCTGATCGCGATGTTGAAATTCATGGTCCCGATCGCGGCCAGCGCATAGCTGCCGCTGGTCGTTCCCGCCGTCCAGCTGACGCTGTCCCAGTCGTGAACCGTGCTGCCCACCGGACAGACCAGCGTCGGCGGCGTCCCCGCGACGCGGGTGCCGGACACCGTGAAGCTGGCGGTGTCATAATCATCCTCGCCCGCCGCGCCATTGCCCGGGGTCGAATCGAAATCGAACGCCGACGAGGCGCTGACTTCGGCGATATTGGCGATCGTGGCGCCCGCGCTTGCAGTGACGATGCCGGTGATCGTCAGCGTGCGGGTGGTGCCCGGCGGGATGCTGCCCACCGTCCAGACCCCGGTGGTGCTGTTGTAACTGCCGAAACCCGATGCGCCGGTGAAGGCGAAACCCGCGGGCAGTGTATCCTGCACCGTGACCCCCGTGGCGGTCAGCGCCGAGCCGCTCGCATTGGTGACGCTGAGCACATAATTGATGCTGGTGCCAATGGCGGGCGCCGCATTGCTCACCGACTTGGTCAGCGACAGATCGGCCGACGGCGTGGCGGGTACGGTCGTCAGCGTCAGGTCGGTGCGGGTGAAATTGCCGGTGTCGCCGTTCAGCGAATCGCAGATCGTCAGCTGCCAGGTTCCCGCCGACCCCTGCCCGTTGAAGCTGGCCAGGTTGCCTTCCGGCGCAAAGGTCCGCTGATAGGGCGGCGCGGCGGCGGTGTTGTCGTTGGCGGTGTGCGTGGTGATGCTGGTCGCGGCGCTGTCGTCGAACAGGACGTTCAGATTGTCGGCCGAGGTGCCGACATTGGTGATCAGATTGACTACCGTGCCGCTCGGCGCCACCAACGTCGCGCGAATGTCGCCGCGATAGGTGTGGGCGAACTGGACCCCGATATTGACGTCGGTGATCTGGGCGTTGGCCGCCACCGTGAAATTGCGCACCATTGGCGCCGCGCAAGTCGTCGCGGTCTCGCTGATCGTACCCGTCGTGGTGTTGCTATAGGTGTTGGTCGTCTGCGCGGCGACCGGATAGGCGGCAAGCGTTAGCGCCAGCGAGACGAGCGCCGCAAGGGCTCGTACAAACTGTGCATACTGGCCCCCACGCCAGCAATATCGGCTCTGGTCCTGCCGTTGCATCGGGCCGCTATGCCCGTGCATAGCTAATATGCGGTTAAAATCGGGGGCTTGGCGTAAATTCTGTGCAGCAACGGCACAGCTTTGCGTTGTCAGGTGCGGTGGGCCCAGTCGCCATGCTGCGCCATCCACAGGCTGGTGGCCGTGATCGCTGCGGTTTCGGCGCGCAGGATACGCGGGCCGAGCGCGATACGGCGCACCGCCGCGTTCGCGAGCAACAATTCGCGCTCGCGCGGCGTAAAGCCGCCTTCGGGGCCGACCAGGATCGCGGCGGGGGCGGGGGCTTCGATGGTGGACAGCGGGACGCCGCCTGCTTCGTCGGCGAACAGCAGCGTGCGGTCGGTGGGCCAGTCGGCGAGCAACGCCGTCAGCTTGATCGGCTCGCCCAGCATCGGCAGCGCGGTGCGCCCGCATTGTTCGCACGCCTCGATGACCTGCGCTTCCAGCCGCTCGCGCTTGACGCGTTCGACGATCGTCCGTTCGGTGATCACGGGTTGCAGCCGCGCGATGCCCAGCTCGGTCGCCTTTTCGATAATCCAGTCGAGCCGCGCCTTCTTTACTGGGGCAAAGCACAGCCACAGATCGGGAACCTGTTCGATCGGGCGCGTCCGATGTTCGATCCGGACGGTCAGCGAGCGCCGGTTTGCATCGGCAATATGGCCAAGCCATTCACCGCTGCGATTGTCGAACAGCAGCAGCGGCGCGCCGACCTTCAGCCGCATGACATTGAGCAGGTAATGCGCCGCGGCGCCGTCGATCGTCGGCGCGGCGTCGGACGCCAGCGGCAGGTCGACAAACAGGCGGGGGGTGCTGGCAGGCGGCCAGGCAGGTGTTGCAGGCATGGGGCGAGCGATAGCAGACGCCGGTATTTTGCACAGCGCCTAGTGCAGCGCGCCAGATTGTCCCGATCCGGGGCAAATCGGCGGTTTGGCGGGATATGCGGCACCCGCCGATTAGCGATTTGGTAAGCAGTTCCGCCCTAGTGCGAGGATACCAGTCACGCATCTGAAGTGGGCCGCGTGTCTGGACCAAGAGGGGTTAGACCATGCGAGGGACCGTTTTCAGCCGCATGCGGCTGGGTACCAACAGCCTGTTGCGCGACAATCGCGGCAACGCAATGTTCCTGACCGCGGCGGCGATTCTGCCGATTATCGGAATGCTCGGATCGGGCATCGATATCGGCCGCGCCTATATGGCGCAGCTGCGCCTGCAGCAGGCGTGCGACGCCGGCGTTCTCGCCGGACGCCGCGCCATGGCGGGCGGCACCTATACGTCGGCGGCGCAGGCCGAAGCGAACAAGATGTTCAACTTCAACTACAGCCAGACCGCCTATGGCAGCAGCAACGTAACCTTTGCGTCGCAGGCCGACGGGACGTCGAACGTCAAGGGAACCGCGTCCGCGAGGCTGCCGACGGTTCTGATGCAGATTTTCGACTATCAGAAATTCGACCTCGCGGTGAATTGCACCGCCAAGCTGGAAATTTCGAACGCCGACGTGATGATGGTCCTCGACGTCACCGGGTCGATGGCACAGACCAATTCGGGCGACTCGGTCAACCGCATTTCCGCGCTGAAAACCGCGACGATGGACTTTTTCGACACCCTGACCACCGCAGACGTCGGCGATGGCCGCCTGCGGTTCGGGGTTGTTCCGTACAGCTCGACCGCCAACGTCGGCAGCATCCTCTATGCCAAAAATCCGGCCTGGTTGTCGGACAACGTCCTGCTGCCGTCGCGCACGCCCGTGTTCAGGGTGGTGTGGGGCAATGCCACGACCGAGCAGTCGGAAGAATATACCGACGGTAACACGACCTATGGCAGCTTTTCGAACGTCAGCACGGTCAACGGGCAGACAAGTTCGACGTGCGGCGATCTGGAGCCCCCGTCCGATACGACGCCGACGCCCAGCGGTTCGCCCAATTCGAACCAGACGGCGCAATATGTCGATGGCAACGGCAATCGCATCACGACCTATGACACCAACCAGACCTATACTTACTATAATTATCGCTACACCTGGTCGAGCAGCCGGTGCCGCCTGCAACGCCGCGTCGCGACGTTTACGCGTACCTATACGACCACGGTGACCGAAACGCCGACCCAGTCGTTCGACAATAAATATACCTATCAGGACCGCGTATTCGACGTCAGCCAGGCAAAGGCCGGAACGGCGATCCAGACCGACACCGGCGATTCGGGCGCGACCGTTTCCAACACTTGGGGCGGATGCGTCATGGAACGCGGTACCGAACCCTTTGGTCCGACCGAAAACGCCCCGTCCGACGCGCACGACATGGATGTCGACACCGCGCCGACCAGTGACGACGACACCAAATGGAAAGTCTTGATCCCGCAGATCGCTTTCCCGCGGGCGAGCAGTCCGGGCGCGACCCCGTCGACCACCGGATCGGTGACCGTCAACAGCAGCAGCGTGTCGAGCGAAAGCAGCACCAATGGCAGCTGGCAGAATTACTCGCGTTACTGGTCGAACGGCTGGGGCGTGTGTCCGGTCGCGGCGATGAAGCTGACGACGCAGACGGCCAGCGATCGGTCAAGCTTCAACAGCTATATCCAGTCGCTCCAGCCGGTCGGCGGTACCTATCACGACGCCGGCATGGTGTGGGGTGTGCGCTTGCTGTCGCCCGATGGCATGTTCTCGGACGAAAATGCGACGGCGCCGAACAACCGGCCGATCAGCCGCCACATTGTCTTCATGACCGACGGCGAAATGGCGCCGAACATGGGCAACCTGTCGTTCCAGGGCTATGAGTGGCTGATGAAGCGCGTTGGCGGCACCAGCGACGCCAATTTGACGACGCGCCACAACAATCGTTTTGCGCAATTGTGCCAAAAGGCCAAGGCGAAGAATATCACCGTGTGGGTGGTCAGTTTCGGTGTATCGCTGAACAGCTCGCTGACCAGCTGCGCCAGCCCGGGCAAAGCGTATCAGGCGAACAACGCGGCGCAGCTCAACGAGAATTTCCAGGCGATCGCCCGGCAAATCTCGAAACTGCGGTTGTCGCAATGATCCGGCGTGCTTCCCTCCACAGCCTGCGCCGCGACGAGCGGGGCAATGCGATCGTCGAGTTCGCGCTGACGGCGCCGCTGTTCCTGATCGTAGTTTTCGGGATCCTCGATTTTTCGTGGCAATATTACGCCAAGCTGGAACTGCAGGGCGTGGTCAACGCCGCGGCACGCGCCGCGACGCTCGAGGGCAATGCGCTCAGCCAGACGGCGCTGGACAATGACGTGCGCCGCAAGGTGCTGAACGTCTTTCCCCAGGGCGAGGTCACGTTCAGCCGCAAATCCTATGACAGTTTCAGCGAAGTCGGCGATCCCGAAGCTTACACCGATGCCAACAACAATGGGCGGTACGACAGCGGAGAATGTTTCGAGGACGTCAATGGCAACGCCAGCTGGGACGCCGACCGCGGCCAGACGGGTAATGGCGGCGCCGAGGACGTCGTGCTCTACACCGCGTCGCTCCGGATAAACCGTGTGCTGCCGGTCTGGAAATTCCTCGGCCAGTCGCAGCAAAGCACGCTCGTTGCGACCACGGTGCTGCGCAACCAGCCGTACAACGCCGCGACATCGACGAAACAGGTGATCTGTTCATGACCAGCCTATTGAAACGTGCGCAGGCGCGGATTGCGCGGCGAACAAAGACCCTACGCCATCTGGCGCGCGACGTCAGCGCGGTGGCGATGATCGAAGTTGCCTTTTGCGTCCCCATCCTCGCGATGATCGGCTTTGGCGGCATCGAATATGCCAACCTGCTCCTGTCGGGGACGCGGGTGAACCAGATCGGCCTCAGCGCCGCCGACAACGCCGCGCGTATCGCCTTTGGCAGCAATCTGTCGCAGCCGCGGGTGCGCGAAGTCGACATCAACGAGGTTTTTGCCGGGGTCGAGGAACAATCGAAGGGCATGAATTTCAAGGCGAACGGCCGGGTCATTCTGTCGAGCATCGAGCGCAATGCCGATGGCGGGCAATGGATTCACTGGCAGCGCTGCTATGGCGATCTTCCGGTCAACTCGGCCTATGGCCCGCAAGGTACGGGTGCCACAGGGACCAGCTTCGCTGGCGTTGGTGCCAATGCCTCGGCGGGGACCGCGATCATGCTGGTCGAGGTCACCTACGACTATAAATCCCTGTTGTGGGGCAAATGGTTCCAGACCAAGCGTATTCGCGAAACCGCCGCCTTCCTCATTCGCGAGGGACGCGACCTGCAGGGCGAGAATGGCACGGGCGTATTCAACCCCGCTCCCGCGGTCACGCCGGCCCTGTGCACCTGATCGCCGCGCGCGTTCTTCGATAACCGTTTATCATGGGGTCAGCGGCTGCTACATGCGCCGCTGCCGATGACCACGACCCATCCTCCTGACACCCAGCTGCGTGGTTTTGTGGCGCTTCTGCCCGCCGCGGTGCGACCCTATGCGCTGCTCGCGCGGTTCGATCGGCCCATCGGTTGGTGGCTGCTGTATTGGCCTTGCGCGTGGGGCGTGGCGCTGGGCGGCGGCGTGATCAGTCACTGGCCGTTGTTCCTGTGGCTGCTGCTTGGTGCGATCGTGATGCGCGGTGCGGGCTGCGTCTATAATGACATCGTCGACCGCGATCTCGACGCACAGGTGGCGCGCACCGCGTCGCGCCCGATCGCGAGCGGCGCGGTGTCGGTGCGCAATGCCGCGCTGTGGGCGGTGCTGCTGTCGCTCGTCGGCCTGCTCGTGCTGTTTCAGCTCCCATGGAGCGCACAGATCGTCGCGCTCGCCAGTCTGATCCTGGTCGCGGGTTATCCGTTCATGAAACGCATCACCTGGTGGCCCCAGGCGTGGCTGGGATTGGTGTTCAGCTGGGGCGCGCTCGTCGCCTGGGTCGCGGTCGGGGGCGACGACGGGATGGCGCTGCCCTTGCTCTATGCCGGATGCATTGCGTGGGTGATCGGGTACGACACCATTTACGCGCTGCAGGATATCGAGGACGACATGCTGGTCGGCGTCAAATCGAGCGCGCGCGCGATGGGGCGGCATGTGAAGGGCGGGGTGGCGCTTTGTTACGGGTTTGCGCTCGCGGGCTGGGGCGGTGCGCTGTGGGCGGTGCGCCCCGACCCGCTGGTGCTGATTGCGCTGTTGCCAGCCGCAGTGCACTTTACCGGGCAAGTCGTGACGCTGGATCCCGCCAATGGTGAGGACGCGCTGGCGAAGTTCCGCAGCAATCGCTTTGCCGGGCTGCTGGTGTTCGCGGCGATGCTAGTGGTCGGGATGGCGCCCTAAAGGCCGAGGGCTTTACGCAGTTCGGCGTTGATCCGGCTCTGCCAGCGCGGCCCCATCGCGCGGAATTTTTCGAGCACGATGCTGTCGAGGCGCAGCGTTACCTGCTGCTTGGGGTCAGCCGATTTGGGGCGCCCGGGTTTGGTCCAAGTGCCATCGGCTGGCTTGACCAGTTTCCCGTCCTTGTAAACGGCCGCGCGGCGGAAATGATCTTCCGTCCACTCGGGCGCGTCGTCCGGATCAATCCAAGGCTCTTCGACAGTCTTTAAGTTCTTCGTCATGTACATGTCTCATCGAAATGACGCGGCGTGTGCCCCCGCGCGGTGTCCAAACGATGACAACGGTCCGGGCATCGAGTTCGCCATAAACGATATAGCGATCCTCACCATAATCGTACCGATCATCGATGAACTCCAAATAATCTCCGGCAAAAATCTTTACCGCATCGGCGAAATCCAAACCTCGCTGCTCAAGCGTCCATTGACGCTTTGCCTCGTCAAAGCTGATCTTTATCGTGGCTCCCATGGACGGCCTCGCGGCAATGACGCGCTGCTCTTCATGGCATGGGATGCCTCGCTTTGGAGATGGATTTGATCCATTCCGGTCCCGGTTCTTCCGCTATTTATTGTAACTACAATAAATAGTCAATCGCTACTCGGCCGCGAGCAATTCCTCGGCGCCGCCCAGATCGACCGATACCAGGCGGCTGACGCCCTTTTCGATCATCGTGACGCCGAACAGGCGGTGCATGCGCGCCATCGTCACCGCATTGTGGGTGACGATCAGATAGCGGGTGTTGGTTTCGCGCGTCATCCGGTCGAGCAGGTCGCAGAAGCGCTCGATATTGGCGTCGTCGAGCGGCGCGTCAACTTCGTCGAGGACGCAGATCGGCGCGGGGTTGGTGAGGAACAGGCCAAAGATCAGCGCGACCGCCGTCAGCGCCTGCTCGCCGCCCGACAGCAGCGTCAGCGTGCCGAGCCGTTTGCCCGGCGGCTGCGCCATGATCTCGAGCCCCGCCTCCAGCGGGTCGTCCGAATCGACAAGCTCAAGATGCGCCTGACCGCCGTCGAACAGCGTCGTGAACAGGCGTTGGAAATGGCCGTTCACCGTCTCGAACGCGGCGAGCAGGCGGACGCGCCCCTCGCGGTTGAGGTTACCGATCGACCCGCGTAGCCGGTGGACGGCCTGCGTCAGCTCCTCGATCTCGGCGGCGCTTTTCTCGCGTTCGCTGTCGAGTTCGATCAGTTCGTCGGCGGCGACCAGATTGACCGGCCCGAGCCGCTCGCGGTCGGCGATCAGCCGGTCGTGCTGCGCCGATTCCTGGGCCGCATCGCGGACACTCTCGCTCTCGAACCCCGCCTTTTGCGGCAGCAGCGGCGGCGGACACTCGAAGCGTTCGCCCGACAGGCGGCCCATCTCGACCCGGCGCAGCTCGGCATTTTCGGACCGCGCGACCGCGCCGGCGCGCGTTTCGCGTGCGGCAGCGACACGCTCGCGGATCGCGTTCAGCGCCGTTTCGGCCTCGCGCAGCGCGGCTTCGGCGGCGCGTTCCTGCGCCTCGGCGGCAGCGACCTTGTCGCGCAGCGCCGCCTGCTGCGTTTCCGCCGCGGCGCGCTGTTCGGCGAGCCGGGCAGGGGCGTCGGCGAGTTTTTCGGCTTCGGCGGCGAGCATGTCGGCGCGCTTGTCCATTTCGGTCACACGCCGCGCTGCCTCGCCCGCGCGCGCCTTCCAGCTCTTGATTTCGGCCGTCACGACCGCTTGCCGCTCGCTGAGTGCAGCGAGCGAGCGTTCGTGCGCCGTCAGGGCGTCGCGGGCCTCACTGGCGTCGCGGCGCGCGCGCTCGGTCGCCTGCTCCTCGGCGTCGAGCGCCGCGCGGGCGATGCCGTCGTCGGGCAGCGCGGCGAGCGCCGTTTCCTGCGCGGCCAGCGCGTCGGCGGCTTCGGTGGCTGCGGCGGCGATCTCGGTGAGCCGCCGGTCGAACAGCGCGGCCGCGTCGCGATGCCGGTCGAGCGCTGCCTGCGCCTGATCGGCGGCGCGCAGCGCGGTGCGACGATCTTCGTCCGTCTGTGCCAATGCTTTCCGCGCAGCAGCGGCGGCTTCGGTCAGTTCCGCAGCCTTGGCCGCGGCCATGTCGCGGCGGTCGCGTAGCTCCTGCACCCCCAGTTCGACCTGCGGACGCTGCGCCGCCAGCGCGTCAAGGCGGTTCTGGCGTTGTAGGCGCTCGGTCGCGGTGGCACCGTCGCCGCGCGTCACGAACCCGTCCCAGCGGCGCATCACGCCGCCGGTCGTGACCAGCCGCTGGCCCACCG
>JAFAGN010000100.1 GCA_023422695.1 Pseudomonadota bacterium
GCTTCGCTTCGCTCGCAATGACGATCGGTCTGAAGGCACCCGACTACCCCAATCCGCGCGCGATCAGCGGCCCGACCCGGTTCGCCGCCCACAGCGGCAGCTTTTTCCACAAATCGACCTGCAGGCGATATTTGGCGCTGTTCGGGTTGGTGTCGCGCGGCGTCTCGCCCGGCGCCAGCCAGCGCGCATAGACCAGCGGCTGCGGCTCGAATCCCCAATTCTTCTTGTAGCTATAGGGTCCGGTGCCGACCTTCGACCGCCCGAAATCGAAGCGCGTACAGCCCTTGCCCCGCGCGTGGCGCATCAGCGCAAAATACATCAGCTCGTTGGCGCGTAGCCGCCGCGCAACGGCGGTCCCGCCGCCCCAATAAGGCATCACCGTGCCGCGCCAGTAAAGGCTGAGCACGCTGGCGACGGGTTTCCCGTTCTCGCGCACCGTCAAAATGTCGGCATCGTCGCCGAACGCGTCGAGCACCGCGTCGAACAGGGCTTTGGGAAACACCGGCGTGCCCAGATTGCGGACGCTGGTCGCATAGATGCGATAATGGTCGCGCCGTTCCGCGGCATTGCGCCCGGTGATCACGGTCAAGCCGCTGTCCAGCACCTTACGCACTTCAGCGCGTTGCTTGCGCGGGATCGCGAGCAGTTCGGCGTCGTCGTCACCGCAAAGATCGCGCGCGAAGCCCGCGTAAACGCCCTCGTCTTTGCGCCAGCCATCACCTTCGGGCTGCGGTCCGCCGCGCAGTTCGACCGACGCAACACCAAGCGATTTCGCCATGGCAGCGGCGCCAGCGGCCAGCGTCGCCGCAACCGCTGGATCATCGGCGAGGATGCCGCCATCGACGGCAAAACCGCTGCTGACCAGCGCCTGCCCAAACAGCGGCGAGCGGACATGATGCAGCGGCAATAGTCCGGTCAGCGCCCCGCCCGCATCGCGCGCCGTCACCAGATGGCATACATGTCCGGTCGCCTTCGTAATGGCTTCGCACCACTTGCGACTGTGAAAGGGCGTCGCGTCCGGATGCGCCGCGACATAGGCATCCCACGCCGCGGCGTCGGACAGCGGCGCGCCAGAAAAATCCTGCTTCATGGGATGCGCTGGTGCATTCACGCCGCCGCGCGCCACGGCTCGGCGCGCTGTTGCTGCGCGGGCAGCAAAGCGTCGGCGCGCGTCCATTCGAAATCGGCGAGCAGCCTCTTGAGCTTGTCAGCCATGGCCGACAAGCCGCTGTAATGACGTATTTTCGATTTGATCGGCGCATCGGCGACGCGCGGCTGGCCGGGGTCGATTTCCCACGGGTGAAAATAGAGGATCGCCGGATGCCCCTCGGCGTTCATCCGCGCGATCGCCCAGCGCGTGAAGCCATAGGGCAGCATCCGCATGAAGCCGCCGCCGCCCGCCGCCAGCGTCCGCCCGGCAAAGCGCGCGGTCGTCACGGGCCATTCGACGAGGTCGCTATCGGGCAGCGGCCGCCACGCATGGCGCGGGCTTTGCGGCCAGCCATAATGGTCGTGCACCACCGGCGCGACGCTCGACGAATAGGCATAGCCCTGTTCGGCGAGGATCGCGTGTGCCCACGGCGTGCGCGTATCGACCGAAAAGCTCGGCGCGCGATAACCGCGTACCGCAACCCCGCCGAGATCCTCAAGGATCGCCTGCGTCTTTTTGAGGTCGGCGGCGAAGGCGTCGGCGGTCATATTGAACACGCGCTTGTGATCATAGCCATGGCTCGCGAGTTCATGCCCCGCGCCGACAATCCGCTTGATCAGTGCCGGATAACGCTCAGCGATCCAGCCCAGCGTGAAGAAGGTCCCTTTGGCGCCCGCATCGGCAAAAATTTGCAGCACCGCGTCGCAGTTCGCCTCGACCCGGCACTCAAGCGTCGGCCAGTCGGCGCGGTCGATCGTGCGCTCAAAGGCGCCGACTTGGAACCAGTCCTCGACATCGACCGACAGGCCGTTCTGCATCTTTTCTCACCTTCGTCGACCGGATAGCCGATTTCGCGGCGGCTGTCAGGCCGCCCAGGTCCGCGATGTCGCCGGGTTCGGCGCATTTTCGGGATCGCGCTCGACCCACTCGATCAGCAGGTCGAGCACGCGGCGCAGCGCTGCATCCTGCTCGACCAGTCGCGCCTCGAGCGACGCGATCTGCGCTTCGAGCGCCGCCAGATGTTCAGGGTCGATCGCAGGCGCGCCGGGGGCGTCGCCATTTGCGGCCGCCATCCGCGCCAGAATTTCGTCGGCGCTCGGGTCGGGCGGGGTCAGAATGACCGCCTCGGCAGGCTCGGCGAACGGCGGGTGGCCATCGGCAGCACGCTGCGGCCATTCGAGCGTCGTTTCGTTGGCCGGCGTCGGCGCGGCAAAGGGCGCGGGCGTCGGGGCCACCGCATGGGCAGCTGCCGCGACGACCTCCTCGACCGGCAGCGGCGCCAGCGTCGATGCGTCGATACCGCGATCGGCCTCGATCTCGGCGACGACCGAACGGACATTCTGCGCGGTGATCCGCGTCATCTGTTCGACCGCGCCATAGAGGAGCAAGCGGCTGACCAGCACGTTGAGCTTGCGCGGCACGCCTTCGCTGTAATCAAAAATTTCTTCGAACGCATCGGGGCTGAAGCTGGGGTTGCCGGTCCAGCCGACTTTGCCGAGGCGATGGAGGATATAGGGTTCGACCTCCTCGGGCTCCATCGGATCGAGGTGATGCGTCGCGATCACGCGCTGGCGCAATTGCTCCAGCGTCGGCGAATGGAACAAGGTCTGGCGGAACTCGGGCTGGCCGAGCAGGAAAATCTGCAACAGCGAATGACCACCGAGCACGAAGTTCGACAACATCCGCAATTCTTCGAGCGCCGAGATGGCAAGGTTTTGCCCCTCATCGACGATCAGCAGCGTGCGCTTGCCCGCCCGCGCCTGTTCGCGCAGATATTGCTCCATCGACCGCAGCAGCTCGGCCTTGCTCTGCCCTTCCCATTCGATACCGAACTGTTCGGCGACCAGGCGGAGCAAGTCGTCACCCTCGACCTGCGTCGACACCAGCTTGACCGCGGTCAGCCGGTTGGGGTCGATCGTGTGCATCAGATGGCCGACCAGCGTCGTCTTGCCCGCGCCGACGTCGCCGGTAATGACGATGAAGCCTTCGCCCTGCGCCAGCCCATAGCCCAGATACGACATGGCCTTCCGGTGCGTGCCGCTCTCGAAATAGAAATGCGGGTCTGGCGTCAGCTGGAACGGACGCCCGGTGAAACCATAGAATTGATCGTACATCGCAAAAATCCCGTTGCCCAAAGGGTCCGACACGTCAGAAGTTGTAACGCAGTCCCACCAAAGCTGAACCAATAAGCTGGCTGTTGAAACCGTCCTGGTCAAAGGCGTTGAGGCTGGCCGCCGCGGTGCCGGTCAGGCTGCGCCAGAACCGCCGCGAATAAGCTGCCGACAGCCCCGCCGACTGGACGTCGCTGGCCCCCGGCGCGCCATTGTCGAAATAATTGAGGTAACCCGACAGGCTGACGTCCGAATCGGCGTCGAGTTGACGCCCGGCCGACAGGAACAGATAATAATTCTCGTCCTTGATCCCGTTCAGGCTGGCGATCGGCGAGAGCAGCGGAGCGAGGAGCTTGCGCTGGTCGTAGCCGACTCCGACACCATAGCTCCACCCGGCAAAGCGCGATCCGATCGTCGCCTGCACCCCGCGGCTGCGATATTGCGCTGCGGTCGCGTTGCCGAGCTGGTTGCTGAGGCAACCGCCACCTGCCTGACCGAACACGCACGGGTTGATATTGCCGCCGATCGGGTTGCGCGTCGGATCGAACTGGGTCGGCAGCGCCGCCAACCCGCCCGACAAACCGCGACCGAGGCTCGACAGCCCGTCGTACACGCCGACCTGGATCGTCGTCGCATGATCGGCGCGATAGGAAAAGCTGCCGGTGTAGATAGTGTCGCCATAGCGGCGACCGACGCGCGCGGTCGCCGAGGTCCGGCGGCTCGGCTGCCACATCACCCCGGCGTCCCAGATCAGCCCGTCGGTGTCGAACGACAGCTGGCGCGGGGTCGATTTGTCGGTGACGAAACGCCCGTTGGCATCGCGAACAGGCACCCCGCCCGCGTCGACCACCGGATTGCGCTGGCCGATCTCGATGTCTTCATAACCCACGCCGCCGAGCAGCGCGACGGTCGGACCGATCGGCATCGTCACGTCGGCGCGGGCATATTTACCCTCGAACCGCTGGTCGAGCTGGCTCGCGTCCTCGCGCTCATAACCGCCCGAAACCTGCCAACCAAAGGGCAGATCGCCCGGACGAGCGCCGACGCTGGCCCACGCGACATGGTTGGTCGAGCTGTCGAAAATATCCTGCGGCTGCGACCCAGGCGACAGGATCGCGGGGGTGTCGACATCGACCTTGGTATAGCCGAAGCGATAACCGGCGCCGACGTCCAGCCCGCCGATACGGCGTGCAAAGGTCGGCCCGGCGTAAACCGAATAGAGGTTGGCGACATTGCTGGCGTCGCCGATGAACAGGCCGCTGTCGGCGCCCGCTCCGTCGGCGCGGGTGCGCGTCGCCAGCGCGCCGCCTTCCAGATTCAATCCGCGCGCGACTTCGATCCGCCCGCGCGCCAGCCCGCTGATCGTATCGGAATCCTCGAGCCCGCCGTTCCACCCGAAACGATGCTCGTAACGCACCGTGGCGGCGAGTTCGGCGCGGCTGGTTACGATCGCGGCGTCCACGCCCGCAGCGACCGTCGTATAGGTCAGGACATCGCCGCCATTTTTCAGATCGGCAGTCAGCACCTGGCCGACCTCCAGATAGGGGCTGACGTCGACCTGCCGCTGGCTGCGGCGCGCTTCGGCGCGCTTCGCCGAACGACCTTCGGACGACGGCGCGGCGACCGGCGCATCGCCGTTGCCCGCGCCCGGTTCACCCGAAAATTGCGCGTGCGCGCCCGTCGCCGTCCCGGCGAGCAACAGCCCGGCCAGCACGCCGATGTGCCGCAAAGTGGTGGTGGTGCGCATCACGCGCCTCCTTGTCCGTAATAGGTGCCGAAGCGGCGACCGCCCGGCGAAAATTTCACGCCGTTGAGCAGCAGCTGGATGTGCGGACACGCGCCCATCAGGCCGATCGCGTCGCGCAGCGATGATTCAAGCGTTTCGTCGGCGCGCACGACCATGATCGTCTGGCCGACATGCCCGGCGAGCACCGCAGCCGGCGATGCCGCCAGCACCGGCGGCGAATCGATGATCAGGATGCGACCCGGCGCGCCCTGTTCGAGCTGGGCGAGCAGCGTATCGGTGCGGGCAGAGGCCAGCAGTTCGGTGTCGTGCATATGCCCGGTTCCCGCGGGCATCACCTTCAGCCCCGGGATATCGGTCTGAATCAGGCAATCGCCGAGCGGCAGATGCGCGTCGGCCAGCGCGTCCATCAGCCCCGGGCCATCCTCCAGCCCCAAGGCTTCGAGCACGCTCGGCTTGGCGATGTCGGCGTCGATCAACAGCACGTCATGATCGGCCTCGACCGCCAGGCTGAGCGCCAGGTTGACCGCAGAGAAAGTCTTGCCTTCGCCCGGGTTCGCCGACGCGATCAGCACGCGGTGGCCGCGCGGCAGGATCGGGCGATTGCCGACGCCGCCGAAATTGCGGATCAACTCGCGCTTCACAATGCGATATTCTTCTGAAATGCCGGTAACCGGGGTGCCCGGCACGATCATGCCGCGCGATGCAAGACGCTCGCGGTCGATCGTTCCCTGCCGCGTCGGCACAACGGCAGGCGCCGCCTTGGCAACGTCCTTGCGCGGCGACGGTTTCGGCGTCGGCGCGGTTTCGACCGCAGGCGCGGCGCCCACTACGGGATCGACGCTTTCGGGCGGCAGCACTTCGGCGACGGGCTCTGCTGCTGCCTTCTTCGCCTTTTTCGGCGCTTCGGGCGGCAGGCTCGACAGGTCGATCGTCGGCGCATTGGCGGCGGGATCGAGCCCGAACATGTCGGCCGCGCGTTCGAGGAGCGAGGGCGGGCGCTTGACTTTGCGTTGGTCGTTCATGTCATCGTCCCCCGTCACGCAACCATGCCGCGCTGGATGAATTCGGCGACCAGCAACAGGGCGTAAAGGCCGACCAACGCCCCCCCGCCGCTCGCCAGCCACACCAGTTTCTTGCGCCGATCGACATGGCGTTCGGGAGTCACCACTTCGGTGATCGACCCGATGACCGGCAGGCCGCTCGCGCGTTCCAGCTTGGCCGCGGTCGCATAGCTGGCGCGCACCTGGCCAAGGCCAAAGGCAACGCCGATCCCGCCGCCGATCCCGGCGAGCAGCACCAGGGTCAGGAACAACGGGCGATTGGGCGCCGCGGGGCT
This sequence comes from Pseudomonadota bacterium, assembly GCA_023422695.1. Classification (GTDB taxonomy): domain Bacteria; phylum Pseudomonadota; class Alphaproteobacteria; order Sphingomonadales; family Sphingomonadaceae; genus Sphingopyxis. The sequence continues at coordinate 6,345 of JAFAGN010000100.1, forward strand.
GGTCGGCTTCGTCGGCGGATCGAGCAGCTCGATCTTGATCGCGTCGGTTTCGGTCTGCACGTCGCCGCGCAGCCGCACCTGTTCGCGCTGCGCGAGCAGCTTGTCATATTGCGCCTTGAATGCGGTATATTCGCCGTTGATCCGGTCATATTCGGCCGCAATGCCGGGGTTCTGGATTTGCTGGCTGGTGATCCGCGCGATGTCACCGCTCAGCTGCGCCTTGCGGGCATTGAGCGCGCTCACCGTCGCCTGCCGTTCGGCGCGCATCGCGGCGAGCGAGGCATAGGCGGGGTTCTGCGAATTGCCGCCGCCACCGCCGCCCGCGCCTTCGCGGTCCGCCATGGCTTTCAGCGATGCGATCTGGCTTTTCAGCGCGATGACGTCGGGGTGCGCGTCGGTCAGGCCGCGCGCGCGCATCGACGACAATTCATTCTGCGCGCCGGCAAGCTGCTGGCGGGCAACGCCGCCGCCGACGCCGCCCATGCCGGGGACATTGATCGTCGCGGGGGTCGAGGCGAGTTGGCCGTTCGCCGCCGCAAGCTGCGCCTGCGCGGCCACCAGCTGCGAATCGATCTGGCCAAGTTCAGCGCGCGCCGCTTCGACGCGCTGCGCGGGCGATCCGGCGGCGCCGGGGATCAGGCCAATATTCTGCGCCTCGAACGCCGCGCGCCGTGCTTCGACTTCGCGCAACGCCTTTTCGCGGTCGGCGATCTGGGCGTCGAGAAATTTCAGCCCTTCGCGCGCGTTCATCCGCCCGCCGCGCAGCTGATCGTCGCGGAAGACGGTGATCAGGCTGTCGAGTACCCCCGATGCCAGTTTGGCATTGTCGGCATCGGACAGGCTGCCGACGCCGATGCTCGACGTGATTTCAAAGATATTGTCCTGCTGCGGCACGACCTTGATGTTTTTTTGCAGCATGGCGACCGCGCCCGCCTTGTCGCGCTCGCCCGCGCCCGCGGGCAGCAGGCCGGTCGTCGCTGCCACCTTTTCCAGATTGCGCGCGCTGGTCAGCGTCTCGCGGATCTGGTCGATGCGCTGACGTCCGCCATAGGCCGCGCCCTGCGGATCGTCGGGCAGGATTTCGTTGATGTCGACGAGCAGCCGGGCGCGCGAATCATAGCGGTTCGGGATCGACGCGATCGCCAGCCAACCGAGGATGCAAATGCCCCATGCCACCGCCAGCACGAGCCACCGGCGCGTCCAGACGCTGTGCAGCGCCACCCGGAATTCGTCGTAGAGGCTGGTCATCGGTTGCGGTCAATCCTTGGTATGGGTCGGTTGGCGGTCCGTCGGGATCAGAACATGCTTTCGGGGATGATGATGACATCGCCGGGCTGCAACCGCACATTGGCCTTGATGTCGCCGCGCTTGATCAGGTCGTTCAGCCGCAGGCCAAATTCCTGCTGCTTGCCGCTGCCCTTGTCGAAACGGACGAGTCGCGCCTTGTTTCCAGCCGCATATTCGCCCAGCCCGCCGACTGCAATCATCGCGTCGAGCACGGTCATGTTGGCGCGGAACGGAATCGACGCGGGCTTTTCGGTGGCGCCGACGACGCGCACCTGCTGCGAAAAGGTGCTGTTGAAGGTGGTGACGATCACGCTGACGATCGGGTCGGTGATATATTGGCTCAGCTGCAGCTTGATGTCCTGCTGCAACATCGTCGGCGTCTTGCCGACCGCGGGCATGTCGGTGATCAACGGGGTGGTGATCCGGCCATCGGGACGCACCTGCACCTTGCCGCCGAGTTCGGGGTTGCGCCACACGAAGATCTGCAATTCGTCGAGCGGTCCAATAATATATTCCTCGCCCGGCCCCTCCTGATTCTGGACAAAGGTCGCGCTGGGCAGCTGCGGTGCGCCGCCGCCGGTGCTGGCGCAGCCCGCCAGCGCGGTCGACGCAATACCGCAGACAAGCGCGGCGCGGGCGACGCGAAGCGAGGGGAACGAAGCCATAATCAATCAACCTTTCGAGCCGCGGACCGCCGCCGCGGCCCAAATCCCCGCGGCAACCGTCATTGCGTCAGCGTCCACCCTTGCGCGAAAAGGGTGAACATAGAGTTAGTATTGAGATAGGTTTGACTAGCACATCGGCGGAACTGTCCCGTTAAGGAACAAGTTTTGCGATGTCAGACGAGCATTTCGCGCGCCGGCCCCTGCCCCAGAAACGCCGCGGGGCTTGCGCTCGCGCCATAGGCGCCCGCCTGGAAAATCGCGATCAGGTCGCCGACATCGGCGCGCGGCAGCGCCACCTGATCGCCCAGCCGGTCGAGCGGGGTGCACAGGCAGCCGACGACCGACACGGTTTCCGTCGGCTCGCTGCCGAACGCATGGGCGACCGCGATCGGATAGTTGCGGCGGATCACCGTCCCGAAATTGCCGCTGGCTGCCAATTGGTGGTGCAGGCCGCCGTCGGTGACCAGGAACGTCTCGCCATGGCTGGTTTTGCGGTCAACCACGCGGGTCAGATAGACCCCCGCTTCGGCGACCAGCCAGCGCCCTAGCTCCATCGCAAAACGGCTGTCCGCCAGCGCCGCATCGCGCGCCGCGAGCGTCTCGCCCAGCGCCGCGCCAACCGCCGCCGCGTCGACTGCGGTGTCGCCGGGGAAATAGGGAACCCCCATCCCGCCGCCCAGATTGACGAGCGGCGGGGTCGCCCCGATCGCGTCGGCCAGCCTTGCCGCCAGCGCCACTGTCTGCGCCTGTGTATCGGCGATCGCACCGGCATCAAGCGCCTGCGATCCGGCGAAAATATGGAAGCCCTGCCAGTCGGCGCCCGCTGCGATCAGACGGCGGACCAGCGCCCGAACCTCGGCGGCATCGACCCCGAACGGCTTGGCGCCGCCGCCCATCTTCATCCCCGACCCTTTGAGGTCGAAGTCGGGATTGACCCGCACCGCCAGGCTGGGCGTCAGGCCGAGGCGATCGGCGATCGACAGTGCGCGGTCGGCCTCGCCCGCCGATTCCAGATTGAGCGTCGCGCCTGCGGTGATCGTCGCTTCCAGCTCGCGGTCGCGCTTGCCGGGCCCCGCAAAGCTGATGTCGCCCGCGGCCATCCCGCTCGCCAGCGCCGCCTTGAGCTCGCCCCCCGACGCGACATCGAACCCGTCAACCAGCCGCGCCATAAAGGCCAGCAGCGGCGCATAGGGGTTCGCCTTCATCGCAAAATGAAGTTGCACCTCGGCGGGCATCGCGGCGCGCCATGCCGCCACCCGCGCCGCCAGCATCGCGCTGTCATACACGAACAGCGGCGTGTCGCCCGCCATGTCGGCCAGCGTATCGGCGCGGTCGCCGCCGATCAGCAGCATGCCGTCGTCGTCGGCCGCGTAACCCGGCGGAATCGGACCGTGCGGTTTCATGCCGCCACCGCCTGCGCCCAATCGGCGGCGATCGCCACCCGGTCGAGCTTGCCATTCGGATTGCGCGGCAGTTCGCTTCGCCATTCAACCACTTGAGGCTGCATGAAATTGGGCAGGTTCTGTCGCAGATAGCCGCTCAGCCCCGCTTCATCGGCGACGCCGCCCTTACCGCGCACGATCAGTATGATCGCCGCTCCCAGTCGCGGATCAGGCACCCCGAATGCGACGGCCTCATAGATCAGCCCCGACGCGACCGCGACATCCTCGACCTCGGTCGGGCTGACGCGGTTGCCCGCGGTCTTGATCATCGCGTCGTCGCGCCCGACGAAGTAAAGCAGGCCGTTGGCGTCGCGGCGCACCGTGTCGCCCGACCACACCGCCATGCCGCCATATTCGGACGCATGCGGCGCCGGTTTGAACCGCTGCGCGGTGCGCTCGGCATCCTGCCAATAGCCCTTGGCGACCAACGGCCCACAATGCACCAGCTCGCCCGGTTCCTCGTCGGCGGTGATCGTGCCGTCAGGGCGGCACACCAGGATTTCCGCGTGTGGGATCGCGCGGCCCATCGAGGTCGGATGCTCGGCAACCAATTGCGGCTCGAGATAGGTCGAACGGAACGCCTCGGTCAGTCCGTACATCGGATAGATGTCGGCGTTCGGAAACGCCGCCGCCATCGCGTCGATCAGTGACGGCGTCAGCGCGCCGCCGCTGTTGGTCAGCCTTTTCAGACACGCCGCCGCCTCGGTCGGCCACTCGCTTTCGACCAGTTGCACCCAGAGCGGCGGCACGCCCGCCAGCGTCGTCGCGCCGTGCCGCGCGACCGCCTTCACAACGTCGCGCGGGGTCAGATAATCGAGCGGCGCCACCCCCGCACCCGCATACCAGGCCGAAAGCAGCTGGCTCTGCCCATAGTCGAAACTCAGCGGCAGTACGGCCAGCACCCGGTCATCCGGCGTCAGCTTGAGATAAGACGCGACGCTCTCTGCCCCCAGCCACAGATTGGCGTGGCTCAGCATCACGCCCTTGGGCCGCCCGGTCGATCCGCTGGTATAAAGGATCGCGGCCAGATCGTCCGGACCGGCGGCGGACGGCGGCAGCGCCGGTCCATCCGAATCGATCACGCCCTCGGCCACCTTCAAATCCTGCACCGCGCAACCCGTCGGCAAGCCATCGCCGAGCATGTCCGCCCGCGCGCCATTGGTGATCAGCAGCTTCGCGCCGCTGTCGGCCAGGATATGCGCGACCTGCGGCCCTTTCAGCAGCGGATTGACCGGCACATGGATCAGCCCGGCGCGCGCTGCGGCCAGCGGCATCAGGCAAGCCACCCGCGTCTTTGCGCTCCAGCTCGCCACCCGCTCGCCCGGCTCACCGACCTGATCGAGCAACCACGCCGCCAATCGGCCGATGCCCGCGTCAAGTTCAGCAAAAGTCAGCCCAGCGTCACCGGTCAAAAGCGCAGCCGCCTCCGGCGCGCCGCGAAGGGCGAGATGGTCGATCGGACTGGAAGATAGGTTTTCGGCTTTGGTCATCGGCTGTTAGGAGTGAAGTGATAGAGGGCGGCACCATGCAAGGGAACGGTGAACATCACGCTAATGATGAACGGCTGCCCGCCGCAGCGCGCGCGGCAGGCTTTGCCGCGCCCTTCGATCGCGCCGCGTGGTTCGACCTGCTCGAAGCGCATGGCTTTGCCGGGCAAGGCCGCGTCGACGCGCACGGCCGCGCTAGGGGTGCCGCCGCATGGCTACCGCTGCGCGTCGAAAGTCCAGGGAACCTGGCGGGGCTGACCAACTGGTACAGCTTCGCGATTCAGCCGCTCTACACCGGCGACGGCGATCGCGGCGCCGCATTGCGCGCCCTCTTCCGCAATCTTCGCCACGCCGCCGCACGGCTGACGCTCTATCCCGTGCGCGATCCGGGCGACCTCACCGCCGCGCTCCGCGTCGCCGGTTGGTGGGTCAAGGCAACCCCCGCGGGCGACCGCCACTGGCTCGACCTCGGCGATATGGACCATGACGCCTGGTGGGCCAGCCGCCCCGGCGCGCTGCGCAGCACCGTTCAGCGCAAGGCAAAAAAGGGCGTCGTCGACATTCAACTGCTCACCGCGTTCGACGATGGCAGCTGGGCCGCCTATGAACAAATCTACGCCGCGAGTTGGAAGCCCGAGGAAGGCCATCCCGCGCTCCTCCGCGTCTTTGCTCAGGCCGAGAGCGCGCGCGGCACCTTGCGGATGGGGATCGCGCGGATCGACGGCATCCCCGTCGCAGCGCAGTTCTGGACCGTCGAGGACGGCACTGCGTTCATCCACAAGCTCGCGCATGTCGAGGACAGCCTGAAAGCCTCGCCCGGCACCTTGCTGTCGGCGGCGCTATTCCGCCATGTCATCGAGATCGACCAAGTGGCGCGTGTGGATTTCGGTACCGGCAACGACGCCTACAAACGCGACTGGATGAACCGCCACGACCCGTTGTGGCGGATCGAGGCTTTCAATCCGTCACGCGTCGCGGCATGGGGACCGGCATTCAAGGCCTTCGCCCGTTCCCTGTTGAGGAAAGAAACGTGACCGAACCCGTTACCGTCGACGCCACACTCCGCGCCCTGCTCGCCGACGTCCTCGGCCTTGGCGAAGACCGCGCCGCGGCGCTGACCGACGACAGCGGCCTGTTCGGCGCGCTGCCCGAGTTCGACTCGATGGCGGTCGCCACAGTGCTGACCGAGATGGAGGATCGGCTGGGCATCGTGATCGACGATGACGAGATCGATGGCGAGATATTTGAAACCTATGGCAATTTGCTGGCGTTTTCGCTGCGCAAGGCTGGCGAGTGATCGAAAAGATCATCCCCACTATCCTGTTCCCCCGCGAAGGCGGGGGTCCATCTCCGGTCGGTGCGATTTCGAACCGGCAGGTGATGGGTCCCCGCCTTTGCGGGGACACACGGTCTGCTTAAGCGATGACAGAGTATATCTTCCGCATCGCACCCGATGACACCCCGCGCGCCACGGTGCTGTTCGTCTCGCCGCTGTTCGAGGAAGCGAACCGCACCCGCCGCACACTGGCGCTGGCGATGCGCGCGCTGGTGCGGCATGGTTTCGCCGCGCTCCTCCCCGATCTCCCTGGCCAGAATGAAAGCCTTGTGCCGCTCGTCGAGGCCGACCTCGTGAGTTGGCAGGAAGCGCTGGCCGAGGTTACCGCGACGCTCGATGGCCCGGTAATCATCGCGTCGCTGCGCGGCGGCGCGCTGATCGATCATCGCGCGGGCGCCGCCGCGTGGTGGCGGATTGCCCCGATCGGCGGCGCGTCGCTGCTGCGCACGCTGATGCGTGCCCGCGTAGCTGCCGACCGCGAGGCCGGGCTGACCTCATCGCTCGACAGCCTGCAAGCCGAAGCCGCCACCGCGCCGTTGATTCTCGCTGGCAACCTGCTGTCGGCCGCCATGATAGGACAGCTTGGCAGCGCCGAGGTCGAGCCCGTGGCGCCGCTCCGCACCGTCACTTTGGGCAGCGGCGCCGATCCTATCGCCGGAACCCCGCTGTGGCTACGTGCCGAACCGGGTGAGGATGCCGCCATGGCTGAGGCGATCGCCGCCGACATCGCCGCATGGAGCGCGACATGCGGCATCAGCTGAGCTTTGCTTGCGAGGGCGCGATGCTCGCCGCGACGCTCGACGACCCGCCGGGCACCACCGGGCTGCTGATTGTGTCGGGCGGCAATGAAATTCGCAGCGGCGCGCATCGCGGCACGGCGATGTTGGCGCAGCGTGTCGCCGCCGCGGGCCATCCCGTGCTGCGCTTCGACCGCCGCGGCATCGGCGACAGCGAGGGCGACAATGGCGGCTACACAAGCAGCGGCCCCGACATCGCGGCTGCCATTGCGGCGTTTCGCGGCGCGGCGCCGCAGCTCACCCGCATCGTCGCCTTCGGCAATTGCGACGCCGCCAGTGCGCTGCTGCTCCACCAGCCGCTCGCGCTCGACGGCCTGATCCTCGCCAATCCGTGGACGTATGAAAACGACGACAGCGACGAAACCGACGAACCCGCGCTGCCCCCCGCATCGGCGATCCGCGCGCGTTATCTGTCGCGGCTGACCGACCCCAAAAGCCTGCTCCGACTGATCAAAGGCGAGATCGACGTGAAAAAACTGCTGCGCGGGCTATCCGCCCTCCGCCGCAAACCCGCCGCTGCGGCGCCTGACAGCCTGCCCGCCAGGCTCGACGCCGCGCTCGTCAGCCTGCCCTGCCCGGCGACGATCCTGCTCGCCACCGGCGACCGGACGGCGCAGGCGTTTGTAGAGAATTGTCATCCGGGCGCGCTGCCGGTCGAACGGCTCGATAGTTCATCGCACAGTTTTGCGGGCGATGATGCGGAGTGGTTGGCTGAACGCGTGCTGGGAGTCCTGATGCGCCCACAATGATTCGCCAAAAACCAACGACGAATTTGCTGCAGGTCTAAGCCCAGCCCCAATTTCCGTTCGTGTCGAGCGAAGTCGAGACACGCTTGGGACGCACTGGCCTTCGCGTGTCTCGACT
>JAFAGN010000104.1 GCA_023422695.1 Pseudomonadota bacterium
AGTCGAGACACCGCGAAGTCTGGCGCTACCTATGGGTGTCTCGACTTCGCTCGACACGAACGGAAATAGAGGGCGGTCTGGAAACCAGCCCAACGCGGTCATCAAGCTGCCTATTGCTTCTCCCCCACCTCGACCAACCCATGCCCGACGCTCACCCGCTCATCGAACACGAAACAACTGCCGTGCCAGCGGCTCTCTTCGGCACGCACCTGTTCCAGATACGCCAAAATGCCGCCCTTCAGATGGACGACATCCTCGACGCCTTCGTGCCGCAAAAAGGCGGTCGATTTCTCGCAGCGGATACCGCCGGTGCAGAACATCGCGACCCGCTTGCCCGCAAACTTCTCCGCATTGGCGCGCCACCAGTCGGGGAATTCGCCGAAGCTTCTGGTCGCCGGATCGACCGCGCCGTCGAAGCTGCCATAACTGACCTCGAACCCGTTGCGGGTATCGATCAACACGGTATCGGGATCGTCGACCAACGCGTTCCAGTCGGCGGGGTCGACATAGGGCGCCGCATCGCGCGCCGGGTCGATCCCGGCGACCTTCAGCGTTACGATTTCCTTTTTGATCCGTACCTTCAGCCGCTGAAACGGCATTTCGGCGGCGGTGGAATATTTGACGTCGAGGTCGGCGCAGCCGGGCAATGCGCGGATATAGTCCAGCGCCGCGGCAATGCCGTCGGCGCTCCCCGCGATCGTCCCGTTGATCCCCTCGCGGGCGAGGAGCAGCGTTCCTTTCACGCCGTGCGCCGCGCACAGATCGAGCAAAGGCTGGCGTAGCGCGGCAGGGTCGTCGAACGGGGCGAATTTATAGAGGGCGGCGACGGTGAGGGTCATGCGCGCTCCATAGCGGCCCCGCCTTCAAGATTCACGCGGAGACGCGGAGCCGCGGAGAGAAAATTTCGCGCAGAGATCGCAGAGGCCGCAGAGGGGAACAGAGAAGGGCGGCGAAGCCGCCAATATCCTTATTTCTTCTCCGCGGCTCCGCGCCTCCGCGTGAACCAAATCCTCTGCGAACTCGGCGTTCTCTGCGCGAAATCATAAATCGCTACAGCTCACCCGAACGGATCGCTCCGCCCCGTCGCGTAATGCGCCATCGCCATGGTCGTCCATTGCGCGTTGACGCGGATGCAGCTGGGAAAGACGCTGGCGTCGGTGACCAGCACATTGGTCGTCCCATGCACCCGGCATTCGAGGTCGACGATGCCGTGCGAAGGATCTTCGTTGATCGCATTGCCGCCGTGCGGGTGGCTGCTCGACAGCGTGACATCATCCTGTTCGCCGATCGCGTTAGCAAAGAACGCATCGACGTCCATGTCGGGGGTTACCACCTGCCCCCGCGCCAACGCCGGATAACATTCGATCGCCCCCGCGGCGAAATGCACCTTGGTCAGCGTCGCCATCGCGTCGCGCAGCACCGGCAGGTCGTCGGTCGGATCCAGGCTGAACTGCAATTTGTCGTTCACGACGCGCCCGCGCCGGTCGGCGGGGAACAAGATGCCCGCCGAATGGACGCGCCCGAAATTCTTCATCCGGCTGGCATGATCGGCAAACCAGCCGGGCATCAGCGACGCCATCGACATCGGCGGCTGAAAATGGCTTTCGAGCAGATAGTCGCCGACATCGACATAGCTCGACATCTGATCCTCGTCCCACGCATTGCCGCCGACCCCATCGGGCATCAGCGCGACGACGGGCGAGGCGACGTTGAGCGACACCTGATAGCCGGTGCCGTCGATGTCGCTGCGGTCGAGCAGTTTTGACGAGGCGATCGTGCCGCCCGCGACGACGACCCCCACCCGCGCGCGGACCATCACCCGCACGTCGCCGGGCAGGATCAGCACCACCGCCTCGGCCTCGCGCCGCCCGTCATAGGCGGTCTGCCAGACGATGCGTTCGGCCTTGGTATCGGGCAGGATGCGCGCGCCATAATCGCGGCACGCCGCGGGAAGGTAGGTCTGCGCGACTCCCATTCGCCGCCCATAGGGGCAGCCCGAATTGCAGTAGCCGCAATAGGCGCAGGCGTTGGGGGTGCTCGGCGGCCCGAAATTCTTGGCGAACCAGTCGGTGATCGCGCGGGCATCGCGCGGCTTGCCCGACGCGGCGGCATAGGACCGCCACCCCTCGATCAAGTGCGGGCCATTGTGCCGCCCGCTGCGCGGCTCGATGCGGGCGATGCCCAGTTTCGCCTGCACCGCGTCGTAGCTGGCGTGGAAGGCGGCGGCGTCGATCGGTGCGCCGATGCTCGCCCATTTCGCCAGCACATCCTGCGCGTCGGGATGGGTGCGCCCCGCTTCGTTGACGCGCAGACATATCCCATTGTTGATCGTCGACGATCCGCCGACGCAGCGCCCCTGAAACACCACAAAATCGCGGTTGGTCGACGTCTGCAGCGCGCCATGCTTGTAGAGGTTCGCGATCATGTCGAGTTCGTGATGATGGATCTTGTGCGATGGAAAAAACGGCCCCGCCTCGACGATCAGCACCTTATAGCCCTGCGCCGCAATATTGTGCGCCGCCACCGCGCCGCCCGCGCCCGATCCGATCACCACCACGTCATATTCGTCGGCCAAGGTGGCGGCGTTCAGAATATGCGCCGGGTCGATCTCGCGGCCCAGGACGGGCTTGATCGGCACCTCATGGTCGCCGCGGGTCCGGTGCTTCGGCAGTTTGAACCCGATCTGGCGGTGGACCGGATTGGCGACATTTGCGTCCTGATCGCCGGGTTCCAGCCCCGGCTGCCAATGGCCGTAATAGCAGGCGTAGATGATACCGCGCAGCCGCGCCATGTCCTGAAACAGGTCGATCTGGCTGTCTTGCAACCGGTCCTTCAGCTTTGCGGCGCGTCCAGTGACATCATCCTCGGTAAAGAATGGCCCGCCCAGGACGACCTCGGTCGCGGTCAGCGACAGGCGGATTTCATCAAGCTTGGTCCCGCCGACCTTGGCGAACAATTCGCAAATATTGGCGACGACCTGATCGGCGGTGATCGCCATGTCGGCGCCATGAAACAGCGCTTCGGTCAGCGCCTTCAGAAATTTGCGTTGCCCCGCACTGAACGGTTCCGTCATCGCCCTGCCCCCACATTGCCCTGCGCCCAAGATGGCGCGTTATAGCGGGTCGAGGCAAGGCGTATTGTATGGAAACGGCGGGATGTGGGTAGCGTTGTTTCCGGGGTGACGATTATGAAGTGTCTGCTTTGGGGTGGATTACCGACCGTCTCCTATGTCCGTTCGTGTCGAGCGAAGTCGAGCC
>JAFAGN010000108.1 GCA_023422695.1 Pseudomonadota bacterium
GCGTTATGGCGTGGGCCATGACGCAGCAACCGACATGGCTCGACCAAGCGCGCGAGGCCGAACGCCGCGGCGATGTCGAGGCCGAGGCCGCAATTCTGAGGGCGGCAATCCAGGCCGATCGCAGCAATATTGCCGCGATCCTCGCGATGGCCGAACTGCAGCGCAGCCTGCGCGACGACCGGGCGGCGGGGACATTCTATCGCCTCGCGCTGGGTACCGCGGCGCAGATGCCCAACGTCGCCGCATCGCTTCATCCCGGCCTCCAGCGCGCCGAACAATTTATCATCGCGTCCGAGCGCGCCTTTGCCGATCATTTGCTCGGCCAGCTCCGCGACGCCGGAGTCGATGCGCGCACCGCGACGCCGCGCGTTGCCGAAGCGCTTCGTCTGCTCGCGGGCGAACAGCAAATCTATCTGCAACAGCCCAACATGTTCTATTTCCCTGGCCTGGCGCAGCGTCCGTTCTTCGATCGCGCGATGTTCGACTGGGTGTCGGAGATCGAGGCCGCCACCGACGCCATTCGGTCCGAGTTGCTGGCGCTGACCAATTCTGCCGCCGATCGCTTCGCTCCCTATGTCACCGCAGCGCCGAACCGGCCGCCGCCCAATAATCCGCTGCTCGACAAGCCCGATTGGGGCGCCGCGTGGTTGTGGAAAGACGGCCAGGTTGCCGATGGCATGGACGTGCTTTGCCCCGCCACCCTTGCGGCTCTCGACCATGCACCGCAGCCCGTCATTCCGGGCCGCGCGCCCCTCGCCCTGTTTTCGCGTCTGACCCCGGGGACGCACATTCAGCCGCATCACGGCATGCTGAATACGCGCCTGATCTGCCACCTGCCGCTGGTGGTGCCCGGCGGCTGCGCCCTGCGCGTCGGTCCGGAAACGCGGGGCTGGACCGAAGGCGAGCTGCTGATTTTCGACGACAGTTTCGAACATGAAGCGTGGAACCGCGGGACCAGCGACCGTACCGTCCTGCTGTTCGAAATCTGGCGCCCAGATATCGACGCCGACGAACGCGAACAGCTGACCCGCATTTTCTCCGCGATCGACAGCTATTCGGAACAATAGACCAGGGACAGGACAACAATGACCAATCCGGGAATGGACGCCGACATCTATGACGCCTTTATGGAACAGTTGCAGCGTTATGTGCGCGAGCGGCTGATCCCGGCGGAGGATCAGCTCGAAGAACTTGGCCGCGTTCCCGACGACATTCTGGCCGAAATGCGCGACATGGGATTGTTCGGGGTCACGATGCCCGAACAATATGGCGGCGCGGGCATGAACATCAGCCAATATGTCGGCTTCATTCGCGAAATCGCTTATGCCTCGCCTGCCTATCGCTCGATCGTGTCGATCAACATCGGCATGGTGTGCAAGTCGCTCATCGGCTTCGGAACCGAGCAGCAGAAGGAGCATTGGCTGCCCAAGCTGGCCGCGGGTAGCATCGCGGCCTTTGGCCTGACCGAACCCGACAGCGGGTCGGACAGCGCCGCGATGAAGACCCGCGCGGTGCGCGACGGCAACGGCTATGTGCTCAACGGCACCAAACGCTACATCACCAACGCCCCCTTTGCCGACATGATCCTGGTAATGGCGCGCACCAATGCGGAGGCTTTGCCCAAAAACGCGCACGTCAGTGCCTTTTTGGTCCCGCGCGACGCACCCGGCGTGTCGATCGGGAAGCCCGACGGCAAGATGGGACAGGCTGGTTCGCAAATTGCCGATGTCATCCTGGAAGACGTGCATGTCGATGGCGATGCGCTGCTCGGCGGCGAGGAAGGCATCGGCTTTCGCGCCGCGATGCAAAGCCTCGACAATGGGCGCCTGTCGGTCGCTGCTGCCAGCGTCGGCTATGCCAAGCGGATGCTCGACGCGGGGCTCAAATATGCGATGGAGCGCAAGGCGTTCGGCGAACCCATTGCCAATTTCCAGCTGATCCAAGCGATGCTCGCCGACAGCAAGGCCGAAATCTACGCCGCCGACTGCATGCTGAACGACGCCTGCGCGCGCGCCGATCGCGGCGAGAAAATTCTGGTTGAAGCGGCAGCGACCAAAATGTTCGCCAGCGAAATGTGCGGCCGCGTCGCCGACCGCGTCGTGCAGATCCACGGCGGTGCGGGGTATCTTAAGGAATATCTTGCCGAACGCTTCTATCGCGATTGCCGCATTTACCGGATTTATGAAGGAACGACGCAGATCCAGCAGCTAGTGATCGCCAAGAATATGATCCGCGATTACGTCGGCTAAGGCTTGCGGCATCAGGGTGGTGGAAGGGTCGCTGGTGGAGCCGAGGGGAATCGAACCCCTGACCTCTGCAGTGCGATTGCAGCGCTCTCCCATCTGAGCTACGGCCCCGCGACCGCGGCGTAATAAACGCACCGCATTGCAGTTGGCAACGGCTTTTCTGACCATCGCCGTCATCGCCGCGCAAATCAGGGAATGGGGGTTCCGATGAGCAAAGCCTGGCATTTGATCAGCCGCCCGCAAGGGCTGCCGACGATGGACAATTTCGCATTGCGCGAGCTTCCCGATGCCCCGCTCGAACCCGATCAGCTGCGCGTCCGCAACCTGTGGCTGTCGGTCGATCCCTATATGCGCGGGCGGATGAACGACGCCAAAAGCTATGCCGCGAGTTTCCAGATCGACCAGCCGATGACCGGCGGCGCCATCGGCGAGGTGGTCGAAAGCCGGATGGACGGCTTTGCGCCCGGCGACCTGATCATGCACATGGGCGGCTGGCGCGATGGCGGCATCGTCGGTCTCGACATGATGCCCAACAAGCTGCCGCGCACCGCGCTCGATGCGGGCATGACGCCGCAGACCTTCTTGCACAATATGGGCCTGACTGGCGGCACGGCATGGATCGGCCTGCTCCGCGTCGCCGCGGCAAAGCCGGGCGATACGGTCTTTGTCTCGGCGGCAGCGGGCGCGGTGGGATCCGCGGTGGTCCAGATTGCCAAGGCGCGCGAGATGACCGTCATCGGTTCGGCGGGCGGCGCCGAAAAATGCGCATGGGTCAAGGAACTGGGCGCCGATGCGGTGGTCGATTACAAGGCTGGACCGGTGCTTGCGGGGCTGGCGCAGGCGCTCGGCGAGCTCGGAAAACCGGGCATTGACGTCTATTTCGACAATGTCGGCGGCGAACATCTCGACGCCGCATTTGCGACGGCCAATGATTTCGCGCGCTTTGCGATCTGCGGGATGATCGACGTCTATAACGACGGCAAGGCGCAGGAGATGAAATATCTCATCCGTTCGATCCCGGCGCGGATCCGCATGGAAGGCTTTATTTACACCGACCAGTTCTTCGACTGCATGGAAGAATTTTACGCCGACATGGGCGGCCTGATCGCCAGCGGCGCGGTCACGATCCGCGAAACGGTGCACGACGGGATTGAATCGGCGCCTGACGCCTTCCTCGGCCTGTTTTCCGGCGCCAATATGGGGAAGATGCTGGTCAAGCTCTGACGAACCTGACCGGCTGACCCCTTAGCTCCCGAAACCGACGGACAGGAAGCTCGGGGTCGGGCCGTTCCAGCCGTCGTCGGGGCCATCCTGGTCGTCATGCCGCGGCCCAGGTTTTTGCTTTGACGGCGCGGTCGACTTGAGATCGTCGCGCGACTTGCTCGCCTTTGCCGGGGCGGCTTTAGCTTCGTCGCGCGGCTGCTCCGCAACCTTCTCCGCCTTGGCGCCGCGACCGCGGCCACCACGCTCCGAGCGCGCCCGGCGCGGCTTGTCGTCCGCTTCGCGGGGTGTCGCAGGGGCGCTGTCGGCGGAGACGGCATCACCACCATGGACCGGAATTTTATAGCCGGTCAGTTTCTGGATATTGTCGATCGCCTCGTCATCCGACGGGGTCGCAAGCGTGAATGCGCGGCCCTTGGCGCCAGCGCGACCTGTGCGACCGATGCGATGGACATAATCGTCGGGATGCCATGGCGCGTCGAAATTGAACACATGGCTGACACCCTTGACGTCGAGCCCGCGCGCCGCGACGTCGGAGGCGACGAGGATGTTGATCGTGCCATTCTTGAACCGGTCGAGTTCGGCGGTGCGGCTCGACTGGTCCATGTCGCCTTGGATCTCGCCCGCGCTATAGCCCGAGCGCTGGAGCACTTTGGCGAGTTCGCGCACCGTCGTCTTGCGATTGCAAAAGATAATCGCGGTGTTTACGTCCTCGGCCTCGAGCAAGCCGCGCAAGACATCACGCTTGCCGCGTTCGGATGTCTTGACCAGAAACTGTTCGATATTCTCGTTCCGGCTCGCCGGGCGCGCGACTTCGACCGTTTTCGGGTTCGACAGGAACTTGTCGGCGAGCCGCTTGATCGGTGCGGGCATCGTCGCCGAAAACAACAGAGTCTGACGGTTCGCCGGCAATTTGGTGCAGATATTCTCGATATCGGGGATGAATCCCATGTCGAGCATGCGGTCGGCTTCGTCGATCACCAAAAGGTTGCAGCCGGTGAGCAGAATCTTGCCGCGCTCGAACAAATCCATCAGGCGGCCCGGTGTCGCAATCAAAACGTCGACACCCTTTTCGAGCGCCTTCACCTGATCGCCCATCTGGACTCCGCCGATCAACAGCGCCATCGAAAGCTTGTGATATTTGCCGTATTTTTCAAAATTTTCGGCGACCTGCGCTGCGAGTTCGCGCGTCGGCGCGAGGATCAGCGACCGCGGCATCCGCGCGCGGGCGCGGCCGTGAGCCAGAATGTCGATCATCGGCAAAACGAACGACGCGGTCTTGCCGGTCCCCGTCTGGGCGATACCGATGATGTCGCGCATCATCAGGACCGAAGGGATCACGCCCGCCTGGATCGGCGTCGCTTCGTCATAGCCCGACTCGTCGATGGCGCGTAAAAGTTCGTCGGAAAGGCCGATCTCGGCAAATTTCATAGGATTATCATGTCCGGAAATAGAGGTGACGCTCAGCCTTCCACGCGGGCGGCGCTGCGCGGGCCTTGGGCAAATAGCGATGAAAAGTCAAGAAAAGGCGACGAAATGCGCGATCAACCGCCTCAATCGTCTTCGCGGACGGGGACCATCAGCCGAAACTTGTCGATCTCGCACTTGGCGCCGGTGCGTGCGTGGATCTGGTCGCGATCCTCGCACAGCTTTCCGTCCTTGCTGCCCTGCATGTAGAAACCGGCATAAAAGTCGAGCGCGCGGCAGCCGCGGTTAAGCTGCGCACGCAGGCGCTGCTTCTGCCGTGTGATGATGTCGATGCTGTCGCGCTGCACCGCCTGCATACCGGCGATATTGCGCATCGCCACGCATTTCGGCGCCTTCTTTTCTTTCCAGACGATCGGGGTCTCGGTGGCGCGGCGCGACTGCATCGGACCGGCAGCGAAATTGTTGAGCTGTGATCGCTGGGCCGGAACGCGAATGATCAGCTGCTGCTCGATCACCACTTGCCAGAACGAGGCGATCTGTTCGGGCGTCGGGGCGGTGATGGCAACCAGCGGCTCGGGCGCCGCCATGGGCGGCGCTGCATCGGCGGCGGGGGCGGCCGCGGCGAACCACAGAACAGCGGCGGTCAGCACGTCCGCGCTGCCGCTCCTTTGGCGTCCTCACAAAAAATGCCGCTCACTCGTCGCTCCCGCGCCCAAACCCGCTGGACGAACATCTGATATTCATCCAACGCTGGCTTTAACAGCCATGATTGAACAGCAAATGAACTATATTCGCTCACCTGCCGCCGCAAGATCGGACCGCCGCGCATGACCCGGGCGCCTTCCAAGCCGTTTCTCGATCGCCTGGCCGCGCTGCTGGGACCGAAGGGCTTCACGACCGACTCTGACGTGATGGCGCCTTGGCTGACCGACTGGCGCGGCAAATATCGCGGCCGCGCTGCGGCGATGCTGTCGCCCGCCTCGACCGAAGAGGTCGCCGCGGTGGTCCGGCTCTGCGCCGAAGAGCAAGTCGCGCTGGTACCGCAGGGCGGTAACAGCGGCATGGTGGGCGGCGCGACTCCGGATGACGGCGGCAACCAGCTGCTGCTCAGCCTGCGCCGCCTGAACCGCGTGCGCGATATCGATCCGGCGGCGCGCATCGCGGTTGCCGAAGCGGGCGTCATCCTTGAGACTTTCCACAACGCGGCATTGGCGCAAGGCCTGCGCTTCCCGCTCACGCTCGGCGGCAAAGGGTCGGCGACGATCGGCGGGCTGGTGTCCACCAATGCGGGTGGCACCCAGGTGCTGCGGCATGGTACCATGCGCACGCTGGTTGCGGGACTGGAAGCGGTGTTGCCCGATGGCAGCATCTTTGACGGCCTTGCCCCGCTCAAAAAGGACAATCGCGGCTACGACCTCCGCCACCTGCTCTGCGGTGCCGAAGGAACGCTGGGGATCGTCACCGCCGCCAGCCTCCATCTCGTCCCCGCCGCGGCGGCGCGCTGCACCGCGTGGATTGCGATCGACTCGCCCGAACGCGCACTTATCCTGCTGCGCCAGCTAGACGCCAGCATCGGGCGCGAGCTCGAGGGGTTCGAGATTATTCCGCACGCATGCCTCGACGCCGTGCTGCGCCACATCCCGCAAACCCGCGCGCCGATCGCCGCGGCGCACCCCTGGTATGTCCTGGCCGAACTTGCGGGTGACAATGATGAAGCGCTTTCTGGCGCGCTCGAACATGAACTCGCCGCCGCGCTCGACTCCGGATTGATCCGCGACGTGGTGATCGCGAAAAGCGATCGCGAGAGTGAGGATTTGTGGCGCCTGCGCGATTCCATTTCAGAGGCGGAACGCGCCGAAGGACCGGCGTTGCAGCATGACGTCAGCGTCCCCGTCGACCTGATGCCGACCTTCATCGCCGACAACCCGGCCCGGCTTGAACAAGCCTTTCCGGGCGTGCGAGCCTTGTCGTTCGGGCATCTTGGCGATGGCAATGTCCACCATCATGTCCAGCCGCCGCTCGCGATCGATGGCGCCGCGTGGCTGGCCGACCATGGTGCGGCGGTCAGCCGTCTGGTCTATGCGCATGTCATCGAGCTGGGCGGTTCGCTGTCCGCCGAACATGGCATCGGCCAGATGAAACGCGACGTCATGGCCGAGCTCGACAGCCCGGCCCGGCTGGCCGCGCTGCGCGGCATCAAGGCGGGTCTGGATCCGGCGGGCATCTTCAACCCGGGCAAGCTGATCGGCTGACGCCGTAACCGCTTCGCATCATCGCCCCCTTGCGCCGCGGGTCGCGGGTCAATAAGGCGCTCCGTTATCTTTTCGCCCCGGCTGGTCGGGGCGCCCTACCGGAGTTTGATCATGGCCACTGCGCCCGCCCCTTCCAACCTGCCGCTGTTCTACAAGGACCTGATGCCGCTTTCGAGCGTCGAGCACGCCGATTTCCATGCGCGTCCGATGGACAATGCCGATTTCCTGATCAACCAGCACGCCGTGCCGCTGACCTCGGACGAATTCGTTTCGGCATGCCGCTTTTTCCCGATCGTCTTTTCGGCGGGCGACAATCCCGTGCCGCTGGCACTCATGGGTCTGAACGAAGGCGTGAACACGTTCGTCGACGACAGCGGCAAGCTGATCAATCCCGTGTACGTCCCCGCCTATGTCCGCCGCTACCCGTTCATGCTCGCCCGGCTTCAGCAGGGTTCGGAAGAATTGTCGCTGTGCTTTGATCCGACCTCGCAGGCGATCGGCAAGTTCGACGAGGGCGATGCACTGTTCGAAAATGGTCAGCCCACCCAGCCGGTCGAAGCGATCCTGGAGTTCTGCAAGAATTTCGAGGAAGCCGGTCAGCGTACCGGTCTGTTCGTCGAAGAACTGAAAAAGGCCGATCTGCTGATGGAAGGTGAAGTCAGCATCCAGCAGGACGGCGTCGACAAGCCCTATATCTATCGCGGCTTCCAGATGGTCGACGAGAACAAGCTGCGCGAACTGCGCGGCGACGTGCTGCGCAAGATGATGCAGAATGGCATTCTCGGCCTGATCTTCGCGCATCTTTTCTCGCTGCAGCTGATGCGCGAAATTTTTGCCGAACAGGTCAAAGCTGGTAAGGTGCCGGACATGCAGGAAGTTCCTGCGATCTGAGGAGCGTGACACCGATGGCCACCCTGGCAGACTCCGCCGGCACCGCCGGCCCGCGTTATACCAAGGTGGCCATCTGGCTCCACTGGCTGATCGGCCTGGCCGTCATCGCCAATATCGGCCTCGCGATGCTGACCGAGGACATGCCGCGCGAAACCCATCGCGCCGCGATGGACATTCACAAGGCGTTGGGCATCGCCGTGCTGGCGCTGACCGTCCTGCGTATCCTGTGGCGCCTCGGCCATAAACCGCCGCCGCTGCCCGCGGCGACGCCAGCCTGGCAAAGACCGCTCAGCAAGATCGTACATTTCCTGTTCTATGCGCTGCTGATCCTGCTGCCGCTGTCGGGCTGGGTCTGGATGTCCGCGGCGGATCGGCCCATCAATTTCTTCGGCCTGTTCACGATCCCGACGATCGTCGCGCCGAACGAGGGGCTGGCCGATGTGATGCACGACCGGCACGAGGTGCTGGGCCTCGCCATGCTGGCGCTGGCCGCGATCCATATTCTGGCGGCGCTCAAACATCAGTTTGTCGATCGGACCGGGTTGATCGGGCGGATGAATCCCTTTTGACGGCGGCGTCGGGCGCGGCGTCAAAAATCGACGGCGATGCCCTTGAGTTCCCAGTCGCCATAGCGCACCGGATTACGTCCGCCGGGCTGGTCCTCGGCCTTTTCCTCGCGGATCGGCGCGGGCGATGGTACGGGACTGGCGGCCCAATCGGCAGGCGCCTTCACATGCGCCGGACGTTTAGCCGCTCGCGGCGTTCCGCCGATCGTTTCTGTTTCGCTGCCTTCGGTCATAATGCGTATCCTATAGGAATTTTGATGCCTCTCGCCAACCTTCCCGACCATCGTCATGGCTGATCGGCAACGCCGCCCCAAGCAACGCGGGCATAATGACCCCGATCCGGCGGGCACCGCGTCGCGCCGTGCCGCGCTGCGGCTGGTCGACGCGATCCTGCGCCGCGGCGACCCGCTCGATGTCGCGATGCACGCTGCGGCGCAGGGGCTGACCGGCGCCGACCGGGCCTTTGCCGTCGCGATCGCGTCGGAAACGCTGCGCTGGATGGTCGATATCGACGCGCTGATCGACGGGGCGACAGCGCAGATCCTGCCCGAAGACGTCAAATCGCGCGCGGTGCTGCGGATCGCGCTGGCGCAGCTGCTGGTTCTCAAAAGCCCCGCCCACGCGGTCGTCGCAACCGCGCTGCCACTCGTTGCCGGCGGGCCGCGGCGATTGGTCCACGCGATCCTGTCGCGCGCGCAGCAGGACGAATGGCGGCTTCCCGACCGTGCCACCCTGCCCTTGGCCACCGCCGAACGATGGGCCGAACAATGGGGTCTGGCGATGGTCGAAGCCGCCGAGGCCGCGTGGAGCGCGCCGCCGCCGATCGACCTCAGCTTCGCCGCCGAACCCGGCGCGGAAGAATGGCCCGAAGCCGACGCGCTCGCGCCGCGCCATCGCCGCCTGCCGCGCGGCCAGGCGGTCGAATCGATGCCGGGCTATAATGAAGGCGGCTGGTGGATACAGGATCTGGCGGCCAGCCTGCCCGCAAGGTTGCTCGGACGCGGCGAAGGCCGTTCGGTACTCGACCTGTGCGCGGCGCCCGGCGGCAAGACGATGCAGCTGGCGGCCGCCGGATGGAATGTCACGGCGGTCGATGCCAGTGCCAAGCGGCTCGAACGGCTCAGCGCCAATATGGTGCGTACCGGGCTGGCGGCAGACATTGTGCAGGGTGACATCCGGTCATGGACGCCCGCGGCCCCCGTCGATGCGCTGCTGCTCGACGCCCCGTGTTCGGCCACCGGCATCTTCCGGCGGCATCCCGATGTGCTGCACCGGATCGAGCAACGCCAGATCGACGAAATGGCCGCGCTGCAAAGCGAATTGCTGGGCCGCGCCGCGCGCTGGGTCAAGCCCGGCGGCACGCTGATCTATGCCACCTGCTCGCTTGAGCAGGCCGAGGGTGAGGATCAGATCGCGGGCTTTCTGAACCGGCGCCCGGCGTGGACGGTCGACCCGGTACGAGCAGATGAGTTGCCCGCGGCCATCGCTCCGGACGCGAACGGTTTCATCCGTACGCTGCCCGGAGTCTTGAGCGATGCAGGCGGCCTTGACGGATTCTTCGTGGCGCGATTGCGGGCGCCGTCAAGCTAAGGCTTCACCGGCGCCCTCATCCCTCAGAATACCGCCTTCGGCGCCTCTTCCTTCATCATCGCGGCGCGCACCATCGGGATCGGGGGACCGCCGTAGGACAGGAATTCGTCGTGGAACGCCTTCCACTTCGTCCTGTCGCCTTTGGTCCAATCCTCGCGCAGTTTGCGGATCATCAGCTTGCCGAGCGTGTAGTTGAGGTAGAGCGGATCATAGGTGCCGCGCGCCGCCTGTTGCCGCGCATTGCCTTCGTCCTGATAGCATTGCTCCTTGAACAGCTTCTCGCTGTCCGCAACGGTCATGCCCTTGGTGTGCAGGCCGATCGCGGACAGATAGCGGCAATTGCGCAGCAATGCGTTCGACAACTGGCCGATGTGCGTTTCGGCATCGCCCTCGCCCAGCCCGGCATCCCACATCATTTCTTCGGTATAATGCGCCCAGCCCTCGGCGAAGGCGTAGCCGACGAACAGTTTGCCAAAGATGCTCTCGGCGCGGTTCGAGTGCAGGAAGTTCAGGAAATGCCCCGGCCAGACTTCGTGGACCGAAGTGAACATCAAATCCTTGCGCCCCGGCACGAAATCGGCGCGCGTCTGCGTATCCCAGCTCGGATCGGGCGGCGAGATATAATAGACCGACGGCAGGCCTTTTTCATACGGCCCGGGGATGTCGATATAAGCACTGTTCTGGCGGTTGTACGGCGGTGATTCTTCGACCTGCGCTTGTTCGGTGCCGGGGATCGAGACCAGATCCTTTTCGACCAGAAACGCGCGCAGCATCGGCAATTGCCGCCGCGCTTCGGCGACCGGACCGTCGGCGGGCTTGTCGGCGCCCATCTTTTTCATGCAATCGGCGATCGTCATGCCCGCGGCATAGGTCGCGCAGGCCGCTTTCAATGCGTCCTGATTGCGCTTCAGATCGGCCTGACCGATCCGCTCCAATTCTTCGAGCGAGGTATCGACCCCCTCGTTGGTCAGGATCAGCTTGGCGAATTTGTCGGCGCCCAGCGCATAGCCGTCGGACGTCCCCGGCTGCGATCCGACATATTTTGCCAGATCGGTCATCGCCGCGCCGGCCTTCGCGGCGGCTTCGTCGAACTGCTTCTGCAGCGCTTCGTCCTTCACCTCGGCAAAGGCGGCCTTGGCGTCGCCGGTGTAATAGTCGGCAAAACCGCCGAACCCGGCGGTGCCATATTTGACGAAGGTCGCGGGCAGCGGCAGCTTCAAATTCGCCTTGATCTGCGCCGCCGCGGCAGGGACCTTTTCGGCATAGGCGATGAACGCCTTCATCCGCGTCGTCGCGTCGGCATAGGGCCGCGCGATATAGACATTGGGATCGAGCGCGCCGGTGTAATAGGAGGGGTTCTTCGCCGCGTAATCGGTATCGCGCAGGAAGAACAGCTGCCCCTGCGCGACATGCACCAGATAATCGCGCTCGAATTTTTCAGCCGCGGTCATTTCGCCGTCAAAGGCCTTGGCATCGGCGATCGCCTTTTCGAGAAAAGCGGCTTGCTTTTCCAGCCCTTCCGGCGACCAATCGGGCAGTTGCCCGTCAAATTCATGCTTGCCCTGATACACCGCAAAATTCGGGTTGAGCGGAAAATAGCCCGCCAAAAACTGATCGCGAAACTCGGTCCAGTTCTTTGCGCTCGGCGCCGTGGCCGATTTGTTGTCCGACGCATTGCAGGCGCTCAGCACCAATAGGGTGGCGGCCATCGCTGCGCCGCCAAAGCGGGCAAATTTGCGTGTCATTCTTCTATCTCCCTGGAATTCCCTGCGATCGCTTCTGGCACCCGCGCCGACCGGTGGCATCCGATAATCGACGAACGGCACCAGCAACGCCACTGGACAGCGGCAAAAAGCCGTTTAGGGCAAAGCGCGATGGCGACGATCCCCCCACCCGAAGGCGAAGAACCAGTCATGCCGGACGCCACCGCCAAAGCCCCCTCGCCGCTCAGCTTTCCCGATTACCGATATTATTGGCTGGCGCGCTTCACCGCAGTGATGGCGACGATGGCGATGGTGGTGGTCATCGGTTATCAGCTCTATGACACCGCGCGCACCGATTACGGCATGTCGATCCGCGAGGCGTCGTTCCAGCTCGGGCTGCTCGGGCTGGTCCAGTTCGTCCCGTTGGCGATCCTGACCCCCGTCGCAGGCTGGGTCGCCGACCGGTTCGAGCGGCGCAAGGTTGCGATCTTCGCCAACATGATCGACCTTGCCATCGCGGTGCTGCTCGGCTGGTTCACCTGGACCGATGGGTTGACCCTCCCGATCCTGTTTGCACTGGCCGCGCTGCACGGCGTCGCGCGTGTGTTTGTCGGTCCCGCGATGAGCGCGATCGCGCCCAACATCGTTCCGCCCGCTGTCCTGCCGCGCGCGATCGCGATGAGCAGCATCGCGTGGCAATCGGCATCGGTCGTCGGCCCCGCCGCGGGTGGCCTCATCTATGCTGCGCACCCCGCGTCGGTTTACGTCTTTGCCGCGATCCTGCTCGCCGTTTCGGCCTTTACGATCAGCCGCGTGCGCCCGGTGCTGCCGCCCCCCAGCGAGGTACGCCGCCACCCGCTGCGCGAAATGGCTGACGGGCTGCAATTCACCTGGCGCGAGCGCTTCCTGCTTGGCACGATCACCCTCGACCTGTTCGCGGTGATCCTGTCGGGCGCGACCGCGCTGCTGCCGGTGTTTGCGCGCGACATTTTGCAGACCGGCTCGGAGGGGCTCGGTTTCCTGCGCGCCGCTCCTGCGGTCGGCGCCGCCGTCGTCGCGCTCGGCCTCGCTTTCCGCCCGATCGAACGCAATGTCGGGGTGAAGATGCTGTGGGCGGTCGCCGCGTTCGGCGCCGGTACCGTCGCCTTCGGCTTTTCAACCAACTTCTTCCTCTCGCTTGCCTTGCTGGTGCTGATGGGCGCTGCCGACATGTTTTCGGTCTTCGTCCGCGGCACGCTGATCCAGCTCAACACGCCCGACCATATGCGCGGCCGCGTTAGCGCGGTGTCGGGGCTGGCAATTTCGGCCTCGAACGAACTTGGCGAAATGCGCGCCGGGTCGATGGCGGCGGCGCTCGGGCCGATTCCGGCAGTCGTTTTTGGCGGCGTGGCGGCGATCGGTGTCACCGCGCTCTGGGCCTGGCTGTTCCCCGAGCTGCGGCGCGCCCGAACCTTCGAACCCCAATTCAAACAGTCGGCGGATTAGCGCCAAACCATTCGCCGCATTTGACCTTCATCCCGTCTGATGGCTATTGTCAATTTAATTAATTGAGTTATCTTTCACTCACCCGTCACCGCGGCTCCCCCTCTCTCGCTTCGACGGAGTGACCGCCATGCATGACCTGACTATCCAGCATAAGATCCTGACCATACCCGGCCTCAACAACAGCGGCCCGACCCATTGGCAAAGCCTGTGGGAACGACGGTTCGCCCATTGCGAGCGCGTTGAACTCGGCCAATGGGACGCCCCGGACAAGAACCTGTGGGTCGACCGGATTGCCGCCGCGATCGACGCCGAGCATGATCCCGTTCTGATCGTCGCGCACAGCCTCGGCTGCCATGCTTTCGCCCACTGGTTTGCCGATGCCAGCAGCGTTGCCCGTGACCGGATCGCTGGCGCTTTGCTCGTCGCGCCGCCCGATCTAGGCCAGCTGCGCGGCAAACATCGCCTCGCCGGTTTCACCGACTCGCCCGCCCTGTCGTCGCAAACGCCGATGATCGTCGTCGCCAGCGATGACGATCCTTATGCCAAGACAGCCCATGTCTGGCGCCTGTCGCGGCACTGGGACGCACGTTTCGTCAATGCCGGGCCGTTCGGTCATATCAACGCCGACTCGGCGATCGGCGACTGGCCTTATGGACAGTATCTGCTCGCCTCGTTACAACCCGCGCCGACGCCGGCCCTGGCGGACGAGGCGCGCTGGCTGCGTGCCGCCGACTGGCCAAATCGCGTCCGCCGCGACCCGCGGTTCGAATTCAACGAAAGAGCGCACCGATCATGAAAGCCAATTCGATCCTCGACACCATCGGCAACACGCCGCACATCCGCATGGGCAAGCTGTTCCCGGGCGCCGAAGTCTGGGTAAAGTCGGAGCGCAGCAATCCCGGCGGATCGATCAAGGATCGGATCGGCCTGGCGATGATCGAGGCGGCCGAACGCGACGGCAGCCTCCAGCCCGGCGGTACCATCGTCGAGCCGACGTCGGGGAACACCGGCATCGGCCTGGCGATGGCCGCCGCGGTTAAGGGCTACAAGCTCGTCCTCGTCATGCCCGAAAGCATGTCGATCGAGCGGCGTCGCCTGATGCTGGCTTATGGTGCGACCTTTGACCTGACCCCGCGCGAAAAGGGCATGAAGGGCGCGATCGAGCGCGCGATCGAGCTGGTCGAAACGACCCCGGGCGCGTGGATGCCGCAACAGTTCGAAAATGAAGCCAATATCGACGTGCACGTCCGCACGACCGGTCCGGAAATCCTCGCCGATTTCAAGGACACGCCGATTGATGCGATCGTCACCGGCGTGGGTACCGGCGGTCACATCACCGGCACCGCGCAGTTCCTGAAACAACATTGGCCGAACCTGAAAGTGTTCGCGGTCGAGCCGCTGGCATCGCCGGTCATTTCGGGCGGCCAGCCTGCGCCGCACCCGATCCAGGGCATCGGCGCCGGTTTCATTCCGCGCAACCTCCACACCGACCTGCTCGACGGAGTGATCAAGGTCGATGCCGCCGACGCTAAAAATTACGCGCGCCGCGCCGCGACCGAGGAAGGGATGCTGGTCGGCATCTCGTCGGGCGCGACCCTTGCCGCGATCGCGCAAAAGCTGGCCGAGCTGCCCGCGGGCAGCCGCGTGCTCGGTTTCAACTATGACACCGGCGAGCGCTATCTGTCGGTCCCCGATTTCCTCCCGGAGATCTGAGGCCCGACCATGCGCCCCGATGGCGATCAAGCAGCGTTGCCTGTAAGGCGCGACTGGGCCGGCTGGCTGTTCGCGCTGTTGGCAGTGGTCGCCATCGAGCTTGTGCTCCAGGCCAGTGACCGCAGCACAAGCCGCACGCTCGCCGTGCGCGCGCATCCGGTGGCGCCGCCCGCCGACGTCGTACCCGAAGTGCTACCGATGGAATTTGCCCCGGTCGCCGAGGACGACGCCCGCGCCGCGAACGCGCGCATCGCGCTGATCACCAAGGGTTTCGTTGCGGCGCGCCCGTTCATCTATGCTGGTGGCGGCGATGCCAAAGCTCGCGCCCGCGACTGCCTTGCCGCCGCGATGCTCTACGAAGCGGGCGATGATGCGAAGGGGCAGCAGGCCGTCGGCCAGGTCATCATCAACCGCGCGCGGCATCCGGCGTTCCCGAAGTCGATCTGCGGCGTCGTGTTCCAGGGATCGGAACGCGTCACCGGTTGCCAGTTCACTTTCACCTGCGATGGCGCCCTCAATCGCCGCTATTCCGACGCCGCGTGGCAACGCGCGCGCAATAATGCCGACTTGATGTTGTCGGGCGGCACCTATCCGCCAGTCGGCCTCGCCACCCATTATCACACCGATTGGGTGCGCCCCTATTGGAGCGACAGCCTGGAAAAGATCGCAGTCGTCGACACGCATCTCTTCTTTCGCTGGCCGGGCTATTGGGGCACTCCGGGCGCGTTTCGCGGCGTGGTATCGGGCGGCGATGGGCCGGTCGCAAAACTCGCCGCCATCTCGCCGCTCCATGCCATCGCACTCGGCCTGCCGAGCGAGCTCGCGACCGGCGTCGATGCCAATGCCGCGGTCGGCGAAGCGCGCGTCGTCGTCGGCGCGGGCGAAGCGACAGGCCGCGATACCATCTATACTCAACTCGATAGGCGCGCCGCCCCGGAAAGCTTCGTCACCACCGCGCTGCGCCTGTGCGGCGACAAACCCTATTGCAAGTTCATGGGATGGACCAACCCGGTGCTGAAACCCGACAGCGACGCGATGAGCGACACCCAGCGCGCCGCGATGACCTTTTCCTATCTTCGCGACGACAAGGCGGGGTTCGAAAAGGCTCTGTGGAATTGCAGCGAGTATAAGCGCGACGACGCGCGGCAGTGCATGAAGCGGTAGGTGGGCGAACGTCGGCGTTGGGGTGGTTTCCAGACCGCCCTCTATTTCCGTTCGTGTCGAGCGAAGTCGAGACACCCATCGGCAGCGCAGGACTTCCGGGTGTCTCGACT
>JAFAGN010000199.1 GCA_023422695.1 Pseudomonadota bacterium
ATCCCGGCGAAGGCCGGGATCTCACCTTATCGCTCCAACGGCACCGGCGAGATCCCGGCTTTCGCCGGGATGACGATGTTGTGGATGGGCAGGTTCCCGCCGCGAGCCGACGCCGCCCTATTCCTCGGTCCGGATCAAAATCATCTCGCCGATCAGCGCGAACAGGATGAACGGCCCCCACGCCGCCAGAAACGGCGAGTAAGCGCCTAAATCCCCCATCGCGAGCGCGAAATTGTCGGCGACGAAATAGGCGAAACCCAGCCCCATGCCCAGGATCGCGCGGATGAACAGCTTGCCTGACCGCGCCAAGCCAAACGCCGCGACCGCGCCGAGCAGCGGCATCAGGATCGCCGACAGCGGTCCTGAAATCTTGTGCCACAACACGCCTTTCAGCGCGTTGACCGGGCGCCCCGCCGCCTCCAGGTCGGCGATCGCCGATCGCAGTTGCAGGAACGGCAGTTCGTCGCCGTCGACCTGTGCCAGCGTGAACTGGTCGGGACGCACCGACTTTGCCGCGACGATCGTGCCCAGCGGCTCCATCGTCCCCGATCGCCGGATGAACCGCCGCGCATTGGTCATTTCCCAGCCGCCCCCGGGCAGCGCCCGCGCGCTGTCGGCCTTCAGCATCGACGACAGCACCCCGCCGGTGCGTTCGTAAATGGTGACGCCGGTGAGGACGATCGCCGGTCCGCCCGTTTCGACCGTCGCCGCGTTGATCAGATTGTCGCCGTCGCGCACCCAGATATTGCTGCGCACCCCATTGTCGGGCGGAACCTTTTTATACTCGACCTTCTGCCAGGCGCCGAGCGCCGCGGTCGAGCGGGTGACGATGCGCTCGTTAAAGGCAAAGCTGATCGCGGCGACCAGCAGCGCGGCCAGGAACAGCGGCGCCAGCACCTGATGCGCCGACATCCCCGACGCCTTCATCGCGACGACCTCGCTGTTCTGATTGAGCGTGATTAGCGTCAATATGGTGCCGAGCAGCACCGAAAAGGGCAGGAAGGTCTCGATGATCTGCGGCAGGCGCAGCCCGACATAGCGCCACACGTCGCTGTCGCTGTTGCCCGCGACGGCCAGGATCTTGCCGCTTTCGCCGAGCAGGTCGAGCGTCTGCAGGATCAGCACCAGCGCGAACAGGATCGAAAAGGAGCGGATGAGGAACAGTCGCCCGACATAGAGCGCCATCGTGCGCGACGGGAAAAAGTGAAGCTGGTGCATATCAGGTCAGGCTTTCCACGCCCCGCGGCTTGCGCTGGAACATCGTCATCAGCCCGCGGATCTTTTGCGCCGCCTTGGCCGCGACGCGTTCGAGCGCGCCGATCGGCTGGCCGCCGGGGACATGCGCGACAACATAATACATCCAGATCGCCAGCGCCGCGAACAGCAGGAAGGGCACCCATAGCGCGATGACCGGATCGACGACGCCGCGCGCGCCCATATCTTCGGCATATTGATTGATCTTGTGCTGGGTCACCAGCAGCACGATCGACAGGAACACGCCGAGCGACGAGGTAGATCGTTTAGGAGGAATGGCGAGCGCGATCGCGATCAGCGGGATCAGGAACATCGACAAGACTTCGACAATGCGGAAATGGAAATTGGCGCGCGATTCGAGCCGGGTCTGTTCCGACTGGCTGGCATCCTTGCCCGCGACGAACAGCTCCGGAATCGTCATTTCGCGGTCGGCGCCGCCGCGCAGGCGGAACGCCTCGATCTTGGGCAGCGGGATCGGCAGGTCGTGATTGTCGAAGGTCAGCACCCGCGGCACCGCAAATTTCGGCGATTCGTGGATCAGTACGCCCTGCGACAGGCGCAGGATGATGGTGTTCGGATCGTCGGTCGCCAAGAACTGGCCGCGCGCCGCGGTCGCTGACACGCGCTGCCCGTCGCGGTTGTCGCCGCGCACGAAAATGCCGCGCAGCGACTTGCCGTCGTCATAGCTTTCCTCAATGCGCAGCGTCATCCGGTCGCCCAGCTTGGTGAACTCGCCGACCTTGATCGACGCCCCCAGCGCGCCCGAGCGCAGCTCGAATTGCAGGCCTTCATAGGCGTAACGGGCATAGGGCTGGATGAAACCCACGATTGCCAGGTTGAGCGCCGCGAGCGCCAGCGCATAAGCAAAAGGCACCCGCATCAGGCGCCCGAAGCTCATTCCCACGCCTTTTAACACGTCGAGTTCGCTGGTGGTCGCAAGCTTTCGAAAAGCGAGCAAAATCCCCAGCATCAGCCCGATCGGAATGCCGAGCGAGAGATATTCGGGGATGAGGTTGGCGAGCATCCGCCATACGATATTGACCGGACCGCCCTCGGTCGCGACAAATTCGAACAGCCGCAGCATCTTATCCAGCACGAGCAGCATCGCCGAGAGGACCAGCGTACTCAGCATGGGGAAAAAGATGAGCCGCGCGATGTAGCGGTCGATGGCAGGCAGCTTATTCAATCTTTCGTCGCCCCATCACCATGATTTGGCCGCAAATGGTTCCGATATGCCGAGGCAAGGGCGACAGGAACCCGTGCCAGCATGTGCTTTTGCGTTTGCTGGCGTGGCTATAACCTCTGGAGGTATTGAGGTCATGTCGAAAATTTTTCTCACCGGGCTGCTCGCCGCCGGTGCCGCCGGCGCGCTGATTGCGCCCGTCGCGGCGCAGGGCGCGGCACTGGGTCCGGCAGCCGCGCTGTGCAACAGCAACGCGACCGCGGTGCAGGTCGATGTCCGCGGCTTCAAGGCGCGCACCGGAACGGTGCGGGTCCAGATCTACAGCGCGACCAGCACCTATCTGGAAAAGCGCAAGTGGATCGAACGCGTCGATGTTCCCGTGTCGCGCGCCGGCACCATGTCGGTCTGCGTTCCGGTCAAGCAGCCGGGCAATTATGTCGTGTCCGTGCGGCATGACATGAACGGCAACGGCAAGTCGGACCGCAGCGACGGCGCGGGTCTGTCGGGCAATCCCGACATGAAGGTCAGCGATTTCATCTTCAAGCGGAAGCCCAAATTGGCGACGGTCAGCTTTGCCGTCGGCGGCGCCACCAAGCGCGTGCCGGTGGTGCTGAACTATGTCAACGGCCTGTCGTTCGATCCGGTAGAATAGGGACCAGATGGCCAGCGTCGCGCTTCTTTCCAATCCGCGTTCGACGGGCAACCGCTCGCTGTTGCCGCGGGTTCGCGAATATTGCGCAGCGCATCCCGACATCTTCCACTATGAGGTCGAGGACGTCGACCAGATCGGCGAGGCGATCCGTACCATCGCCATGGTCGGCCCCCGCGTCGTCGTGATCAACGGCGGCGACGGCACGGTGCAGGCGGCGCTGACCGAACTCTATTCGGGCGGCCATTTCGGCGGTTCGCCGCCGCCGGTCGCGGTGCTGCCGAACGGCAAGACCAATTTGATCGCGCTCGATCTGGGCGCCGAGGGTGATCCGATCAAGGCATTGCAGCGGGTGATCGAACTGGTCAATTCGGGCCGCCTCGAAGATCATGTGATCCAGCGCCAGCTGATCTCGCTCGACAGCGGCGGCGAATCGCGCCCGGTGCTCGGCATGTTCCTCGGCGGTGCCTATCTCGCCGACGTCATGCTCTATTGCCGCAACCGCATCTATCCGCTGGGGCTGCCCAACGGTCTGTCGCACTTCCTGGCCGCGATTCTCGGGTTGTTTGCGATGATGTTCGGGCTGGGCGGCGGGCGCCTGCCGCCGAAACCCGAAGCGATGACCGTGTCGCTGATCCGGCAGGGCGAATATCAGGGCAAATTTTCGCTCCTGATCGTCACGACGCTCGAAAAGCTGTTGCTGAGCATGCGGACCAACGACGCCGCGGGGCAGAGCGGGCAGATGAAATTGCTCGCGGTCGAGCGCGGCATCGGCGCGCTCATCCGCATGGTCGGCGCCACCTGGCGCGGCACGCTGGGCCAACGGCCGCTCGACGGTGTCCATTTTCAGCAGGGCGACGAAATCCGCATCGAGGGCGAGCGGTCGAACGTCATTCTGGATGGCGAGATTTTTCAGGCCAAGTCGGGCAAGCCGATCATCCTGACCTCGACGCAGCCGGTGCCGTTCCTGCGCCTTGCCGCCTGACCGCATGATGTCGGCGTTGACGGACCTGGTCCGCGAAGAACTTCACACGCCGGTCGACCCGCGCGTCACCGCGATGGCGCAGGCGATTGCCGCCGCCTATCCGGGCAGCGCGCGCGCTGTGCTGTTTTACGGCAGCTGCCTCCGCGAGCACGAACTCGACGGGCTGATGCTCGATTTCTATCTGATCGTGTCGGATTATGGCGACGCCTATCCCAAACGCTGGATGGCCGCGGCCAACCGCCTGATCCCGCCCAATGTCTTTCCATTCCAGCATGGCGGTTTGATCGCCAAATATGCGGTGCTCAGCGAGACGGATTTTCATCGTCTGAACGGGCCGGAGACGCGGAACGTGTCGGTCTGGGCGCGCTTTGCCCAGCCGTCGCGGCTGGTCTGGGCGGTCGACGACACGGCGCGCGAC
>JAFAGN010000003.1 GCA_023422695.1 Pseudomonadota bacterium
GGATAAGCGCCCTTCGACAGGCTCAGGGCTACGGTGATTGGATGATCCCGCCAGAACGGCGCGACGCTAAGCCGTTTCGCTGCCAGTAGCCGGACGGCGCACCTTGCGGATACGCGGCTCGCGGTCCAGATCGCCCTTGGTCATGATGTCGCGGCGCATCTTGGCGCGCACGTCATGGATCGACGCGATCACCGGCCCCATCGCGACGCCCAGGTCGATGAGCACCGCTTCGGCCAGTTGCAGCGAGCTTTCCAGCGTTTCGGGGACCGCATCGCTCGCTCCCGCCTGATAGAGTGCCGCGGCATGGTCGGCGTCGCGCGCGCGGCTGATGATCGGCAGGCCCGGAAATTTCTGGCGCAGCTGCTTGGTCATCCGCAGCTGCTGCACCGGGTCGTCCATCGTCAACACGATCGCGTCGGCGGTTTCGATCCCCAGCTTGTCCAGGCTGCCGGGCCGCGCGACGTCGGCAAAGCGCACCGAAAAGCCGTCGCGCCGCGCCGCTGCTACGGTGTCGATGTCGGCGTCGACCGCGATATACGACCGGCCGTGGTCGCGCAGCAATTCGGCGACGGTGCGCCCGACGCGGCCAAAGCCGACGACCACCGTCCGCGCCGCCGCGACATCTTCGTCGGGCGCATCGCCGCTGCGCATCTCGATCCGCCGCGCGATATCATGCCCGATACGCGCGAGCAGCGGGGTGATGGTCAGCCCGATCGCCGTCACCAGCTGCCAGAAACTGGCGGTTGCCGGGTCGATCAGCCCTGCGGTCAATGCCGCCGTCAGCACGATCAACGTCGTTTCCGACGGGCTCGCCATCAGCAGGCCGACCTCGGCCGCTGTCCCGCGCCGCGCCCCCGAAAAGCGCAGCAGCAGCGCGGTGACGGTCGCCTTGATGGCGACGACACCGACCACCGCGGCGATCAGTAACGGCCATTGCTCGGCAATCGTCTTGAGGTTCAGCCCCATGCCGACGCTGATCAGGAACACCCCGAGCGCCAGTCCCTTGAACGGCGCGGTGATCGCCTCGACCTCGCCATGATATTCGGTCTCGGCGATCATCAGCCCGGCGAGCAGCGCGCCGACGATTGGCGACAGCCCGACCGCTGCCGTGGCCAGCGCGGCGACGATGACGACCAGCAGGCTGGCGGCAAGGAACAGCTCGGGGTCCTTGGCGCGCGCCGCCTGCGCAAAGATCCGCGGCAACAGGAACCAGCCCGCGACCGCGAGCACAGCAACGACCAACGCACCCTGCCACAGCGTCGTCAGCAACAATTCGGTGCTGTCGCCCGCGGCATTGGGCGCAAAGGCGCCGAGGATGAAGATGATCGGGACGATCGCCAGATCCTCGAACAACAGCATCGAAAAGGACGCGCGGCCGACCGCCGATTTGGTGCCGACCATCGGCAACACCAGCGCGGTCGACGACAGCGCCAGCGCGATCCCCAATCCAAAGGCGGCAGGGGTGGACAGGTCGCCAAGCAGCCACAGTCCGCCGCCCAATATCGCGCCGCCCAGCAGCAGTTCGGCGGCGCCGACCCCGAACACCAGCTTGCGCAGCTGCCACAGGCGCCGGAACGACAGCTCCAGCCCGATCGAAAACAGCAGCAGGATGATACCGAATTCGGCGAACAGCGCGATGTCTTCGGTCGACCCGATCGTGACATGTTCCAGCCACGGATAATCGCCCGCCAGCGATCCCAGCCCCGATGGGCCGACGAGCAGTCCGACCAGGATGAACCCGATGACCGGGGGCAGGCGGAAACGCGCAAACGCCGGGATGACGATGCCCGCGGCGCCCAGCACGACCAGCGCGTTACCGATGGCCGATGTTTCTGTTTCCGATACCATAGGGGCCGACCTTATGCAGGCCGGCCCCGATTGGCTAGAGAGCTATCTCAAGTCGATCGCTTATGTGGCGTCATTGCGAGGAGCGCAGCGACGCGGCAATCCAGTGTAGCGTAAACCGCCCTGGATTGCTTCGCTCCGCTCGCAATGACGAAAGGGCAGGCGTGGCTTTATGCACCCATCTTGGCGTCAAGATTCTCCACGATCGCTTCAAAGAAGCCTTCGGTGGTCAGCCAATTCTGGTCGGGCCCGATCAGCAGCGCCAGATCCTTGGTCATCTTGCCGCTTTCAACCGTCGCGACGCACACCTTTTCCAGGTCGTCGGCGAATTTGATCAGCGCGTCGTTGCCGTCCAGCTTGCCGCGGTGCTTCAGGCCGCCGGTCCACGCAAAGATCGATGCGATCGGGTTGGTCGACGTCGCCTTGCCCTGCTGGTGCATGCGGTAGTGGCGGGTGACAGTGCCGTGCGCGGCCTCGGACTCGACGGTCTGGCCGTCGGGGGTCATCAGCACGCTGGTCATCAGACCCAGCGAGCCAAAGCCCTGCGCGACGGTGTCCGACTGGACGTCGCCGTCGTAGTTCTTGCACGCCCACACGAACTTGCCCGACCATTTCAGGGCGGATGCGACCATGTCGTCGATCAGGCGATGTTCGTAAACGATGCCAAGTGCGTCGAACTTCGCCTTGAATTCGGCATTGAAAACTTCCTCGAACAGATCCTTGAAGCGCCCGTCATAGGCTTTCAGGATGGTGTTCTTGGTCGACAGATACACCGGCCATTCGCGGGCGAGGCCATAGTTGAGGCTAGCGCGCGCGAAGTCGCGGATCGAATCGTCGAGGTTGTACATGCCCATCGCGACGCCCGAGGTCGGGAACTGGAACACTTCCTCGTCGATGACCGTGCCGTCCTCGCCTTCGAACACCAGGCGCAGCTTGCCGGGGCCGGGGACACGGAAATCGGTCGCCTTATACTGGTCGCCGAATGCGTGGCGGCCGACGACTATCGGGTCGGTCCAGCCGGGGACGAGCCGCGGGACGTTGCGCATCACGATCGGTTCGCGGAACACCACGCCGCCCAGGATGTTGCGGATCGTGCCGTTCGGCGATTTCCACATTTTCTTCAGGCCGAATTCCTCGACGCGCGCTTCGTCGGGGGTGATCGTCGCGCATTTCACGCCGACGCCATATTTCTTGATCGCGTTCGCGGCTTCGACGGTGATCTTGTCGTCGGTGCGGTCGCGTTCCTCGATGCCCAGGTCATAATAATGCAGGTCGATATCGAGATAAGGCAGGATCAACCGTTCGCGGATCCATTGCCAGATGATCCGGGTCATTTCGTCGCCGTCGAGTTCGACGACCGGGTTGGCTACCTTGATCTTGCCCATGCTATACGCCTTTATCCTTGGGGAGTCGGAGTTGCAGCGGGCCTTAGGCAAAGCCGCGCCATTGATCAATGGCCGTGGTGGACGCGCACCATGCCCGCTGGCTGGAGTACTCCGGCTGCAGGCGCTGGAGAGTGACTGCTTTCGTTTGCGCAACTCGTCATTGCGAGCAAAGCGAAGCAATCCAGGGCGGTTTACGCTACTCTGGATTGCCGCGTCGCTTCGCTCCTCGCAATGACGATGCCGGTTGAAGTCATCCTACTCGGGCGGAACCCGGAGTGTGCCTTATCCATTGTCAGTATCAGGCGCGCACCCTAGAAGAACGGCCATGTCCAACATCATCTCTTCCAACCGCCCCGGCGGCGGCATCAAATGGCAATGGCCGTCGATCCATCCCGAGGGTCGCAAGTTCCTGCTTATCGCCGGCATCATCACCCTCTGTTTCTGGCTGCTCGGCTGGGAAATCGTCGGTTGGCTGATGTTCGGCGTCACCCTGTGGGTCGGCGCCTTCTTCCGCGATCCGGTACGCGTCACGCCAACCTCCGCCGATCTGGTCATCGCGCCTGCCGACGGACTGGTCACCCAGATCGCCGAAGTCCCGCCGCCCCCCGAAATGGCCGGAGCCGACGGCCTTGGCGCCGCACCGATGTTGCGCGTGTCGATTTTCATGAGCGTGTTCGATGTCCATATCAACCGCACCCCGGTTGCAGGAACGCTGCGCAAGCTTGTGTATATCCCCGGTAAATTCCTGAACGCCGACCTCGACAAGGCGAGCGAGGAGAATGAGCGTCAGCATTTCGTCGTCGAACGCGCCGACGGCGTGCGGATCGGCTTCACCCAGATCGCCGGGCTGGTGGCGCGGCGGATCATGCCGTTCGTCACCATGGGCAACGAACTCGCCACCGGCCAGCGCGTCGGCCTCATTCGTTTTGGCAGCCGCGTCGACGTCTATCTGCCTGCGGGTACCACGCCGCAGGTGCTGCTCGGCCAGCGCACGCTCGCGGGCGAAACGGTGATCGCGCGCATCGGCCAGGCCGCGACGATCGACGGCATCGGGCAATAGGGTGGCCGACGAGCAACCGATCATGCCCGACGCCGCCGGGCGCCGCATCGGCGGGATCAGCCTGCGCGCCTTTGCCCCCAATGCGATTACCGTGCTGGCGCTGTGCTTCGGCCTCACGGGAGTGCGCTTCGCGATCGGCGGGCAGTTCGAGCTGGCGATCGCCGCCGTGATCTTTGCCGGGGTGCTCGACGGCATGGACGGGCGCATCGCCCGCCTGCTCCGCGCCCAGAGCAAGTTCGGCGCCGAACTCGATTCGCTGTCCGACGTGATTGCGTTCGGCGTTGCTCCGGCGATGATCCTCTTCCTCTGGTCGCTTCAGGACGCACCCAAATTCGGCTGGACCGCGGCGCTGGCGCTGGCGGTATGCTGCGCGCTGCGCCTCGCGCGCTTCAACTCGCGGATGGATGCCGATTTTCAGCCGCATAAATCGGCGGGATTCAACACCGGCATCCCGGCGCCCGCCGGCGCAGGCCTGTCGTTCGTCCCGGTCTATCTGTGGCTGACCACCGGCAATGAGCTGTTTCGCGAATGGTATGTGGTGATGCCTTGGGCGCTCGGCGTCGCGATGCTGATGATCTCGGCGATTCCGACCTACAGCTGGGCGTCGATCCGTTTGCGGCGATCGTGGCGATTGTTCGCGCTGGCGGGGGTTGGTCTGCTTGGTGCGGCCCTGGTGACGGCGCCCTGGCTGACGCTGCTCGCGGTTTGTGCCATCTATGCCGCGACGCTGCCCTTCGGGCTGGCAAGCTATGCCAGGGTCAGGCGGCGCGGCTGAACTGCGGGCGCGTCATGACGGCGGCGGCGGCCATGCGGCGCGGCGCTGGACGGCGGGTGGCCGACCGGCGGGTCGGCAGCGCGGTTGCGGCGGGATCCGATTCGGGGTTTGCGGCAACGGGGAAGGCGCCTTCGCCGAACAGCGCCGACAGCACGGCCGTCTCGTTCGATTTCAGCATGGCAAGGATCACCGTGATGCCGAGTCCGGCGGCGAGGGCGAAGAGGAGTGCGGCTGCGACCTGAACCATGATCTGTCCTTCCGGGTTTTCGTTAACGAAACCTTTCCACCGGGAATGACGGTTTCGCTTGGCTTTTAGTTGCATGTTCCCGTTTTGTTCTCAAGCGTTTTGCGACGAACGGAGTCAAATTGTCGCCGGATCGATTGTCGGCGCGTGCGCACGCTTCGTTCCAAAGCCGCGCTCGGCGCTTGCTTTTGCCGGTCAACGCCGCTAACGGCCCGCGCATTCCACATGGAAGGCGCACATAAACCGGTGCCGGGATCATCCGCTTGCGGACCTCGGTTCTTGCTTTCCAGAGGACCAACCGGAAGGAGAAAGACCATGGCGGCACCTGTCGTCACGATGCAGAATCTTATCGAGGCTGGCGCCCACTTCGGCCACCAGACCCACCGCTGGAACCCGCGTATGAAGCCGTACATCTTCGGCGCGCGCAACGGCATCCACATTCTCGACCTGTCGCAGACCGTGCCGCTTTTTGCGCGCGCGCTCGAATTCGTCGCCTCGTCGGCGGCGTCGGGCGGCAAGGTGCTGTTCGTTGGCACCAAGCGCCAGGCGCAGGGTCCGATCGCCGATGCTGCACGCGCTTCGGGCCAGCACTTCGTCAACCACCGCTGGCTGGGCGGCATGCTCACCAACTGGAAGACGATCTCGAACTCGATCAAGCGTCTCAAGACCCTTGAGGAACAGCTCTCGGGCGACACCTCGGGCCTGACCAAGAAGGAAGTGCTCAACAAGACCCGCGAACGCGACAAGCTCGAAATGAGCCTCGGCGGCATCCGCGACATGGGCGGCATTCCCGACGTGATGTTCGTGATCGACGCGAACAAGGAAGAGCTGGCGATCAAGGAAGCCAACGTCCTTGGCATCCCCGTCGTCGCCATCCTCGACTCGAACGTCTCGCCCGACGGCATCGCGTTCCCGGTTCCGGCGAACGATGACGCCGCCCGCGCGATCCGCCTCTACTGCGATGCGATCGCCCAGGCGGCGACGCGCGGCGGTCAGCAGGCGCGCGCCAACCGCGGCGAAGATCTGGGCGCGGCGGTCGAACCGGCCGCCGAACCCGTGCTGGTCGAGGCAGCCCCGGCCGCCGAAGCGGCTCCGGTGACCGAAGACGAACAGGTCCCCGCCGAAGCTGCTGCCGAAACCGAACGTCAGAGCGACGCCTAGTCCGCTCGCGGCATGACGGGACGGTGCGGCATTCCCGCGCCGTCCCTGTCATCCTTTTGACTTATCGCCCCGCCATGCGCGCGGGCGTCCCGCAGGCCGAAACGCGCCTGCCCCTTTGGAAAGGAATATCCCATGGCTGAAATTACGGCCGCTCTCGTCAAGGAACTGCGCGACCGCACGGGCGCAGGCATGATGGACTGTAAAAAGGCGCTCGCCGAAAATGGCGGCGACATCGAAGCATCGATCGACTGGCTGCGGACCAAGGGTCTCGCCGCCGCCGCCAAAAAGGCTGGCCGCGTCGCTGCCGAAGGTCTTGTCGGTGTTGCCACCGACGGCACCCGCGGTGCGATGGTTGAAGTCAACAGCGAAACCGACTTCGTCGCCAAGAACGAGCAGTTCCAGGGCTTCGTCCGCGACGTCACCAATGTCGCGCTCGCCGGCAGCATCACCGACGTCGAAGCGCTGGGCGCCGCGACCTATCCCACCGGCGGCACCGTCGCCGAAGCGCTGACCCAGAACATCGCCACGATCGGTGAGAACCAGTCGCTCCGCCGCACCGCGATCGTGTCGGTCGGCTCGGGCGTCGTGACCGGCTATGTCCACAATGCGGCTGCGCCCGGCATGGGCAAGATCGGCGTGCTCGTCGCGCTCGAATCGACCGCCGGCGCCGACGTTCTCGAACCGCTCGGCAAGCAGCTCGCGATGCACGTCGCCGCCGCGAACCCGCTGGCGCTGAACGGCGACGACCTCGACGCCGACCTCGTCGCGCGCGAACGCGCGATCGCCGAGGAAAAGGCCGCGCAGTCGGGCAAGCCCGCCGACATCGTCGCCAAGATGGTCGACGGCTCGATCGCCAAGTTCCGCAAGGAAAACGCGCTGCTGTCGCAGCTGTTCGTGATGGACGGCAAGACCCCGGTCGCCGAAGTCGTTGCCGCTGCCGGCAAGGACGTCGGTGCGACGATCACGCTCAAGGGCTTCACCCGCTTCCAGCTCGGCGAAGGCATCGAGAAGGAAGAAAGCGATTTCGCGGCGGAAGTCGCGGCAGTCGCCGGCGTCTGATCTGACATAGGGGCTGCCCTCCCTTTCATCGTCACCCTGAACTTGTTTCAGGGTCCATGGCCGGTCCTGCCGGTTTCCGCAGGCTCGGAATTCACGGTCCAGGCCATGGATGCTGAAACGAGTTCAGCATGACGAAGTGAGAAAGGGGCATGGCAGTCCGCTTGGCAATGGCGCGCGCCTTCACTAGGGTGCGCGCCATTCGCGTATCTAACACCAAAGAGGTTCCCCCACACATGGCTTTGCCCGGCATGAAACGTATCTTGCTGAAACTGTCGGGCGAGGCGCTGATGGGCTCGACCCCCTTCGGCATCGACCCCGAAACCGTCGCCAGCATGGCCGCCGAGGTCAAGGAAGCGAAGGATCGCGGGCTCGAAATCTGCCTCGTCATCGGCGGCGGCAATATCTTTCGCGGCATGGCGGGGGCGGCCAAGGGCATGGATCGCGCGCAGGCCGATTATATGGGCATGCTCGCCACCGTGATGAACGCGCTGGCGATGCAGAATGCACTCGAACAGCTTGGCGTCCAGACGCGCGTCCAGTCGGCGATCGAGATGGACAAGGTGTGCGAGCCGGTGATCCGCCGCCGCGCCGAACGCCATCTTGAAAAGGGCCGCGTCGTGATCTTCGCCGCAGGCGTCGGCGCGCCGTATTTCACCACCGACAGCGGCGCCGCGCTGCGCGCCGCCGAAATGAAATGCGACGCGCTGCTGAAGGGTACCAGTGTCGATGGCGTGTACAACGCCGATCCCAAAAAGGATAAGTCGGCGGTGCGTTACGATACGCTGAGCTACGACCGCGTGCTCGCCGACAATCTGAAGGTGATGGACGCCAGCGCGGTCGCGCTGTGCCGCGACAATCATATCCCGATCGTCGTGTTCAACATTCGCGAAGCCGGCAATCTGGCGCGGGTGCTGGCGGGCGAGGGGGTTTCCACCGTCGTTGCCGACGCGGACCAGAATTAAGAGAGGAAAGACTGATGGCGAAATATGACAAGGCCGACCTTGAACGCCGCATGCACGGCGCGGTCGAATCGCTGAAAAGCGACCTCGCGGGCCTGCGCACCGGCCGCGCGCACACCGCGCTGCTCGATCCCGTGACCGTCGAGGTTTATGGTAGCCACATGCCGCTCAACCAGGTCGCGTCGGTCAGCGCCCCCGAACCGCGGATGCTGTCGGTGCAGGTGTGGGACAAGTCGAACGTCGGCCCGGTCGACAAGGCGATCCGCTCGGCGGGCCTTGGCCTCAACCCGATCGTCGACGGCCAGATGCTGCGCCTGCCGATCCCCGAAATGACGCAGGAGCGCCGCAAGGAGCTGTCGAAGCTGGCGGGCCAATATGCCGAAAAGGCGCGCGTCGCGGTTCGCAACGTCCGCCGCGACGGCATGGACAATCTCAAGACCGACGAGAACAAGAAAGAAATCAGCGAGGACGAGCGCAAGCGCGCCGAGACCGAGGTGCAAAAGCTGACCGACGCGACGATCGCCGAACTCGACGCCGCCGCGGCCGCAAAGGAAAAGGAAATCCTGGGCTAAATCGATGCGCGACGGTGCCGCCATCGCGATCCACCCCGGAACGGGGAGGGGGACCATGCGCAGCATGGTGGAGGGGCACTCTCCATCATACGCAGCGTGTGGCCGCGCGTGCCCCTCCACCACCTTCGGTGGTCTCCCTCCCCGTGCCGGGGAGGATCTATGAGTCACGGCGCGCGCCATGTCGCCATCATCATGGACGGCAACGGCCGCTGGGCGAAGAAGCGCCTGCTGCCGCGCGTCGCCGGGCACAAGGCGGGGGTCGAGGCGGTGCGCACGATCGTGCGCGCCGCGGGCGACCTCGGGATTGAGGCGATGACCCTCTACGCCTTCAGCTCCGAAAACTGGAAACGCCCCGAGGAAGAGGTCAACGACCTGATGGGGCTGATGAAGCGCTTCATCCTGTCCGACCTCGACGAATTTGCCGCCAACGACGTGAAGCTGAAGGTGATCGGCAACTGGCGCGCGCTGGCGCCCGACGTCGTCGCGCTGATCGAAAACGCGCTCGATCGCACGTCGGGCAACAAGCGCACGACGCTGGCGGTTGCGCTGAACTATGGCGCGCAGGACGAACTGGTGCGCGCGGCGACCGCCGCTGCGGCGCAAGGCGCGATCACCGAGGAGGCGATCGCCGCGCATCTCGACACCGCCGACATGCCGCCGCTCGACCTGCTCATCCGCACCTCGGGCGAAGTGCGGCTGTCGAATTTCCTGCTCTGGCAATCGGCCTATGCCGAACTCTATTTCACCGACATTTTGTGGCCGGATTTCAAGCCAGCCGACCTGAAAGCCGCGCTCGACCATTTCGCGCGCCGCGATCGCCGTTACGGGGGACTATAAGGCATGGCGGCGGGCAAATCGGACCTGTGGACCCGGATCGGATCGGCGATCATCCTCTTTGCCATCGCGGGCACCGCCTTGTGGTTCGGCGGGCTGGCGTTCGGCCTGCTGCTGCTGGTCGGCGGCGCGCTGGTGATTGTCGAATGGCTGGCGCTGGTGCGCGCGATGACGCTGGGCAGCGGCGCGAAGCTGGCGCTCAATAGTCTGGGGCCGATCCTCACCCTCGGTGCCATCGCGGGGCTGTGGTTCATTCGCGACCAGCTCGGCATGACCGCGGCCTTGTGGGTATTCGGCATGGTGTGGGCGACCGACATCGGCGCATATTTCGCGGGCCGGGCCTTTGGCGGCGCACGCCTCGCGCCCAAAATCAGCCCGTCGAAAACCTGGTCGGGCCTGATCGGCGGCATGATCGCGGCGCTGATCGCCAGCGCGACGATCGGCGACCGCGCGGGCATTGTCGGCGTGCCGCTGTGGATCGGGCTGTTCATGGGCCTGCTCGCCCAGCTCGGCGATCTCGCGCAAAGCTGGATGAAGCGCCGCGCCGGGGTCAAGGATTCGGGCAAGCTGATTCCGGGCCACGGCGGGCTGTTCGATCGCGTCGACGGCGTCCTGCCGGTGGCGCTGTTGCTCGGCGGGCTGGCGTTCGCTGGCCAAATCGCGGTGCGGGCCGCGGGCTGACATGACGCAGCGCCGCCTTTCGCTGTTCGGCGCCACGGGGTCGGTCGGGCAATCGACCCTCGACCTCGTGCGGCGCGATGGGGCGGCGTGGCGCGTCACCGTGCTGACCGCCAACAGCGACGTCGCCGAACTGGCTAGGCTGGCGAAGGAGTTTCGCCCCGACGTCGCGGTCATCGCCGATCCGGCGCGGCTCGCCGACCTGCGCGCTGCGCTGGCCGACACCGATATCGAAGTGGCGGCGGGCGCAGACGCACTGGTCGAAGCGGCGCAGCGGCCCACCGATCTGGTTATGGCGGCGATCGTCGGAACCGCGGGGCTGGCGCCGACGATGGCGGCGCTGGCGGCGGGATATGACGTCGCGCTCGCCAACAAGGAATCGCTGGTGTCGGCGGGCGCGTTGATGACCGCGGTGGCGCGCACCTCGGGCGCCACGATCCTGCCGGTCGACAGCGAGCATAATGCGATCTTCCAATGCATCGCGGGCGGGCGGATCGATCAGGTGCGGCGGATCATCCTCACGGCAAGCGGCGGGCCGTTCCGCACGATGAGCGCCGCTGACATGGCGGCGGTCACCCCCGCGCAGGCGGTCGCGCACCCCAATTGGTCGATGGGGGCCAAGATCAGCGTCGATTCGGCAACGATGATGAACAAGGGGCTCGAACTCATCGAGGCGCATCATCTGTTCCCTATCGGGCTCGATCGCATCGAAATCCTCGTCCACCCGCAATCGGTGATTCACAGCCTGGTCGAATATATCGATTGTTCGACCCTCGCGCAGCTTGGATCGCCCGATATGCGGATCCCGATTGCGTCGGCACTCGCCTGGCCGCAGCGGATGGCGACCCCCTGCGCGCCGCTCGACCTCGCGACAATTTCGCGGCTCGATTTCGAGGCGCCCGACGAGGTCCGTTTTCCCGCCACCGCGCTCTGCCGCGCCGCGATCGCTGCGGGCGGCGCGCGCCCGGCACAGCTCAACGCTGCGAACGAGGTGGCGGTCGCCGCTTTCCTGGCAGGCCGCATCTCCTTTCCCTCGATCGTCGATACGGTGCGCCGGGTGATCGACGCCGAGGCGCCCGCCGCCCCGTCATCGCTTCAAGATATATTCAGCGTCGATGCCGCATCGCGTGCGGCTGCCCAACGCTTTGTGGACAAATTCGAACATGCTTGACGTTCCGCTTTGGCTTTATCCGATCGCGTTCCTCGCGGTGCTCGGCCCGCTCGTGTTCGTGCACGAATATGGCCATTACATCGTCGGGCGCTGGTGCGGGGTGAAATCCGACACCTTCTCGATCGGCTTCGGGCGCAAGATCGTCAGCTGGACCGACAAGCGCGGCACCGAATGGAAGATCGGCTGGCTGCCGCTGGGCGGCTATGTCCAGTTCGCGGGCGACCGCGACGCGGTCAGCCAACCCGACGCCGAATGGCAGCATCTGCCCGCCGAGCAGAAATCGCATACTTTTCCCGCCCAGCCGGTGTGGAAACGCGCGCTGATCGTCGCGGCAGGGCCGGTGACCAATTTCCTGTTCGCCATCCTGATCCTCGCGGGCTTTGCCTGGGTCGGCGGAACCTTGGTTACCCCGCCGGTGGCGGGGGGGATCGAAGCGGGGTCGGCGGCGTACGCCGCGGGTCTGCGTCCGGGCGACCGGATCATATCGATCGACGGCCGCAGCATCGAGGTGTTCAGCGATATTCCCATGGCGGTCGCGCACCGCCCGGGCGAGACGATGCAGGTCCGCGTCGCCAGCGGCGGCAGCGAGCGCACGATGGCGCTGACGCCCCGGCTCGTCAAAGAGAAGGATCCCTTTGGCAAGGAATATGAACGCGCGATCATCGGGCTGGCACCGCCGCCGGCGCAGATTCAGCCGGTCGGCCTGATCGAGGCGCCCGCCGTCGGCCTGCGCCAGACGTGGCAGATCGTCCGCCAGACCGGCGAGGTGCTCGGCCAGTTCCTGACCGGACGCCGGTCGATCAAGGACATGAACGGCCCGGTCAAGATCGCCGAAGTTTCGGGGCAGGCCGCCACGCTGGGGCTGGCGTCGCTGATATTCTTCATCGCGCTGATTTCCATCAATCTGGGGTTCATCAACCTCTTGCCATTGCCCATGCTTGATGGTGGTCATTTGCTTTTCTACGCTTACGAAGCGGTCCGGCGCCGCCCGGCGCCCGCGCAGGCGCAGGAATGGG
Organism: Pseudomonadota bacterium; assembly: GCA_023422695.1. Lineage (GTDB taxonomy): Bacteria > Pseudomonadota > Alphaproteobacteria > Sphingomonadales > Sphingomonadaceae > Sphingopyxis. Next base: position 12,760 of record JAFAGN010000003.1, read on the forward strand.
CCTTCCGATTCGGCTTTGCGGCGATCGTCACCCTGATGCTGGTCGTGACTTTCAACGATTTGGGCTCATTGGGCCTGTGGGACGGGATCGCGCGCTTGATTGGCTAGCGAGTCTGGGGCAGGGAGTGGCGCGCGAACCCGCGGTCAGGCGGGTTTGTCGCTTTTGAGTTATTTTTTCGGGATGAACAGCGTGGCTTCACACAAATTCTCGGCGCGGACACAGCTGTCGGCCCTCCTTTTGGCAGGAACGATGCTGGGAGCGCCGGTGATGGCGCAGCCGGTCGCACCGCCGCCGGTCCCCGCTCCGACCATGCCTGCGCCCGCTCGCGAAGCGGCGCCCGCCGCGACCACCGTCCAGTCGATCACTGTCGTCGGCAACCAGCGGCTCGAGGCGCAGACGATCCTCTCGTACCTGCGCCTGCGCGTCGGCCAGCGTTATGACCGCTCGATCCTCGACCAGGCCTTGAAGGACCTTGCGGCGACCGAGCTGTTCAAGGATTTCCAGATCACCGACAACAACGGGGCGCTGACGATCGAAGTCACCGAAAACCCGGTGATCAACCGCGTCATTCTGGAGGGCAACAAGCGCCTGAAAGAGGACAAGATCCGCCCCGAGATCAAGCTGGCGCCGCGCCAGATATTCACCCGCTCGAAAGTTCGCGCCGACGTCGCGCGCATCATCGAGCTGTACAAGCGGCAGGGCCGCTTCGCCGCGACCGTCGAACCCAAGATGGTGTCGCTCGACCAGAACCGCGTCGACGTCGTGTTCGAAATCAACGAGGGGCCGAAGTCGAAGGTCCGCCAGATCAGCATCATCGGCAACGAAAAGTTCAGCGACGGTGACCTGAAGGACGAGATGGCGACCAAGGAGTCGGGGCTGCTGACGATCCTGTCGTCGAACACCAGCTACGATCCCGATCGCCTCGCCTATGATCAGCAGAAGCTGCGCCTGTTCTACCTGCAGAACGGTTACGCCGATTTCCGCGTCATTTCGGCGGTGGCCGAGCTGACCAGCAACAAGCAGGACTTCATCATCACCTACGTCGTCGAGGAAGGCGAGCGCTACAAGTTCGGCGACATCGACGTGAAGAGCGAGCTGCGCGACTTCCAGCCCGAAATGCTGAAGACGCTGCTGCCGATGAAGAAGGACGATTGGTACGACGCCAAGCTGGTCGAGGACACGGTCGAAAGCCTGAGCGAGACCGCGGGCCTGTTCGGTTACGCTTTCGCCGACATCAACCCCGAATTTCGTCGCGATCCCGAAACGCGGACGATGCAGATCACCTTCAACGTCGCCGAAAGCCCGCGCACCTACGTCGAACGCATCGACGTCAACGGCAACACACTGACCCACGACAAGGTGGTGCGCCGCGAATTCCGCCTGAACGAAGGCGATGCGTTCAACAGCTTCGGCATCAAGCGCACCGAAAACCGCATCAACAGCCTCGGCTATTTCCAGGAAAATCTCGAGATCGAGCGCAAGGAGGGCAGCGCCCCCGACCGCATCATCCTGGAAACCAACGTCGAGGAAAAGCCGACCGGCGAATTGTCGCTGTCGGCCGGTTTCTCGTCGATCGAGAATTTCCTGCTTCAGGCGTCTATCCGTCAGCGCAACTTCCGCGGCCTTGGTCAACAGCTTCAGGCATCGGTCAACTACTCGAGCTATTCGAAATCGGTCGAACTCGGCTTCACCGAACCCTATCTGTTCGACCGCAATATCTCGGTCGGCGGCAGCATCTATCGCCGCGACCTGAACTCGTTCAACTTCATCAACAACGATCGTCAGACGACGTTCCAGCAGGTGACGACCGGCTTCCAGCTCAACGCCGGGGTGCCGCTCACCGAATTCATGTCGTTCTTTGGCCGTTATAGCCTGAACTACGACGATGTGACGCTCGACCGCGGCATCTATTTCTTTGGCAACGAGTGCGATCCGCTCGTCGCGGGCCGCTATCTGTGCGACGCGATCGGCAAGCGCACGACGTCGCTGATCGGCTATACGCTGGCCTATGACGACCGCGACAACCGCATCCGCCCGACGCGCGGCCAGTCGCTGTCGCTCAGCCAGGATTTCGCCGGCCTTGGCGGCAGCGTCAAATATGTCCGCACCCGCGCGAATGCGTCGAAGCATTTCAATCTGGGCAGCCGCTTCATCCTCAACGTGTCGGCGGAAGGCGGCTATATCTATCCGTTCGGCAGCGCGCCGACCCCGACGAGCGACAAGGTGCGTCTGACCGATCGCTTCTTCCTGGGCGAACCGCAGATGCGCGGTTTCGACATTCGCGGCGTCGGCCCGCGCGTGATCCGCTATTCGGTGGACAATACCAACCCCGCCGCCCCGATCGTGATCACCGACGGCGACCGCGATCGCGGCCAGATCGACGACGCGCTGGGCGGCCGCGCTTATTACCAGGGCCGACTGGAGCTGGATATTCCGCTCGGGACCGGGGCAAAGGAACTCGGGCTGCGGCCGTCGATCTTCCTCGACGTCGGTTCGGTGTTCAGCGTGAAGCGGCCGACGCTGACGACGCTGGCGAACTTCCGCGAAACCAATCCCGCCGCGCCGGGCTTTGGCCTGATCAAATCGCTGTGCCGCAACTCGACGACGGGGACCAGCCAGTTCGCCGACGAAACGCTGACGACCCCGCCGGGCGGCGTGCCGACCGGAACGGGCCAGTACACCACCTGTCCGACCGGTTTCTCGCGCCTCGATCCGTTCGAGGAACGCTTCTTCGGCGACAGCTGGATGCCGCGCGTTGCGGTCGGCGCCGGGGTCAACTGGAACTCGCCCTTCGGTCCCTTCCGGATCGACTTCGCTTACGCCCTTCGCAAAGAAGAGGGCGATGATACCAAACGCTTCTCATTCAACGTAGGAACCCAATTCTAATGAAGAAAATTCTTATCGCGTCGGCGATGGCCGTCGCCACGCTGTCGGTTTCGCCGATCATGGCCGTCCCCGCCGCCGCGCAGGCGAAAGCCGTGGCCGTGGCCGACGTCCGCGTCGCCGCGGCGCGCTCGAACGCCTTCACCGTGGCGTCGCAGCAGATCGAAACCACCTACAAGGCGCAGATCGACCAGCAGCAGTCGCGCGGCCAGACGCTGCAGGCCGAAATCAACGTCCTGATCGCCAAATATAACGAAGAGGCGAAAAAGACCCCGCAGAACCAGGCCGCGCTCCAGGCTGCCGGCAAAGCCGTTCAGGACAAGCGTCAGGCCGCGCAGGCCGAGCTGGGCCGCATCGGCGCGCCGATCGAACTCGCCATTGCTTATGTCGAGGACCAGATCAGCGTCCGCATGAACGAAGCGATCCGCGCCGCGATGACCGCGAAAAAGGTCGATCTGCTGCTGAACCCCGACGCGGTGCTGGCGCGCGAGAACAATGTCGACATCACCGATGCCGTCGTGACCGAACTCAACCGCATCCTGCCGACGGTGTCGACCGCAGTTCCCGCCGGTTATCAGCCGGGCCAGCTGGTCCAGCAGCGTAACCAGCAGCTGATGGACGCCGCCCGTGCGGCGCAGCCGGGCGCCACGCCCGCGGCCCCGGCACCGACCGGTACCGCGCCGACGACCCGCTAAATCCATGAGCGACGGGGAAACCGGGGCAGGGGCGATGGGGCCGGTGGATATCCGCCGGATCCTGACGCTGTTGCCGCATCGTTATCCGATGCTGCTGGTCGACCGGGTGGTTTCGATCGTGCCCGACACGTCGATCCACGCGGTCAAGGCGGTGACGATGAACGAGCCCTTTTTTCAGGGGCATTTCCCCGGTCGCCCGATCATGCCGGGCGTCTTGATCGTCGAGGCGCTGGCGCAGGCCGCCGGCGTTCTCGCGATCGAATCGATGGGCCTCGCCGGAACCGGCAAGCTCGTCTATTTCATGGCGATCGACGGGGCGAAGTTCAGGAAGCCGGTCGAACCCGGCTGCCTGCTCGACCTGCACGCCACGATCATCCAGGCCAAGCGCAGCGTCTGCCGTTTCGAAGGCAAGGCGATGCTCGACGGCGTCTTGGCTGCGGAATGCCAGTTTACCGCGATGATCGCCGATCCGCCGGGCGATTGAGCCTCCCACCTCCTTCTTCGTCACCCCGGACTTGATCCGGGGTCCATCGCGGCGTTGAAGTCGTGGACCCCGGATCAAGTCCGGGGTGACGAGGGCAGGTGTTGCTTTTCGTATAAGAGCCCACTAAAGGCCGCACCTTCGCGTTCCCGGACGCACAGACTCACAGCGCGCTGGTCGGTAACCAGTGGCACAGGAGCCAGAAACATGAAGCAAGACATTCACCCCGATTATCACATGATCACGGTCAAGATGACCGATGGCACCGAATATCAGACGCGCTCGACCTGGGGCAACGAGGGCGACACGATGACGCTCGAAATCGACCCGACCGCGCACCCGGCATGGACCGGCGGCACCGGACGCCTGCTCGACGCCGGCGGCCAGGTGGCCAAGTTCAACAAGCGTTTCGGCGGTCTGACCCTCAAGCGCTAAGCCGCGTCGCCCCCGCGGAGGCGGGGGCCGATGGAGGCCTTTTCCGGCTTCGCTGCGTAAGATGACTGTGGCCCCCGCCTTCGCGGGGCGACGATTACGCCAGAACCTTTGCAAGCGCGCTTTGCCACCCGGCAAGGCGCGTTTTGCGTTTCTGCTCGTCCAGCGCCGGGGTGAACCGCGTCGCGGTGCCGCGCATCGCCTTCGCGGCGCTCGCCAGATCGGGGTAGAGCCCCGCGCCGGTTGCGGCCAGCATCGCGGCGCCGAGCGCGGTGCTCTCGACGAAATCGGGGCGCTCCACGGTCAGGTCGAGCATGTCGGCCAGATCCTGCGCCATCCAGTCGTTAGCCGCCATGCCGCCGTCGATCCGCAGATCGGCCCAATCGACTCCATCGGCGGCGAACGCCGATTTCAGGTCGTGCGCCTGATACGCCTGCGCCTCCAGCGCAGCGCGCGCGACATGCGCCTTGGTGCTGGCAAAGCTGAGCCCCGACAGCGCGGCGAGGGCATCTGGCCTCCAATGCGGGGCGCCGAGCCCGGTGAGGGCAGGGACCAGATACACCCCGCCATTGTCCGCGACCGATCGCGCCAGCCCCTCGCTCTCGCCCGCATTGGCGAGCAGCCCCAGCCCATCGCGCAACCATTTGATCAGGCTGCCCGCGACGAACACCGATCCCTCCAGCGCGTAGCTGCGTTCATCGCCCTCCTGCACCAGCACCGTCGCGAGCAGGCGATTGGCCGAATGCGGGCGCGTGGTACCGCTCGCCGACAGGATGAAGGCGCCGGTGCCAAAGGTCGCCTTGGTCTGGCCGGGTAGCAGGCAGGCTTGTCCGATCGTCGCCGCCTGCTGGTCGCCCGCCATGCCGCAGATCGGGATCGCGCCGCCGAACAGATCGGGATCGGTCGTACCGACGCTGGTCGTGCAGCCGGTGATTTCGGGCAGGAGCGACATCGGGACACCAAGCAGGTCGCAAAGCCCAGCGTCCCACCCGCCCGCGCCATTGATGTTCATGAGTAAGGTGCGCGACGCGTTGCTCGCATCGCTCACATGCACCCCGCCGGTCAGGCGATAGACGAGATAGGATTCGATCGTCCCGACCGCCAGCCGCTCGCCCGCTTCGCGCAGCTGCGGCCAATGCTTCAGCGCCCAGCCGATCTTGCTCCCCGAAAAATAGGGGTCGAGCAGCAGCCCGGTCGTTTCCTGCACGGCCGCTTCATGCCCTGCTTGCTTCAGCGCCGCGCAATCGTCGGCGGTGCGGCGGTCCTGCCACACGATCGCGGGCGCCAGCGGCTGGCCGGTGGTACGGTCCCAAAACACCACCGTCTCGCGCTGGTTGGTAATCCCGATCGCGGCGATCCGGTCGGCCCCACCGGCCTTTTTGATCATCGCGCGAGTGCAGGCGAGGGTGGCCTCCCAAATCTCTGCGGCGTCATGCTCGACCAGCCCCGGCCCCGGGTAATGCTGCTTGAACTCGCGCTGCGCACTACCCAGCGGGGCACCCTCGACGGAAAACAACATCGTCCGGGTCGATGTGGTGCCTTCGTCGATGACGATGATCTTTTCGGCCATGATGCTCTCCCGCTTTGGCCGCGACCTTGCCGCAGCACCGCAGGCGACTCAAGAGCCGGGGGGCAGGTCAGATCGTGTCGAGCGGGATGCGCAGATAGCGGCGTCCGTCGGCGTCGGGTGGTGGCAACTCGCCGGCACGGATGTTGACCTGCAACGACGGCAGGATCAGCTGCGGTGCCGCCAGCCCCTTGTCGCGCGCGCTGCGCATTGCGACGAAATCGGCTTCGCTGACCCCGTCATGGACATGGATATTTCCTGCACGCTGCTGCGCGACGGTCGATTCCCACTCGGGCTCGCTGCGATCCCTGGTCGGATAATCGTGGCAGGTGAAGATGCGGGTGTCGGCGGGCAGCACGAAAATCTTGCGGATCGACCGATAGAGCGTCGCGGCGTCGCCGCCCGGAAAGTCGGCACGCGCCGTGCCATAATCGGGCTGGAACAGCGTATCGCCGACAAACGCCGCGTCGCCGATCGTATAGGTCACGCACGCGGGCGTGTGACCGGGGGTATGGATCACACCGATCGTCAGGTCGCCGAGCGGCAAGCTGTCGCCTTCGTCGACCAACCGCGAAAAGGCGCTGCCGTCGGGAACCACATCGCTGGCGGCGAACAGCGGCGCGAAAATGCGCTGCACGTCGCCGATATGGCGACCGATGACGATCGGGGCGCCGGTGCGTTCGTGGATGTAATGCGCCGCGGTCAGATGGTCGGCATGGGCGTGGGTTTCGAGGATCCACGCCAGATGAAGCCCGCGCGCGTCGATCTCGGCCAACAGACCGTCGGCGCCCGCGGTCGAGGTGCGGCCGTCGCGCTGGCTGAAGCCCAGCACCGGATCGACGATCGCCGCCGTGCCGGTCCGCGGATCGGCGACGACGTAGCTGATCGTATTGGTGTCGGCATCGAAATGGCCGGTGACATCGGGGCGCGGGGTGAGGGTCATCGTGAATCTCCTTTGCCAATATATTAGTGCTTGCTAAATTAGAATCAACTAATATATTGGCGTCATGTTCGACCTGACCCGTTTTGACCTCGCGCTGTTCGAAGAAAGCGCCGGCCGCGCCGCGACGCTGCTGCGCCTGCTCGCCAATGAAAAACGGCTGATGATCCTTTGCCAGCTGGCCGATGGCGAGCTGGCGGTTGGCGACATCCAGTCGCGCGTCAGCCTGTCGCAATCGGCGCTGTCGCAGCACCTCGCGCTCCTGCGCTCGGAGGGCATCGTCGCAACGCGCCGCGAAGGGCAGGCGATTTTTTACCGGCTCGACGATCCCGCCGCGATGCGGGTGATCGAGACGCTCGCCGAACTTTTCTGTCCCCCCGAAATGAGGAAGTCCTGATGGCCGCGACATTCACCAGCCTCGATCCCGCCGAGGTTCACGCACGCATGGTTCGCGGCGGTGCGGTCTTGGTCGACATTCGCGAAGCCGACGAATTTGCCCGCTCGCATATCGCAGGCGCGGTGTCCCAACCGCTGCCGGGCTGGGAGCAGGCGCATCTCGCGATCGATCCTGCCGCCGACGTCATCTTCACCTGTCGCTCGGGAATGCGAACGGCGGGGGCGTGCGACCGGCTCGCCGCCCGCGTGACCGGCGAAGCCTTCGTGCTGGCGGGCGGAATCGACGGCTGGAGCCGGGCCGGTTTGCCGCTGGTCACCGATCGCTCGGCGCCGCTCGAAATCATGCGGCAGGTCCAGATCGCCGCCGGTATTCTGATCCTCATCGGTGCCTTGCTCGGCACCTTCGTCGCCCCGGCCTGGTTCGGTCTGTCGGCCTTTGTCGGCGCCGGCCTGCTGTTCGCCGGCCTCAGCGGCTTTTGCGGGATGGCCCGGCTGCTCATGCTCGCGCCGTGGAACCGGCCAAGGTCGGCTTGATATGCGCGCCGCGTTGACCTCGCCGCGCGCGTTGCACCGCCATCTCGCGCCGCCCCGTCGACAAAACTGATGGAGCCGTTGCTTCTCGCCCTGCTCGGCGGATTGCTTGTCGGGTTGCTGCTGACGCTGTTCGGCGGCGGCGGATCGGTGCTGGCGACCCCGTGGCTGATCTATGTCGTCGGCGTGGCCGACACCCACGCCGCGATCGCGACCTCGGCGGCGGCGGTCGCGGTCAATGCCGCCACCGGACTGCTGGCACAGGCGAAGGCGGGGCGGGTCAAATGGCCCTGCGCGTCGGTGTTCGCCGTCGCCGGGCTGATCGGCTCGGTGCTCGGCGCGCGGCTCGCGATGACCGTCGACGGCGATCAACTGATCCGCGCGTTCGGTGCGGCGATGATCGCAATCGCGCTGTCGATGCTGCTTCCGCGCAAGGGCGAGGGTGATCCCGCCGTCCGGCTGACGCCGGTCATGGTGTGGAAACTGGCGCCGGTCGGGCTGATCGCGGGGCTGGCGGCGGGCTTTTTCGGGATCGGCGGCGGCTTTCTGATCGCGCCGGGACTGATGGCTGCGACGGGCATGACGCTCGCCAACGCATCGGCGTCGTCGCTGGTGTCGGTAACGCTGTTCGGTAGCGCGACCAGCGCCACCTATGCGCTGCACGGCCAGTTGCTATGGCCGTTGTTCGGCGCGCTGGTGATCGGCGGCGGGGCCGGGACGCTGCTTGCGATGCCGATCCTGCGACGGATCGAAACCCGCGCGAAACTGCTCCGCATCGGCTTTGCGCTGATGGTGATCGCGGTGGGTCTGTTCATCATTTTTCGCTAGTCCCTTGCCAATCGGGCATTTTGATGCCATATATTGTGCAGCGCAGCATGGCGGGATTACCCGCCGCAACCACCGGCAGCGTGATTTTCCCGCCCAATCTCAGGCGCGGGACGAGCCGGACCAGCGCTTTGTCCACAGAGGCACCCTTTCACGCGGGTCGTTTCGAACCCGCGGCCCGTGCGCCGTCCGTTCGATGCGAACGGATGCGCCTGCGCGTCGCCCTATGTGAGTATTTTATGACGACTTTTAATGACTTTGGCCTGCACGCCGACATCAATCGCGCGCTTGCCGCCAAGGATTATACCCAGCCGACCCCGATCCAGACGCAGGCGATTCCGCCGCTGTTGAAGGGCCGCGACCTGTGCGGTATCGCGCAGACGGGCACCGGCAAGACCGCGGGCTTTTCGCTGCCGTCGATCCACCACCTGATTACCTACCCGCACAAGACCAATCCGCGCAGCTGCCGGATGCTCGTGCTCGCCCCGACGCGCGAGCTTGCCGCGCAGATCGCACAGAGCTGCCGCGACTATGGCCGCTTTACCAAGCTGCGTGTCACCACGGTGTTCGGCGGCGTGCCGATCAACAAGCAGATCCGCGAGCTCGCCCAGGGCGTCGAAATTCTCGTCGCGACACCGGGCCGCCTGCTCGACCTCATCGACCAGCGCGCGCTGCGCCTCGACGATGTCGAAATCTTCGTCCTCGACGAGGCCGACCAGATGATGGACATGGGCTTCATCCATTCGCTGCGCCGCATCGCCAAGCTGCTGCCGTCGCGACGCCAGAACCTCTTCTTCTCGGCGACGATGCCGAAGGAAATCGCGCACCTCGCCGAACAATTCCTCGAGGATCCGGTGACCGTCTCGGTGGCGCCGCAGGCGACCACCGCCGAAAAGATCCGCCAGTTCTCGACCTTTGTCGAGCAGAAGGAAAAGCAGGCGCTGCTGCACCACGTCATCAAGACGTCGGACATCGACCGTGCGCTGATCTTCACGCGCACCAAGCATGGCGCCGACCGCGTTGTCCGCCACCTGAAGGGGGCGGGGATCGAAGCCTTTGCGATCCATGGCAACAAGAGCCAGGCGCAGCGCACCACCGCGCTGCAGGCGTTCCGCTCGGGGCAGGTGCGCCTGCTCGTCGCGACCGACATCGCGGCGCGCGGCATCGACGTGTCGGGGGTCAGCCATGTGATCAACTTCGAGATCCCGAACGTCCCCGAACAATATGTCCACCGCATCGGCCGCACCGCGCGCGCTGGCGCCGAGGGTATCGCGATCAGCTTCGTCGCCCCCGACGAGCGTACCTATATGCGCGACGTCGAGCGCGTGACGCGGACCAAGTCCGAACCGATGCCGCTGCCCGAGGGCTTCAACGAACTGGTGCGCAACCTGCCCAAGCCCGTGGCGCCGCCGCGTGACACCGGCAGCCAGGGCCGCGATCCCAATCGCCAGCGTCAGGAAGCGCATCGTGGC
>JAFAGN010000193.1 GCA_023422695.1 Pseudomonadota bacterium
GGGTGGCGGCGTTTTTAATGGTGGGCGTGGCAAGGATTGAACTTGCGACCCCTGCGATGTCAACACAGTGCTCTACCACTGAGCTACACGCCCATCCCTTGGGGTGACGCGCCCCCTAATATCCCCGGCCACGCTTGGCAAGCCCTTCGCGGCGGATGATGTCGTTATTGTTGGCTCGACCGGTCGGCGCGGCCGAATAGATTGTCGACCTCGCGCACCAGATCCTTGAGGTGGAACGGCTTCGACAGCAGCTTCGCCTGCGGCACATTTTCTTCCGCGCGCAGCGATACCGCGGCAAAACCCGTGATGAACATCACCTGCGTTTGCGGCGCGACCTTGGCGGTATGCTGCGCGAGTTCGATGCCGTCCATTTCGGGCATGACGATATCGGACAGCAGCAGGTCGAAGGTGCCCGAATCGATATAGGGGACGGCGGCGGTGCCGCGATCGACGGCGGTGACATGATAACCGGCACTGGTCAGCGCCCGCGCAAGATATTCGCGCATCACGTCATCATCCTCGGCCAGAAGAATACGAATCATCTTGAAATCTGTCCCCTGGTCGCTCGGTTCCACCGGTTCCGGTCACTATCGGTCGGTCGCATCCTTAATGCCATATCCGCCATAACGGCAGAGATTTAACAAATTGACTTGGCAGCGCTGGATTCATCGCGGTTTTTTTGCCACCCATTGGCCATGCGATCCCGCACCATCCCGTCCGCCGCCATCGCCGTCAATCGGCCTGCGGCGATCAGCCCGGTGGTGGTTTCGGTGCCGCACGCCGGAAGGCTCTACCCGCCCGAGATTTTGGCGTCGGCACGGGTCGCGCAAGCCGATCTGGAACGACTCGAAGACAGTTGGTGTGACCTGATCGCCGCGAGCGCGGCCGAAGCCGGCGCAACGGTGGTGACGGCGTTGTGGGCGCGGGCGGTCGCCGATTGCAACCGCGGCGAGGGGCAGATGGCGCCGGGCGAGGTCGCAGCCCCGCTGCGTCCGCAATTTTCCGCGCCGGGACGTAAGGAACGCGCCGGATTGGGCGTGGTGCCGACGCGGCTGGCGGATTGCGGGCCGCTGTGGAAACAGCCGATCGACCAAGCGGCGCTGCAATGGCGCCTCGAATCGTTTCACCGGCCCTATCATGCGGCGCTGGCCGATGCTTTGGCCGCGGCACGCGCCCGGTTCGGCCATGCGATTCTGCTCGATCTCCATTCGATGCCGTCGATCCCGCTCGGCCAGCCAGCGCACGGCGCGCGCATTGTGGTCGGCGACCATTTCGGCGTTACAGCGGGTGCGTGGCTTGTCGATCTGGTGATGCGGGCTGCCGAAGGCCTGGACGTGCCCGTTTCGCGCAACCAGCCTTATGCGGGCGGTCACATCGTGCGTACCCACGGGAATCCGGGGCAGGCGATTCATGCGGTGCAAATCGAGATCGATCGATGCCTGTATCTGGATGCGGGTCGTTCGCCCGATCATGCGCGAGTGGAATCGATGGCGCGCTGGTTTGCCGATCTGGTCCGGGCCGCAGGGCAAGCGCGCCCGGCGCCCGATATCCTGATTCAGGCGGCCGAATAAAAAACCACCCCGTACCGAAGTACGAGGTGGCCAGGGTCCAGGGAGGACGCGCCCGCATCATCGCTGATGGGACACTCGCCGCGATGGAAAGGGGGAAAACCACGGCGGCGTAGAACAAATCTAGGGTGTTGTGCGCCAACTTACAAGAAGTGACGATACAGAATCTGCAACAAGCAGGAAAATGGTCGGGGAGAGAGGATTCGAACCTCCGGCCCCTGCCTCCCGAAGACAGTGCTCTACCAGGCTGAGCTACTCCCCGACCGATCTGCGCGGCGACCGGGGTCACCGCGAAGGCAGGGCGGTCCTCTAGACGCGCAATCGGCGAACTTCAAGCGCCAATCGGCACATTGATCAGGATTGCCGCAACTACAGCAATTCGGCACTTCGAAAGCTGAAATGACCATCTGCAACAAAGATCAGATGATCGACCAACTCGATGTCGATCGTGCGCAGGAAAAGCGCCGCCGCCGCGGTGGCTTTGGCATCGGCGGCGCTCGGGCGGGGGTCGCCGGAGGGATGATTGTGCGCCATGATCACCGCGACGACGCTGCTTCCGATCAGGCCGCGCCAGCAACGTGGCGGAATGGCGCAGCCGTCGGCGCTCTCGCCGCTCGCGCGTTCCAGACGGACGAGCCGATCGAACGCATCGAAGCCGACGAGCAACAGCGTTTCGCGATCGGCGGCAAAATGCGGCCGCAACAGGTGACGCGCCAGATCATCTTCGGCTTCGCTGGGGACGTGGCCCCGAAGCTGGCAGGCTTCGGTCGCCGGATCGATGGAGGCGAGGTGCGTCATTGGGGCGATGATGCGCCGCCGTTCACCGGGCGCCAACCGGTGACTGCGCCGCAATGGACGCTTATGGGCGGCGCGCCTGCTCGGCACTTGTTCGCATGGCGCCTGCGGCCTAGCAATGGACGGGATAACTGGGAGTGAGTCTTGTCTGAATCCATCCATTATGAACTGCAATATCTCGACCTGATGCGCCGCATCTGGGTCGAGGGTGACGAGCGGATCGACCGCACCGGGGTCGGGACACGCTCGCTGTTCGGCGAAACGATGCGATTCTCGCTGAAGGACGACGCGATCCCGTTGCTGACCACCAAGCGTGTCTATTGGAAAACCGCGCTGCGCGAACTGCTGTGGTTCCTGACCGGTGACACCAATATTCGCTCGCTCGTGTCACAGGGCGTGAAGATCTGGACCGACTGGCCGCTTGAAAAATTTCGCAAGGCGACGGGCGAGACGATCAGCGCCGAAGAATTCGAGGCGCGGATCGTCGCCGATGACGACTTTGCCGCGCAATGGGGCGATCTTGGTCCCGTTTATGGCCATCAATGGGTCAATTGGCCGCGGTATGAACCGGCGGGCGAGGGGCTATATCGCCGCGCAAGCCAGGGGCATAACCAGATTGCGGCGCTGATCGACGGGCTGCGCAACAATCCCGGGTCGCGGCGGCACATCTTCACCGGCTGGAACGTCGCCGATCTCGATCGTATGGCGCTGCCGCCGTGTCACATGACATATCAGTTTCACGTCCGCAGCGACGGTGGGCTGTCGTGTTTGCTGTTCCAGCGGTCGTGCGACCTTGGGCTCGGTTTTGCCTTCAATATATTCGAAGCGGCGCTGCTGACGCGGATGGTCGCCGACCAGTGCGGCCTGCATGCGCATGAGCTGGTGTGGACGGGCGGCGACGTGCATCTGTATCTGAATCACGCCGAGCTGGTCGAGCAGCAGATGGGTCGGATCCCCGATGGCGCACCCAAGCTTCAGATCTTGCGGAAGCCGGACAATATTTTTGCGTATCATTTCGATGACTTCGCGGTCGAAGCTTATACGCCGCAGGCACATATCGCGGCGCCGGTGGCGGTCTGATCGCCAGCGTTGCATTCGTATGGCGACCGAAATAATATGTCGCCACGCTGAAATATAACTAGGCGCTGATTCGCGCCGCAATGGGAAGACGATATGCCCGAAACGGACCGGCGCCCGGCGAGCAACCTGCCGCCGCTGTCGCTTCATATCCCCGAACCACGCTACCGCCCGGGCGATACGCCTGACTTTGGCGATATTGTCGTTCCGGCTGTCGACGCGACGCCGCGGCCATCGGAGGCGACCAAGCCCGATGCGATGCGCGATCTGTGCTATGGCCTCGTCCGCGTGCTCGATTTCGACGGTCAGGCGAAGGGGCAATGGGATCCCAAGCTGAGCCCCGAACGTCTGCGGACGATGCTGCGCTACATGATGCTCGTCCGCGCCTTCGACGACCGCATGTTCCGTGCCCAGCGCCAGGGCAAGACGAGCTTTTACATGAAATGCACCGGCGAAGAGGCGACGTCGGTCGCCTCGACGATGGCGCTCGACCGCGGCGACATGTGTTTCCCGAGCTATCGCCAGCAGGGCATTTTGATTGCGCGCGACTATCCGCTGATCCAGATGATGAACCAGATTTACTCGAATCGCGGCGACCATCTGCTGGGGCGCCAGTTGCCGATCATGTATTCGGCGCCCGAACATGGGTTCTTCAGCGTCTCGGGCAACCTCGCCACCCAATATCCGCAGGCGGTGGGCTGGGCGATGGCGTCGGCATCCAAAGGTGACAGTCGTATCGCCACCGTATGGTGCGGCGAGGGATCGTCGGCCGAGGGCGATTTCCACTCGGCGCTGACCTTTGCGACGGTATATAATGCGCCGGTGATCTTCAACGTCGTCAACAACCAGTGGGCGATCTCGAGCTTTTCGGGCTTTGCCGGCGGCGAGCGCACGACCTTTGCGGCGCGCGCTGTGGGTTATGGCATTGCGGGCCTGCGCATCGACGGCAATGATCCGCTCGCGGTCTATGCCGCGACGCAGTGGGCCGCCGATCGCGCGCGGACCAATAATGGGCCGACGCTGATCGAGCATTTCACCTATCGCAGCGAAGGGCATAGCACGTCGGACGATCCGACCGCCTATCGCCCCGCAGAGGAGCCGACGATCTGGCCGTTCGGTGATCCCATCGCGCGGCTGCGGCAGCATCTCGAAGCGCTGGGCGAATGGGATGGCGAACGTCATGAGGCGCAGCGTTCCGAACTAGAAGATTTGGTCAAAACGACCCAGAAGCAATCTGAAAAGCTTGGCATTTTGGGCCATGGTATGCACCAGCCGTTCGAAACGATGTTCCAGGACGTGTTCGAGGACATGCCCTGGCACTTGCAGGAACAATGCACGCAGATGCTCGCCGAACAGGAAGCAAAGTTTGGCCCCGACTGGAAGCCCGAATGATGAGCGCTGACACCCAAACCGCGACCAAGACCATGAATATGATCGAGGCGATCAACAGCGCGATGGACGTCATGCTCGAACGCGACAGCAATGTCGTCGTGATGGGCGAAGATGTCGGCTTTTTCGGCGGGGTGTTCCGTGCGACCGCGGGTTTGCAGAAAAAACATGGCAAAACGCGGGTTTTCGACACGCCGATCAACGAATGCGGGATCATTGGTGTAGGGGTCGGCATGGGCGCTTATGGCCTGCGCCCGGTCCCCGAGATCCAGTTCGCCGACTACATCTACCCCGGCCTCGATCAGCTAGTCAGCGAAGCGGCGCGGCTGCGCTACCGCTCGGCGGGCGACTTCATCTGCCCGATGACCGTGCGAACACCATTCGGCGGGGGCATCTTCGGCGGCCAGACGCACAGCCAGTCGCCTGAGAGCATCATGACACACATATGCGGCGTGAAAACGGTCATTCCGTCAAACCCTTATGATGCCAAAGGGCTGCTGATCGCGGCGATCGAGGACAATGATCCGGTCGTATTCCTCGAGCCCAAGCGCATCTATAACGGCCCATTCAGCGGCTATTACGACCGTCCGGTCGAGCCGTGGTCCAAACATTCTGCCAGTACGGTACCAGAAGGGCATTATCGCATCGAGCTCGGCAAGGCTGCGACAGTGCGCGAAGGCGAGGCACTGACCGTGCTCGCCTATGGCACCATGGTCCATGTCGTGAAGACAATTGTTGAAGAGTTGAAGATCGATGCTGAGATCATTGATCTTAGGACACTTCTTCCGCTGGATATCGATGCGATTGAAACCTCGGTGAAAAAAACCGGGCGTTGCCTGGTGATCCACGAAGCGACGCGTACCTCCGGGTTTGGCGCTGAGCTGGCGGCATTGGTGCAGGAACGCTGCTTTTATCACCTCGAAGCCCCGGTTGAGCGCGTCACCGGCTTCGACACGCCCTATCCGCACAGCCTGGAATGGGCCTATTTCCCCGGTCCCGTCCGTATTGCGACCGCGCTGACCAAGATTTTGAAGGACTGACGCCCATGGCCCGCTACTCATTCCGTCTGCCCGACATCGGCGAAGGCATCGCCGAGGCCGAAATCGTCGCCTGGCACGTCAAAATTGGCGAGCGCGTCGAGGAAGACGCGCAATTGGCCGACATGATGACCGACAAGGCGACCGTCGAGATGGAATCGCCGGTATCGGGTATCGTTGTCGAGCTGGCGGGCGAGGTTGGCGATCTGATCGCGATCGGATCGACGCTGGCGGTGATCGAAACCGACGCCGATGGCGATGCCGAAGCGCCGCCGGTGGACACGGTGGCCGAAGCGCGGATCGAAGCCGAAACGCCGGGGCCAGATCATGTGACCGAACCGAAGGTAACAGAGTTAACATCGGTGGCCGTCGAGCCGAAAAACACCGCAAAGCCGAGCGAAACGCCACCTTTAACCGTTTCACCGGGCGCGCCCGCGGTTGCCGCAGCCCATGACGCGAAGATATTGGCGTCGCCCGCCGTCCGCGCGCGTGCGAAGGATCTGGGCGTCGATCTTGGGCAGGTTCATTCCGACGGCGATCGCATCCGTCATGCCGATCTCGACGCATTTCTGCGCTATAGCGGCGGGCAGGGCTATCACAGCCCCGGCGGCAGCCGCGCCCGCGCCGATGAGCCGATCAAGGTTATCGGTATGCGCCGCAAGATCGCTGAGAATATGGCGGCGTCAAAGCGGGCGATCCCGCATTTCACCTATGTCGAGGAAATGGACGTCACCGCGCTCGAGGAAATGCGCGCCGATTTGAACGCAAACCGGGGCGGACGGCCGAAGTTGACGATGTTACCTTTTCTGATCGTCGCGATTTGCCGGACGATTCCGCAGTTTCCGATGATCAACGCCCGCTACGACGACGAAGCCGGGATCGTGACGCGCTATGGCGCGGTGCATCTGGGCATGGCGACGCAGACCGATGCCGGGCTGATGGTCCCGGTGATCCGCGACGCGCAGGACAAGAACGTCTGGCAATTGGCCAGCGAAATCGGGCGTTTGGCTGAAGCCGCGCGCACCGGCAAGGCCAAGGTGGACGAGCTTTCGGGCTCGACGCTGACCATCACGTCGCTTGGCCCACTCGGTGGTATCGCCACGACCCCGGTGATCAACCGGCCCGAGGTGGCGATTATCGGCCCCAACAAGATCGTGGAGCGTCCGGTGTTTGACGGCGACGATATTCGCCGCGCCAAGCTGATGAACCTGTCGATCAGCTGTGACCACCGGGTCGTCGATGGCTGGGATGCCGCGAGTTATGTCCAGGCGCTCAAGAAGCTTATCGAAACGCCGGTTTTGCTGTTCGCGGACTGAGCGATCTTCAAACCCCGTTCGTGTCGAGCGAAGTCGAGACACGCTGAGCTTGCGCCTGCCTTCGCGTGTCTCGAC
>JAFAGN010000223.1 GCA_023422695.1 Pseudomonadota bacterium
CGCCTCCCTCGGGGGGGGCGCGATAGTCGCGCGAGGTGATGCGGAACTGGCCGAGATATTGCTGGCGATCGACGCCATAACCGGGCGCGGCGGGGTCGGCGAGCTTGCCGACGTTGACCATATAGCCGGTGAAAACGACCTGTTCGAGCCAGCCGCCGCCGGTCGTCGCACTGCTGTACCAGGCGAGGAATTCCGCAAAATCGTCGATGCCGCAGCCCGCCTGACGGACGCGTTCGATCTCGTCGAGCGGGGTGAAGGCGGATTCGTCGGCGCGGGCAGGGGCGGCCACGGCGGTGAGTCCGGTGATGAGGATGGCGAGCGCCGCCATGAACTTTCTTTGCACGACCATATTTTCCGTTCTTGCCGGGCCGCGATCGGCCGACGCGATCATACTAAGGGGGTAGGCAGGCCGCCGCCGTGATCGCGGTCACAGCGGCGCCGGCCGATCAGCGCGCGGGGGGTGCCGCAGGACGCGTCCAGCCCTGGCGATATTTGGCGAACCAGGCGAGGATCGCCGCGGCCTTCGCCGCCGATTGCGATGGGCGCGCGGCGATGCCGCCGTGGCTGGCGCCCGGGATCTTGACCAGCGCGGTGGGGACGCCGCGCAGGCGCAGCGCGGTATAATATTGTTCGGATTCGCTGACCGGGGTGCGGTAATCCTCGGCGCCGACGACGACGAGGGTCGGGGTTTCGACATTGCCGACGAGCGATAGCGGCGACAGCGACCAGTAAAGTTCGGGCTTTTCCCACGGCTGCGCGCCCAGCCAGTAGCGACCGAAGAAAGCCGGACCGTCGGCGGTCAGCGCCTGCGTCGTCCAGTTGATCACCGGTTTCTGGGCGACCGCGGCCTTGAAGCGGTTGGTTTTTCCGACGATCCAGCTGGTCAGCACCCCGCCGCCCGACCCGCCGGTGACGAACAGCGCATCGGGATCGGCGATGCCGAGCGCGATTGCGCGGTCGACGATGCTGATCAGGTCGAAATAGTCATTGCCCGGATAGGCCTTGTCGATTTCCTGCGCAAAGGCTTCGCCATAGCTGGTCGACCCGCGCGGATTGGCCGACAGGACGGCATAGCCGCCCGCGGCGTAGAGCTGGTTGTCGGTCGAGAAATGCGGGCCGTAGGCCTGGAACGGACCGCCGTGGATTTCGAGGATCAGCGGTACCTTGGTCCCCTCGACATAGCCGGGGGGCAGGGTCAGCCAGCCCTCGATCGGCTTGCCGTCGTGGCTGGAGGGGGTGGTGATCTTGCGGACCTCGCCAAGCGATTTGACTTCGCGAAGCGAGCGGTTGAGGTCGGTCAGGATGCGCGCCGAGCCGCCGCGTGCCAGTTGCACCTCGGCCGGGCGGGTCGCGGTGCCGCCGGTGAAGGCGATGGCGCCGCCATCGGACACGGTGAAGCTGCCGCCGACATAGGGGCGGTCCATGCCGCCGCCCGACAGCCCCTTGGCGACGTCGCGCACCGATCCGTCGAGGCCGATGCGCGCGACCTTGGTTTCGCCGTGATCGTCGTACTGCGCATAGATGGCGCGGCCGCCATCGCCCCACTGGATCGCATCGACGCTGTAATCCCAATTGCCGGTCAGGTTCCGGCGCCCCGAGCCGTCGGCGTTCATCACGTAGAGATGGGTGTTTTCATAGGCGCGCCCGGCGTCGTCGAAGCCGAGGTACGCGATCTTGCCGCCATCGGGCGAGACGAGCGGATTGGCGTCGGGGCCGTTGCGGTCGGTGAGCGCGGTGACGCGGCCGCTGGCGATGTCGAGCGCGTGGACCTC
Organism: Pseudomonadota bacterium; assembly: GCA_023422695.1. Lineage (GTDB taxonomy): Bacteria > Pseudomonadota > Alphaproteobacteria > Sphingomonadales > Sphingomonadaceae > Sphingopyxis. Next base: position 1,773 of record JAFAGN010000223.1, read on the forward strand.
GCTTTCAAGCGGGTCGGTTTCCCAATCGGACTTGCGATTGGCCGCGAAATACAGCGTGCGGCCGTCGCGCGACCAGCTCAAGGGTCCATTGTCGTGATAGGGGCCGAAGGTCAGCTGGCGCGGCGCGCCGCCGGTGGCGGGGACGAGGAAGATTTTTTCGAACCCGGGTTCGATGTACCCCTGGCCATCGGCGCGATAGGCGAGGAGGTCGCGGATTTCGAGCGGTTCGGCCCATTTCGCGCCCTCAGGCTTGTTGGCGGGGGCGCTGCCGAGCTTCAGCCCCTCGTCCTTGACCAGCATCGTATAGGCGAGCGAGCGGCCATCGGGCGCCCAGGCGAGCGACGAGGGCGCGGTCGGCAGGCCGGTCAGCCGCACCGCTTCGCCGCCCGCCAGCCAGCGGACCCAGAGCTGCGCGCTGCCGCCCTCGGTCGAGGCGAAAGCGAGGCGTTTGCCGTCGGGCGACCAGCGTGGGGCAAAGGCACCGCCCTGCCGCCCCGCGAGCGGGGTTTCCTCGCCGGTCGCGGTGTCGATCAGCCAGATCGAGCTGACCGCGCGGTCGGTCATGATGTCGTTCTGACGCCGGACATAGGCGATGTGGCGCCCATCGGGGCTGATCTGCGGATCGGCGGCAATTGCAAGGTCGAACAGGTCGGCGCCGGTCAGGCGGCGCTCGGGCGTGGTGCGCGCGCTGCCGACCGCCGCAGCCGCCATGGCGGCGGGAGCGGGCGTGGGTGCGGCGGTTTCAGGCGCCGCCGGGGCGGGGATGTCCTGCGCAAAGCTGGGCTGAACCGAAAGCACGAGCAGGCTTGCGCCCAAAATTGCCAATTTGCGCATGAAAACCCGTCCCTTTTTTTGTCCGATGGCGGGGGTTTGTACCTTTCGCAGCGGCCCGTCAACCGGGCGTGCGCGGGAGCGATCGCGGCAGCCGAAGCGCCGCACCGGGTCGGAAAATCGCTTCATGATCGAGCGGCGCAGGGGCTATGCGTGATCCCGAAATCGTGCGCGGCGGCGCGGCCATGAGGTACAAAAAAGTGCGGATCGACAAGCAATTCTGGGTCGGGGTTTTGGCGATGAGCCTGCTGGGCGCTTCCGGCGCCGCCCGCCCCGCCGCCCATGCGCAGGAAGCGCCGTCGCCGCGGGTCGGGCACGAAGCCGCGCGCGCGCTGGTCGGCAACACGCTGGTCTATTCCAAGCCCGAGCAGCCGAGCGCCGAGACGGGGGTGTTCCTGCGGCTGGACGGCACCGGGCTGGCTGTAACGCGCGGCGCAGGCGATGCGCGCGCACCGCGGGCGATCCGGTGGGCCAATCTGTCCGATGGCCGGTTCTGCATCAGCGACGCCGGGCGGCAGCCGTGGGACGGCGATTGCGGCATGTTGTCGGCCGAAGGCGCGCGCGCGACGCTGACCCCGAAAAGCGGGTCGGCATGGTCGGGACGGGTGCTGGAGGGCGATGCCTGGCAGCTCGATCCGGCGGCGGCGTCGACGCCGCGGCTGACCGGCAAGGCCGCGATCGCGGCGCTGGTCGGCCATACGATGATCTTTGTCCCCGAGGGTGGCACGCGCGAATATCGCGCCCATTATCTGATGCCCGGCGGCACGGCGCGGCGGGCGCATAACGAGCAGCCCGACTTCGATCATTGGGCGCTGCAACCCGACGAACGCTGGTCGATCCGCGGCAAGGATGACCAGCTCTGCCTGAGCGGCGGGGCGTGGAAGGAGGATTTTTGCGCGGCTGTCACGGTTACCGGCGCACTGGTGACGCTGCACGACAAGCGTACCGGTCCGCTGAACGCCAAACTGGCGCGGGGCGACGCGCGGAACCTGTCGCCGGCGATCGATGCGGCAATCGCAAGGACCGTCGCGGCGCTCACCAACCACAGCATGACGATAAAGGCGGCGGACCGCGCGGGCGACACCGACCGCATCCTCTATTTCGGGCGCGGGGGTATTGGGCTGGTCAAGCGGGGCGACGGCGCGGCGGTGCCGATGAAATGGCTGGTGCAGCGTGACGGCAAGCTGTGCGTCGCACCGCGCGCGCGCGAATTTCGCGACAGCGGCTGCGCCGCATTGTCGATCGATCGCGATACCGCGCTGCTGCGCGCGCCGGACAATCCGCCCGCGCGCGGTCAGATCGTCAAAGGCAACGTGCTGACCAAATGAGCAGCGCCGGGCGTTACCCCGCCGCAATCTCGGCAGCGGGGTAATCTTCCGCTGCCGACGGGCAGTCGCCCTGTTTCATCACGGGCGGCTGACCGGGGATGTACCAGGCCGCCGACCAAAGTTCGGGATCGTCGCCGAACGCTTCGAAGATGCAGACTTCGGGCTTTGTGCCGTCGGGGGCGATGACCACCGCCCAATTATAGCGGTCTTCGGCGCGCCATGCGCCGCCCCAGATCAGGATGCGCCCACCCGCGACGCGGACGATCGGCACGCTGAGGCTGCGCTCGGCGAAAGCGATCCCGGCGCGCGCCTTGGCATCGGGGACGCTGGCGGCGATCGCGGCCTTGACTGCGGGATTGTCGAGGAAGCGGTGACCGTTCACCACGTCGAACGGATATTTGCCGATATAGGGGGTCAGATCGACCGGGCCGCGGCGCGCCTCCTTGACGCTGATCGGGATGGAGGGGGCGATCTTGGGTTCGCTGGCGGCGGTCTTGGCCGGGCCGTCCTGCGGCGCTTCGGCTTCGGCGCACGCCGACAGGGGGAGCAGCGCGGCGATGGCGGCGGTGACGAGCTTCATAATATCTCCTGTCGGTTGAACGGCTTATCGGGTTGCGACGATGGCTGACGGCCATTGTATCGCGCTACCCCGTCGATGCCATATTCGCGGTGACCCGGATCACATTGGCGTCAGCCGCCGCTGGCGGTCAGGCGCACCGATTTGGGGGTGAAGGTGCGGACGCGGTTGCGGCCGGTGCGTTTGGCTTCGTACAGCGCCTGATCGGCTTCGTGCATCAGCGCCGACAGGCCGGTGCCGGGGGTGCCGATCGTCAGGCCAATGCTGGTGGTGGGGACCAGCGCCGCCGGAATGCGATCGGCGGCGGCGGCGGCGAGCCCGGTGCGGATGGCCTCGGCAAACTGGCGCGCGGTTTCGATTCCTGCGCCGGGGACGAGCAGCGCGAATTCCTCGCCGCCGATGCGGCCCGCGATCATCTCGGCCGGGCCGATGGCGCGGACATGCGCGCCGAACGCCGCGATGATCGCGTCGCCGACGGCGTGGCCATAGCTGTCGTTGACACGCTTGAAATGATCGAGGTCGGCAATCATCAGCGCCACCGGGCGATCGTCGTCGAGGCAGCGGCGGAGCGCCGCCCCGGCGCGCGCTTCGAACCCGCGGCGGTTGAGCAGCCCCGACAGATTGTCATCGTCGACCTGGCGGCGGAGTTCGTTGATCTGGTCGATCGCGATCGCAACCATCAACCCGATCGCGGCGAGCACCGACACCATCGCCTGGGTGAACTGTACCGTGGTCCAATAGAGTGACTGTTGAAAGCCGTCGTAGCTGTCGAAGCCGCCGCCGAGCGCGAGCAGGACGATCGGCCGCGCGGTCAGGTTGATCACCGACAGCGCCGCGACCCAGAACAGCACCCGGTCGATGAGATAGGGCTTGTCGAGCGGCCACAGCGCGCGGACGATCATCGCAGCGATGATCGCGGCGCCGATGCTGATCGACAGGATGCGCCCGCCGATGCTGGGCTGGCCGAGCAGGAACCACAGAAAGACCGCGATCGATGCCGCAGCGGTGAGGGCCATCGCGCGCCACGGGATCGGCAGCCCGTAGCGACCGATGATCGCGGCGGCGAACAATGCGCCGGTGGCGAGGAAGCCGATATTGGCGGGAAGGCGGTGCAGTTCATAGGGCAGCGCGGGGCCGACATCGAGGATCAGGAAGGCGACGGCGGAGGTGGTGTAGGCGCCTGCGGCATAAGCGACATAGCGATCGCGGCGGTTGAGCCAGAGCAGGAAAAAGGCAGCCGCGAACAACAGGCCGATGCCTGGATTGAGCAACTGGATGAAAAACTGCCCCGACAAATTTCTGCCTCTCTGCGCCCCGCAAGGTAGCAGCGATATGGATAACGATGTCTTACTTTTCTGTGCGTTAGGTCACAGTGAGGTAAAAGCCGCGAACGGTCAGGCGGTTCCGCGGACGACGAGATGGACCGGAATGCGGGTACCGCTGCGGGTGCGTTCGTCATCCTCGAGCGCCATCGCGACCAGCGCTTCGCCCGCTGCATCGAGATCGGGTTCGAGCGTGGTGAGCGCAGGGTCGGCCATCGTCCCGGCGCGGATGCCGTCGAAGCCGATCAGCGCGACGTCCTGCGGCACGCGGCGCCCGGCGTCCTTGAGGCCTTGCAGCACGCCGAGCGCCAGCATGTCGCTTGCCGCGAAGATGGCGTCGATGTCGGGATGCGCGGCGAGCAACGCCTGCACCGCGCCGATGCCCTGCGCATGGCGGTCGGCGGCGGCGGGGGGCTCGGCGATGACCGGGGTCAGCCCGTGCGCAGCGAGGGTGGCGACGAAGCCGTCGCGGCGTTCGTCGAACTGGCGCTGCGGCGATTGCTGCGGCCCGACAAAGGCGATGCGGCGGCGGCCGGTTTCGACAAAATGCGCCGCGGCGCGCTGGCCGCCCTCGTCATTCTCGCTGCGCATCCAGTGGAACGGACTGCCGGGGCTGCCCCAGCAGACGAAGTCGAGGCCGGACGCCTGCGCCGCGGCGAAATAGTCCCACGCCGCGCGGTTGCTGGTGGTGCCGATGACGATCATCGCATCCGCCAGCCCCGAGGCGACGAAATCTGCGCGGAAATTGGCTTCGCTCTCCTGAAATGAGACAAGCAGGTTGAACCCGCGCGCCGAGGTCGCAGCGGCGATGCTGCCCAATAGCGCGAAGTAGAAGGGATTGATCGCGCTGCGATCCTCGCCGGGGCGGCAAATGGTAACAAGCGCGATCGTCTCGCTGCTCTTGAGGCGCAGCGACGAGGCGTGGCGGTCGACGACATAGCCCAGCTCGCGCGCGGCGGCCGACACACGGGCGCGGGTTTCGGCGTTGACCCCGGGCGAATTGCGCAGCGCGCGCGAAACGGTCGATTGCGACACCCCGGCGCGTTCGGCGACGTCGAACGATGTCGGGCGCAGCGTCTTCATGTGGTTCCTCTCCCCTCGCGCCGTCTGTCGCCGGGGGGGCGGGGGTTGTCAATGCGGGGTTCCACCCCTCTCTCGTCGTGCCGGACTTGATCCGGCATCTATTCCGGCGCGGGTGTCATGGACCCCGGATCAAGTCCGGGGTGACGAATTTAGAGGCCGTCCAGCGCAAGCAGCGCGAAGGTCGCGAGCCAATGTTCGCCCATATAGTCGCCGGTGACGTGCGGCAGCGCCGCGGCGAGGTGGCGCACGGCGGCGGCTTCGGCGACGGGGGTCGCCGGATGGTCAGGGCCGAGCGCGGCGGCGATCGTGCGCCAGTTCCATGCGCGGCTGAGGTTCAGGCCGTCGAGATGCGCGATCTTGCCGTCGCTGCGATCGGACACGGTGGCGGGGGTGAACAGGGTGGCGGGATGCTGATCGGCGGCGCGGGGGAGGAAGGCGTCGAACCAGGCGGGGAAGTCGGGGCCGAGCACGACCGTCATCAACTGCGCCTCGCTGAGCGCCGAGGAGAGGAATTCGTCGCCGCCGGGTTCCCACGCCTGGCAGTCGCGGTCGTTGGTGAACCAGTCGCGCGCGCGGTCGTCGATCAGGGTGACGAGCGCGGGGTCGCGGGTTTTGGCCCAGTCGCGCGCGAGCGTCAGCGCGAAGGCGATGTTGAAATGGGTGCCGACGCGCAGCGGGTAGGTGAGCTTGGGCAGGAAGGCGTGGAAGCGCGCGGCAAAGGCGGCGGCGAGCGGTTCGAGCGCGGCGGCCCAGGGCGCATCGTTGAGTTCGGCCTCGGCGTGGAGCGCGAGGAGCCAGGCCCAGCCATAGGGGCGCTCGAATCCTGCAGAATAGGGGCGATCGAGGAAGGCGCGTTCGCCCGCGACCTTGTCGGGGACGAGCATGGCGTCGGCGCGGGCGCGGATGTCGGCGCTGATCGGAAGATCGGGGAAGCGGCGGGCGAGGCGCAGGATCTGCCACCAGCCGTGCACGCAGCTGTGCCAGTCGAAGCTGCCGTGAAAGATCGGGTGATGCTCGCGCGGGGGCGTGGCATCCTCGGGGCCGTTCAGCACGAGGTCCATCTTGTAGGGATATTCGCGGCCGAGATGGGCGAGGGTGGCGGTGGCGAAGCGGGTCGCGTCGGTGGGGGTCAATTCCATGCGACCTCTCTAACCGTTCGGGTCGAGCGAAGTCGAGACACCCATCGGTTATGCACGCCTGATGGG
>JAFAGN010000238.1 GCA_023422695.1 Pseudomonadota bacterium
CTCCTTGGGCGTGACGTAGCAAAGCATCGCGGTGCCGTACCAGCCGATCATCGCGGCGCCGATGCCGCTGGTGATATGGTCGTAGCCGGGCGCGATGTCGGTGGTGAGCGGCCCGAGCGTATAGAAGGGCGCCTCGCCGCATGCTTCGAGCTGCTTGTCCATATTCTCCTTGATCTTGTGCATCGGGACATGGCCCGGGCCCTCGATCATCACCTGCACATCCTGCTCCCACGCGCGCTTGGTGAGCTCGCCCAGCGTGTAGAGCTCGGCGAACTGCGCCTCGTCGTTCGCGTCATAGATGCTGCCGGGGCGGAGGCCGTCGCCGAGGCTGTAGGCGACGTCATAGGCCTTCATGATCTCGGTAATCTCGTCGAAGCGTTCGTAGAGGAAGCTTTCCTTGTGATGCGCGAGGCACCATTTCGCCATGATGCTGCCGCCGCGTGACACGATGCCGGTCATGCGCTTTGCCGCGAGGGGGACGTAAGGAAGGCGCACGCCCGCGTGGATGGTGAAATAGTCGACGCCCTGCTCGGCCTGCTCGATCAGCGTGTCGGCGAAGATTTCCCAGGTCAGATCCTCGGCGATGCCGCCGACCTTTTCGAGCGCCTGATAGATGGGGACGGTGCCGATCGGCACGGGCGAATTGCGGATGATCCATTCGCGCGTGTCGTGGATGTTGCGGCCGGTCGACAGGTCCATGACGGTGTCGGCGCCCCAGCGGATCGACCAGACCATCTTGTCGACCTCGGACGCGACGTCGGATGCGACCGCGCTGTTGCCGATATTGGCGTTGATCTTGACGAGGAAGTTGCGGCCGATCGCCATCGGCTCGCTTTCGGGGTGGTTGATGTTGCTGGGGATGATCGCGCGGCCGCGGGCGACCTCGTCGCGGACGAATTCGGGGGTGACATAGTCGGGGATGCTGGCGCCGAAGCTTTCGCCGTCGCGCTTATATTCGGCGAGGCGCGCGCGGCCGAGATTCTCGCGTTCGGCGACATATTCCATCTCGGGCGTGATGATGCCGCGGCGGGCATAGTGCATCTGGCTGACGTTCTGGCCGGGCTTGGCGCGCAGCACCTGCTTGCGGACGTTGGGGAAGGCGGGGACGCCGCCGCTGCGGTCGGGGCCGAGCTGGCCGTTATCCTCGGGGCGGACTTCGCGCTGGGCGACTTCCTCGACGTCGCCGCGGCCGCGGATCCAGTCGCGGCGGAGTTCGGGGAGGCCTTTGGCGATGTCGATGACCGCGTCAGCGTCGGTGTACGGCCCGCTGGTGTCATAGACGCGGACGGGGGGCTCGCCCGACGAGGGTTCGAGCAGGATTTCGCGCATCGCGACGCGGATGCCGCTGCCCGTCTGCGCCGCGACATGGATCTTGCGGCTGCCGCGGATCGGCCCGGTGGTGACGCCGATGGGGGTTGCGGATTCGAACTTCGAGTCGATGTCGGCCATGTGCAGTCGCTCCATTGGTTACGGAGCGAAAGACGGTTTTCCGGTTCGGAACGCCGACCCTCCCTCCGCCCGAGTTACCGGGATCAGGTTCAACGGGTCGCGGTCTATTCCGCTCTCAACCGGCGATCACGCGCGCGGCTCCCCGGGGATGGCGAAGATGTAGCGGGCCGTAGCGTCGCTGTCGAGCGTTGCCGCTCATTTCGCGGCGGCGGCGTTGAAATCATGCACGAACTCGCCGGGGGTGCGGCTGTCGTAGGCGCGCTGCAATTCGCAGCGCTGGCCGCGGCGCTGGCAATTGGCCTGCGCGGCGCGGGCGGCGCGCGCGCCGCTGGTTTCGACGGTGGCGCTTTGTTCATTGTCGTCGCCGAGCCGATAGGGCTGGATGACGCCATTGCCGACGCGGGCGAGGATGGCGCAGCGCCGCTGCGTCGCGGCGGCGCAGGCGGCGAGCGCGCGGCGTTCGGCGCTTGCCACATCGGCCTGGCCGCTGGCGATATAGAGGCGGCTGTCGAACCCGTCGCTGCCGTCGACCCAGGCGACGACGGCATAATGCTTGCGCACGGCGGCGGGATCGGGCGCGTGCCGCCGCCGCGCGGACGGAAAGGTGCCGAACAGCTCGCATGGCAGCAGCTGGCCGGCTGTGCAGGCGGCGAGGGTGCGGGCGCTGTGCGCGCCCCCGTCGCCATCCCACGCCGAGATCAGCCCGCCGTGGCGGTCGCGGAAAATCTTCATCGCCGAATTATGCCATGTCCCGATCGAGGTGCAGCCGCCGCCCATCGCGCGTTCGCACGCGGCGAGCGCCTCGCGTTCGGCGGTACTCGCGGCGCCGGCGTTGCCGACCATCCAGACATCCGCGGCATCGGCATGCCAGGCGATCGAGCCATAGGTGTAGGTGGCCCCTCGCGGTATCATTACCGGGGCGCCCGGTGCGCCGGGGCCGACTGGCGCCTCGTCCGCGCCGACGCGGTTGCACATCGGCAGGGTGGCGATGCCATGGCCGCCGTCCGCCATCCCGACCTGCACCTCGCCCGGACCCGGGCCGTTGGGGCACGGATAGGCGGCGGCCGCGGGCGGTGCGGCCGCAAATGAGAAAAGGACCGCCGCGGCGACATACGCAAACAGGAGGCGCCAGCGACGGACGCGAGCGGCGGTCAAGGGTCTCATGCCCCGCGACTATAGGGCTTGCCGCGCCGCGTGACCCGATGGCACGGGGTACTGGTACAATCGGCCGGTGCGACGGCAGGCGTACCGCTGTGCTACGCACCGAAGCGGCGGCGCACGGGGCGCGACAACGACAGGAGACAGGCAGATGATCGAGCAATGTTTTCGGCGGCGGCGCCTGTCGCTGGCGGCACTGGCGCTGTTCGCGGTGGCGGCGTGCGGTAACGAGGCGAGCGGCAGCGCCGATGCCGCGAACCATGCCGCAGCGCCGGAGGCGGGCCGCGATGCGGCGGACGGCGCAGGCGCCGCTGCCCCCAAGTTTCCAGCGGCGCGGACGATGACCGAGAGCGACCGGCTGTTCCTGGACATGGCCGACGGGGCGTGCAACGCGGTCGATTTCGCGTCCTTTTTCAAGGCGTATAGTGGGTCATGGGCGGTGCGCGAGAAATATAGCGCGGCGACGGTCAATTACGGGATGACCGGCAAAAGCCGTGCGGTGCCACGCAGCGAATATCTGGGCCGCGACGATTTTCCGGTGGCGCCGATGGATTATGACTTCGTCACCGCGGAATCGGCGGCGGCGTTCGAAAGCAAGCCCGGCGCGTCGTGGCGCGACCTGTCCTATGTCGCGCTGGAGTTCAACACCGCGAACGACAATCGGCGCCGGGTCGACTGGCAGCCGGGGATTTTCCAGAAGCATCAGACCCCGCCGCCGCCCGAGCTGGAAGAAGGGCTGGGCGAGATGGTGCGCGCCACCGGCGGCGGCGGCACCTTGCTGTTTTTCCCGACCGAGACATGCTGGGAACTGGTCGAGGATGTGCGGAACCCGATACCGCAGCCCTGACCCTGCGCGCGCGATCAGGGGCCGCGGTTCGTCCCCGTTCGGCATTGATATGATCCCCGGCCTTCGCCGGGGATCCGCCGCTTAAATTGGCCGCCGCCTTACGTGGCGGCCAGCGAGCGATCGTCGATATGATCGAGGACATCGGCGCCGCCCGCGGCGAGCCGGGTGCGCTTGTCATAATCGCCCAGCACCGCCTTGGTCAGCCCGAAGTCGGTGATCGCCAGGATCACCAGCTCGTCGCTGTCGGACAGATTTTTTGACTGGTGGAACACCCAGCGCGGGACGAAGGCGAGCCCGCCGGGCTCCAGCCGGAGCGCCGCGTCGCCGATGCGCACCTCGGCGGCGCCGCTGATCACATAGAACAGCGATTCATGCGCATGTTTGTGCAGTTCGTTGTTGCACCCCGCGGCGATCCGCACGACGCGCGCATCGAACGCCTGGGTGCCGGGAAAATCGAGGACGTCGACGGCAAAGTCGATGCCCAGCTTGGGATTGCAGTTGCGATAGATCTGGCGGTGATTGTTGCCGGGATCGGCCTGGAACGCGCCGACGGGCGCGTGGGCGGCGAGCGGGCGGCGCGCTTCGATATTGGCGATGAGGGTGATCAGGTCGGCGTTCATGCGGAAATTTCCCTGTCGGGGCGCGGGGCCGGGAGCGACGGCAGCGCCGTGCAGCCCCGCGCCGTTGCAGTCAGACGGCCATCGCCATTGCGGGGCGTTCGGCACGCGCAAGCGCGCGTTCGTAGAGCCAGTCCCAGAAGGACGAGCGCAGCGACAGCGCCTTGATCATCCCCCGGCGCAGATCGCCCTTACCCGTCGGGGTCGTGGCAAAGGCCAGCGAGATATCCTCCAGCGCTTCCTGATGATGGTCGTCGACCGCGGTGTGCAGCGGGAAAAACACCGTGTCGCGCGGGTGGAGATCGGTACGCGCGATCGCGTTGACGAAGGGGATGTAGATGGTGCTGACGATATTTTCGGTGCCGAGGCCGAGCGCACCCAGCGCTTCGGCGGCGGAGCCATGGGTCAACGTGGTCAGAAAGGATTCGCGCCAGCACACCAGTTCGATTGCGTCATCCTCGGCCGCATAGGGCCGAACGATGCCCGTCGCCTCGCGAAAGCGGCGGAACAATTGGGGATGCGGGATGCCTTCGATCCATTCGCGCTGAACCCCGACCGCGGCGAGCTCGGCATATTCCTCGTCATCATAGATGCCCGATTCCTCGGTCAGGTTCTGGAGCAGGCTGTGGCGATGTGCCGGGGTTTCGAGCTTGGAAATCACCGTGGTCAGGTAACGCGGGAAATGCAGCGAATAGCCGTAATAATGTTCGGCAAAATCGCGCAAGGCCCATTCGGTATCGGGAAGATCGTCGCTATCGAGCGCCGCAAGATAGGGATGGTTCACGGCGCGATGGCTCAGTGATTCTTCGATCAGATCCTTTATGCAAACAGTCACACGACCTCCTGGGTGAAAATGGGGGGATTATATTTAGGTTTAATTTTTTTATATTTTGCCCCGAGCGATCATTTCTATATCCGTGACAGTTGATCGATGAAAACCAGGGTAAAGACCCGGGTCATTATATCCGTGCGGCTGGCGCCTGCGGGGCGTGCGGAAGCGAGTGCGCTGCCGCGCACGGAGGCCGATCGTCGCCGCCCGGGCCATGGTGATTGCGGTGCCGCCGGGTTCCGGCCTTGACGCCGGGCGACTATTTTGTCGGTGCCGCCATGAAGTCGTGGACGAATTCGCCCGGGGTGCGGCTGTCATAAACGCGCTGCAGGGTGCAGGGCTGTTTGCGTTTCTTGCAGTTCACCTGTGCCGCTTGCGCAGCGCGTTTGGGGCTGGTTTCGGCGGTCGCGCTCTGACCGTCGGTGCCGAGGCTGTAGGTCTGGATATAGCCGTTCCCGGCGAAAGCGAGGATAGCGCAGCGCTGGCGGGTCGCCTTGGTACAGGCGTCGAGCGCCAGGCGTTCAGCCGTCGCGCGATCGCGCTGGCCGCTGGCGATATAGAGGCGGCTGTCGAACCCCTCGGTCCCCTCGACCCATGCGCCGACCGCATAGAGTTTGCGGGCCGTGGGTTTTGGACGATGGCGGCTTTTGCTCGACGAATAGGTACCGAGCACTTCGCACGGCAGCAGTTGTTTGGCGCTGCAATCGGCGAGCGTCTTTTTGCTGCGGACGCCGCCATCGCCATGCCACCCCGACCACAGCGCGCCCTCGCGGTCGCGAAAGATCCGCATCGACGAATTGTGCCATTCGCCGACCGAGGTGCAGCCGCCGCCCATCGCCTGGTTGCACGCGTCGAGCGCAACGCGTTCGGCGGTGTGGGAGCCGTCGTAGCTGCCCTCCATCCACACATCGTCGGCGTCCGGATGCCAGGCGATCGCGCCGTAGATGTAATAAACACCCCCGCCACCGCCGCCACCGCCACCGGTGCTTTCGCACATCGGAACCGCGGCGACGCCATGGCTGCCTCCCGAGACGCCGACCTGCACTTCGCCGGGGCCGGGGCCGCCGGGGCAGGGGTAGGCCGCCGCCGCCGGAGCGGGCGCAAGCGCCAGCGCGGCGGCGACGAAGAGGATCAGGGCGGTCAGAACACGGGTCATGGCGAGCTCGGGTCGGTGGATGGCGGGTTATAGTCGTGAACGAAATTGCCCGGCGTCCGGCTGTCGTAACTGCGCTGCAAACTACATTTGCTCTGCCTGCGTTTGCAATCGACTTGGGCCGCCTGCGCCGCGCGTTTGGCAGTGCGTTCGACCAGGACGCTGGTGTCGGTGTTCGCCTTGAACGGCTGGATCATGCCGTTGCCGACGACGGCGGCAAGCTGGCAAGTGCGCCCGGTTGCGGCGCCGCAAGCGCCGAGCGCCGCCCGATCGGCCGCCGCGATATCGTGATGACCGCTAGCGATATAGAGCCGTCCGTCAAAACCTTCGCCGAACACCCAGGCTGCGCTGGCATAAAGTTTGCGCGCGCGCGGCGCGGGACTGTAGCGGCGCTTGTCGGACCCGAAGCGGTGCAAAATTTCGCACGGCAGAAATTGTTTGGCAGAACATTCGGCCAGCACGCGTTGGCGCCCGGCACCGCCCTGTCCGTTCCAGCCGTTGTACAGCACCCCCTGATTGTCGCGGATGATCGTCATCGACGAATTGTGCCATTCGCCGATCGAGCGGCACCCGCCGCCCATCGTCCGATTGCATTCGTCCAAGGCCTCGGCCTCGGCAAAATGACTGCCCGCCTGCCGGCCCGCCATCCAGACATCGTCGGCGTCGGGGTGCCACGCGACCGAGCCATAGATATAATAGACGCCGCCGCCACTGCTTCCCCCGCCGCCGGTGCTTTCGCACACCGGAACCGCGGCGACGCCGTGGGTGCCGCCCGACACGCCGACCTGCACCTCGCCGGGGCCGGGGCCGCCGGGGCAGGGGTAGGCGGCTGCGACCGGTTGCGGGAGCGCGAAGCACGCCATCGCGAGGACGGCAACCAGGGTAAGGACGAGGCGCATCGGCATCGCCGCGCCATATCAGCGGCGGCGACCGAGATACAATGCGCCGGTGTACCAGTGCGGCGAAGGCGCGGACCGATTCTGCTATCGTTTGCGGCGCAATTCGATCAGGATCGCCGCAGCGACGGGGCGCCCGCGGGCGCGATCGAGGGGAGGATGTTGGCGATGAAATCCCTGTTGGCTGCCGGATTGGCGCTGCTGCTGGTCGCGGCGAGGCCTGCGGCGAAAATCGACGATCTCGCGTGGCTGGCGGGGCAATGGAGCCGCGAAGAGGGCGAGCGCTGGACGGAGGAAAGCTGGGCGGCGCCGCGCGGCGGGGTGATGCTGGGGCATAGCCGATCGGGACGCGGCGATGCCTTGCGCGAATTCGAATTTCTGCGGATTGCGGCGGGGCCGGATGGGGTGCCCGCCTATATTGCGCAGCCGGGCGGACGGGCGCCGGTGGCGTTTGCGCTGGTGCGGCGTGACGGCACGAGCGCGACGTTCGAAAATGCCGCGCATGATTATCCGCAGCGCATCGCCTATGCCCGCACCGGCGACACGTTGACCGCGACGATCTCGCTGATCGACGGGTCAAAGCCGATGCGCTGGGTGTATCGGCGGCGCTGACGGACGAAGGGCAGCATGGCGAAGACAGGACGGCTTTTTGCGATCATCGACAGCCTGCGCCGCCGCCGCCGACCGGTGACTGCCGACGTGCTGGCCGACGAGCATGGCGTGTCGGTGCGCACGCTGTACCGCGACATTCAGGCGTTGATCGCGCTCGGCGCGCCGATCGAGGGCGAGGCGGGGGTCGGCTATGTGCTGCGCGCCGGTTTTTTCCTGCCGCCGCTGATGTTCACCGCCGACGAGCTGGAGGCGCTGGTGCTCGGCGCCCGCTGGGTCGAGGGGCGGCAGGACGGATCGCTGTCGCGCGCCGCGGGGCTGGCGCTGGCGAAGATCGCGGCGGCGAGCCCCGACGCGCTGAAACAGCGGATCGACGAAGCGGGGCTGTGGCCGGTGAGCAGCCGCTGGCGCGAGACCGACGCGCCGCTGCTGGCGACGGTGCGCGAGGCGATGCGCGCCGAAAAGACGCTCCACATCGCCTATGCCGACGAAAACGGGCGGGCGAGCGAACGCGCGATCTGGCCCGCCGCGCTGGCCTATTTCGAGGAAAAGCAGGTGATCGCCGCCTGGTGCCTGTTGCGGCAGGATTTCCGCAGTTTCCGCATCGACCGGGTGACCGCGGCGCGGATCGGCAGCGAAGGATATGGAAAACGCCGCGCCGTGCTGATGGCCGACTGGTGGCGGCAGAACGGGCTGGACGCGGCCTCCTGACATGTTCTGTCAGGGGGATCGGCTAATCCCCGGGTGAGGGCGCGCTGGGCGCCGCCAGACCGGAGGATTGACAATGCTGAAGACCCATCATGGTTCGTGCCACTGCGGCGCGGTCAAATTCGAAGCCGACATTGATCTGGAGGCGGGGACGGGCAAGTGCAATTGTTCGATCTGTACCAAGAAGCGCGGCTGGAGCGCGCAGATCAAACCCGACGCCTTTCGCTTGCTGACCGATCCGGCGGCGCTGTCCGACTATCAGTTCGGGTCGGCGAGCGTGCATCACCTGTTCTGCAAGACGTGCGGCGTGGCGCCCTATGGCCAGGGATATGTCGAGGAGATCGGCGGGGCGTATATCTCGGTGGCGATCGCGTGCCTCGACGATCTGGACCATGCCGCGATGGCGGCGCTGCCGGTGCAGCATATGGATGGCGCGGGGAACAATTGGTGGAACGCGCCGGAGGTGACGGGGCATATGTGAGGGGG
>JAFAGN010000241.1 GCA_023422695.1 Pseudomonadota bacterium
TGCTCGCTGGCGTCGAGGGCGCGCGCAAGGTCGCGGTCGACGCGGTGTTCGACAGCGTCAGCGTCGCGACGACCTTCCGCGAGGAATTGAAGCGCGCGGGCGTGATCTTCCTGTCGATCTCCGAAGCGATCCGCGAATATCCCGAGTTGGTGAAAAAGTGGCTCGGCAAGGTCGTGCCGATGCACGACAATTATTTCGCCACGCTCAACTGCGCGGTCTTCTCCGACGGCACCTTCGTTTATGTGCCCGAAGGCGTGCGTTGCCCGATGGAGCTCAGCACCTATTTCCGCATCAATGCCGAGAATACGGGGCAGTTCGAGCGGACGTTGATCGTCGCCGACAAGGGCGCCTATGTCAGCTATCTCGAAGGCTGCACCGCGCCGATGCGCGACGAGAACCAGCTCCACGCCGCAGTGGTCGAACTGGTCGCATTGGACGATGCCGAGATCAAATATTCGACCGTCCAGAACTGGTATCCCGGCAATGCCGAGGGCCAGGGCGGCATCTATAATTTCGTGACCAAGCGCGCGCTGTGCCAGGGCGCGCGCAGCAAGGTGTCGTGGACGCAAGTCGAAACCGGATCGGCGATCACCTGGAAATACCCCAGCTGCGTCCTCAACGGGGACGACAGCGTCGGCGAATTCTACTCGGTCGCGGTGACGAACAATTTCCAGCAGGCCGACACCGGCACCAAGATGATCCACAATGGCAAGCGCACGCGATCGACTATCGTCAGCAAAGGGATCAGCGCCGGCAAGTCGAACAACACCTATCGCGGGATCGTGCGGGTGGCGCCGAATGCCGAAGGCGTGCGCAACTTCACCCAGTGCGACAGCCTGCTGCTCGGCAGCAGCTGCGGCGCCCACACCGTCCCCTATATCGAAGTCCGCAACCCGACCGCGACCGTCGAACATGAAGCGACGACGAGCAAAATCAGCGACGACCAGCTGTTCTATGCCATGCAGCGCGGGCTGAATGCAGAGGAATCGGTGGCGCTGATCGTCAACGGCTTTGCGAAGGAAGTACTGCAACAACTGCCGATGGAGTTTGCGGTCGAGGCGCAGAAGCTGTTGGGGATTTCGCTTGAGGGGAGCGTCGGATGATGCGCCGCAGCTTCGTCATTCCTGCCTGCTTGAGCTTTGCGCTGCTAACCGCATGCGGCGACGCGGGTTCGGCGGGCGAAAGCGGTTTGCTCGACACCGCGACGCTCGTGGAGAAATTGCCACCGGAGGTTCGCGGCGCGGTCACATCTTATGAGCGCGATCTGTTGCGTGCCGCGGCCAGCTACAAGGCCGAATTCGGTCGCTTTCCGGTCAGCTTCGCCGACGTCGCATCGGTTGCGGGCGCGCGCGAGGTGGCGGTCAATGTCCTGGCCGACGGTATTGGCGAGCAGATTCCCTTTTCCAGCCGCGAAACGGCGGAAAAGGCCGCCAACGCCATCGTCGGCGCCGCCGAACGCCGAATCCTGGATCGAATGAAGGCGCAAGATGCGCAGCAGTGACGATCTTCGGGCTTCGGCCACGGTGCAATCCAAACTGGCGAGGACAGCGATGTCCGCGGCACCGCGGCACATGCCCCGAATTGAGACAATTCAGGCTGGAATCACCCTCAACTCCGCTGCAAACCAGCCGGAATTAACTATAATTTCTGCCAGTCCGCATCCGGGGACATGGGACGTCACGCCTTTGTCATATGCTCGCCCCCTGTCCGATTCGATCCGGAGACACAGGCATGGCACGCGGTTTGGAATTCAACTGGTCGGACGCCGATCTGGTCGTGCATCCCGTGCAGGCGGTGACCGCCTATCCGACGCATCAGGGCGTGGTCATCCGCCAGCAGAAAAAATCGGAACGCGATCGCGACGAGGTGATCACCGTGCCGCATCATGCCGTGACCATGTTGATCCGGCGGCTGCAACATCTGCAGAACACCAGCGTGATCAGCGTCGAGGAAGTCGCCAATTCGGAACTGGCCGAGATCTTCGCCGCCGAATAGCCGCGCCCCGCTCCCTGCCCCTCGCGGGCCTTGCGCACCTCATCTGCCCCCCACAGCACCTGCCCAACGTCGGCGCGCCAATCGGCGCGCGCCGCGTTGCTTCATCCTGCCTGAAAGTCTGACATGCTGACGATTGAAAACCTGCACGCCACCATCGCCGACAAACCGATTCTGAAAGGCGTGTCGCTCAGCATCAACGCGGGTGAAATTCATGCGATCATGGGACCGAACGGCGCGGGCAAATCGACGCTGTCCTATGTGCTGGGCGGCAGACCGGGTTATGACGTGACCGACGGGTCCGCGACGCTTGACGGCGCGGACCTGCTCGAGATGGAACCGCATGAGCGCGCTGCGGCGGGGCTGTTCCTGGGCTTCCAGTATCCGGTCGAAATCCCCGGCGTCTCGAACGTCCAGTTCCTGCGCGAAGCGCTCAACGCCCAGCGCCGCGCGCGCGGAGAGGAACCGCTGTCGGGCGGCGAATTCCTGAAGCTCGCCCGCGAGAAGGCGGGGCTGCTGAAAATGGACATGGATATGCTCAAGCGCCCGGTGAACGTCGGCTTTTCGGGCGGCGAGAAGAAGCGCAACGAAATGGTGCAGATGGGCATCCTCGACCCCAAGCTCGCGATCCTCGACGAGACGGACTCGGGCCTCGACATCGACGCGCTGCGCACCGTCGGCGACGGGATCAATGCGATCATGCGGCGCCCCGACAAGGCGGTGCTGCTGATCACCCATTACCAGCGCCTGCTCGACTATGTGCAGCCCGATTTCGTCCATGTGCTGGCCGCGGGCCGGATCGTGAAGTCGGGTGGACCGGAGCTGGCGCTCGAACTCGAACGCGAAGGCTATGCGGAGATTGCGGCGTGACCCACCTCCGCGCCGAAGGCGCAATCTCTTTTATTCTCCGCGTCTCCGCGTCTCCGCGCGCACCCAAAAATTTCTCTGCGGTCTCTG
>JAFAGN010000242.1 GCA_023422695.1 Pseudomonadota bacterium
GCCCTGAGCCTGTCGAAGGGCGCTTCTCAGTGAGGCGCCCTTCGACAGGCTCAGGGCTACGGTAAAGAAAGGCGTCAGTGCGACCGCACCGGCAACCCCGCCGCTGCGAGCCGCGCGTGGGCATCGGCAATCGTGGCTTCGCCGAAGTGGAAGATGCTGGCGGCGAGGACCGCGCTCGCGCCGCCGTCGATCACCCCGGCGACCAGATGATCGAGGTTGCCGACGCCGCCTGATGCAATCACCGGGACGCTGACCGCATCGGCGATCGCGCGGGTGAGCGTCAGGTCGTAGCCGTCCTTGGTGCCGTCGCGGTCCATCGACGTGACGAGCAATTCGCCCGCGCCGAGTTTGGCCAAGCGGATCGCATGCTCGATCGCGTCGACTCCGGTCGGCTGGCGGCCGCCGTGGGTGAAGATTTCCCACCGGCCTTCTGCGACGCGTCGCGCGTCGATGCTGCCGACCGCGCACTGGCTGCCGAAGCGGTCGGCGATGTCGGCGACGAGTTCGGGGCGCGCGACCGCGGCGCTGTTGACCGCAACCTTGTCGGCGCCCGCGAGCAGCAGCGCGCGCGCATCGTCGGCGCTGCGCACCCCGCCGCCGACGGTGAGCGGCATGAAGCAGACTGCGGCGGTGCGGCTGACCATGTCGAGCAAGGTACCGCGGCCCTGATGCGTCGCGCTGATGTCGAGGAAGCAGAGCTCGTCGGCGCCCGCCGCGTCATAGGCGCGCGCCGCCTCGACCGGATCGCCCGCGTCGCGGAGGTCGACGAAATTGACGCCCTTGACGACGCGCCCGTCGGCGACGTCGAGGCACGGGATGACGCGGACGCGGACGGTCATGGGAAAATGTCCCCAAAATCCGTTCGTGCTGAGCTTGTCGAAGCACCGTTCTTCTTTCTTTCGACGTTCAAAAGAAAGAACGGCCCTTCGACAAGCTCAGGGCGAACGGAGGAAGCGATAGCGTCCTCTCTCATCCGCGCCCCACCGCAATCGCCTCGGCCAGATCGAGCCGCCCGTCGTAGAGCGCGCGCCCGGTGATCACGCCCTCGATGCCGTCGGCGACATGCGGGCGGAGCGCGTGGATGTCGGCGATGTCCGCAACCCCGCCGCTCGCGATCACCGGAATGGCAACCGCCTGCGCCAGCGCGACGGTCGCCTCGACGTTGCAGCCCTTGAGCAGCCCGTCGCGGCCAACGTCGGTGAACAGCAACGCCGCGACCCCCGCGTCTTGGAACCGCCGCGCCAGATCCTCGACCCGGACGTCGGACACATCGGCCCAACCTTCGGTCGCGACCATGCCGTCGCGGGCGTCGACCCCGACGACGATCCGGCCGGGTAGGTCGCGCGCGGCGGACTTCACGAACTCGGGATCCTTGAGCGCCGCGGTGCCGATGATCACGCGATCGACCCCCAGCGCCAGCCAGCGATCGACGCCTTCCCGATTACGGATGCCGCCGCCGACCTGCACCTTGCCGGGAAAGGCGGCGATGATGCGCTCGACCGCGGCGCCGTTGATGCTGGCACCTGCGAAGGCGCCGTCGAGATCGACGACGTGGAGGTGGGTTGCGCCCGCATCGGCGAACAGGCGCGCCTGCGCGGCGGGATCATCGCCATAGACGGTGGCGCGGTCCATATCGCCCTCGGCCAAGCGCACCACCTGCCCGCCTTTAAGGTCGATCGCGGGAAAGATGGTCAGGGCCGCCACTTCAAAAACCTTTCGAGCGTTGCGAGGCCGTAGGCCTGGCTTTTTTCGGGGTGGTACTGGACGCCGACGATATTGTCCTTTGCCACCGCGGCGGTGAAGGTCGCCCCGTGAGTGCTGGTGGCGGCGACGTCGGCGGCGTCGGCGAAATGATAGCCGTGGAGGAAGTAAGCCTCACCCGCGGCGATCACCGGGTGCGGGTAAGCGGGGACGACGTCGTTCCAGCCCATGTGCGGGATGCGCAGGCCGGGCGCGGGATCGAAGGCGCGGACGGTGCCGCCGATCCAGCCGAGGCCTGCGTGCCGCCCATGTTCCTCGCCCGCGTCGGCGAGCAACTGCATGCCGACGCAGATGCCGAGAAAGGGCGCGCCTTCGGTGCGGACGCGGCGGTCCATTGCGTCGACCAGGCCGGGGATTGCGGACAGTCCGTTCATGCAGGCCGCGAACGCCCCGACGCCGGGTAGCACGATGCGGTCGGCCTTCGCGACGACATCAGGATCGGCGGTAACCACCACGCCTTCGGCGCCCGCCGCGACGAGCGCATTGTGCACCGAGCGAAGATTGCCCGCGCCATAGTCGATCAGGGCGATGGTCATGCGCAGCACGGCAATAAATAGGGACTGTCCCTATTTATTGTGTTGGTCACAGCACGCCCTTCGTGCTGGGAATCGCGTCGCCTTTGCGCGGGTCGATCTCGACCGCCTGGCGCAGCGCGCGGGCGAGCGCCTTGTACATGCTTTCGGCGATGTGATGGTTGTTCTCGCCGTACAGCATTTCGATATGCAGCGTGATGCCCGCGGTCTGCGCGAAGCTGTGGAACCAGTGCGGGAACATTTCGGTATCCATTTCGCCGAGGCGCGGCTGCGAGAAGCTGGATTTATAGACGCAGTGCGGACGCCCCGAAATATCGAGGACGCAGCGCGTCAGCGTTTCGTCCATCGGCGCATGCGCCTCGCCGTAGCGCGCGATGCCGCGCTTGTCGCCGAGCGCCTTCGCCACCGCCTCGCCGAGCGCGAGCGCGCTGTCCTCGACCGTGTGGTGCTGGTCGATGTGGAGGTCGCCCTTTACCTGCATCGAAATGTCGATCAGCGAGTGGCGCGACAATTGTTCGACCATATGGTCGAGGAAACCGATGCCGGTCGAAACCGTGTAATCGCCGGTGCCGTCGAGGTTGACGGCGATCGCGATGTCGGTTTCCTTGGTCGTGCGCTGGACGGTGGCGGTTCGCATGCCCTGCCCCATAGCAGCCACTTTTCGCCATGCAAGGCCACTCTCCCCCCTTGACCGACCAGCCCGCTCCGTTCATCCCCCTGCCCCATGAGTGATGACGTTCGCGACAGCCTGATTCCCTATGACGAAATCGTGCAGGACGCCCTGCGCGCCGTGGTCGGCCGCGTGCTGCGCCAGATCGAAGGCTATGACAGCCTGCCCGGCGAGCATCATTTCTATATCACCTTCAAGACGCAGGCGGCCGGGGTGTCGATTCCGGCGCATCTGATCGCCAAATTCCCCGACGAAATGACGATCGTGCTGCAGAACCGTTTCTGGGACCTGAAGGTCGCGAGCGATCATTTCAGCGTCGGGCTGTCATTCAACCAGACCCCGTCGATCCTGACCATTCCCTATGCCGCGATCACCGCGTTCGTCGATCCGTCGGTCGATTTCGGATTGCAGTTCCAGGTCAGCGATGACGATTCCGGCCTTCAGCCCGAGCCGCATGACGAGGCCGACAACGACCGCCCCGATACGGCGAGCGAGGATGGGTCGAACGTCGTGACGGTGGATTTCGGCAAGCGGAAATAGCGCGGTGGAGCCGTCATGGCCCCCCAGCCGGTTCTGGCAATATTGGGCGCTCGCGGGAATGCTGGTGCTGACGATGGCCTTTTGGTGGGGCGTCGAGGGTTATACATTGTTCGAGGACGGCACCGCGCGCGGCCAGATTGCCGACGG
The DNA here is from genome assembly GCA_023422695.1 of Pseudomonadota bacterium. GTDB lineage: Bacteria > Pseudomonadota > Alphaproteobacteria > Sphingomonadales > Sphingomonadaceae > Sphingopyxis. Next base: position 3,652 of record JAFAGN010000242.1, read on the forward strand.
GCTGCTGCGCTTTAGCCTGCTGGTACTGACCCCGGCGCTGGTGCTGGCCTGGCTGCTCGCCGCCTGGCTGCGCCGCCGCGTCGGCGATACCGGATATTGGAAGATGCTGAGCCTGGTCGCGATCATCTGGGCCGGTTCGGTGGTGGTGACGCGGACGCTGGCGGGATGAGCGACACGCGGATCGAAACCGATAGCATCGGTGAGATCGCCGTCGCCGCGGACGCCTATTGGGGCGCGCAAACGCAGCGTTCGATCGAGAATTTCCCGTTTGGCGCGCGCGAACGGATGCCGATCGAAATCGTTCATGCGCTCGCTCTCGTCAAACAGGCGGCCGCACGCGTCAATCGGCGGCACGGCCTTGATGCGATGCTGGCAGATGCCATCGAGGCTGCCGCCGCCGATGTCGCCTCCGGCAAATATGACGATCAGTTCCCGCTGGTAATCTGGCAAACCGGCAGCGGCACACAAAGCAACATGAACGTCAACGAGGTGATCGCCGGGATCGCCAACGAGCGGCTGACCGGCACGCGCGGCGGCAAGACGCCGGTGCATCCCAATGATCATGTGAATATGAGCCAGTCGTCGAACGACAGCTTTCCGACCGCATTGCATGTCGCGGCAGCGCTTTCCCTTTGGCGCGACCTCTATCCTGCGCTCGACCTCTTGATCGAGATACTACTCGAAAAATGCGGAGAATGGGGCGCGATCGTCAAGATTGGGCGAACTCATTTGCAGGACGCCACGCCACTTACGCTTGGCCAAGAGTTTTCTGCTTATGTCGCGCAGTTGGTGGCCGTCCGGCATCGCTTAAGCTCGCCACTAGGAGAGATTTGCGCATTGGCCCAAGGCGGAACGGCCGTCGGTACGGGCCTGAACGCGCCCGCAGGGTTCGCCCACGCGATCGCAGCGGAGATCGCTGCCATTACAAACAAGTCCTTCTGGTCAGCCGAGAACAAGTTCGCGGCGCTCGCCTCGAATGATCCTTTGGTTCACCTGTCCGGCGTTCTCAACACACTCGCCGTTTCACTGACCAAGATCGCCAACGACATCCGGCTGCTCGGGTCGGGGCCGCGCGCCGGATTTGGCGAGCTCGACCTGCCCGCGAACGAGCCGGGCAGCTCGATCATGCCGGGCAAGGTCAATCCGACGCAGTGCGAGATGCTGACGATGGTGGCGGCGCAGGTGATCGGCAATCATCAGGCGGTGACCGTCGGCGGGATGCAGGGGCATCTCGAGCTCAACGTCTTCAAGCCGTTGATCGGCGCCAATGTGCTGCGATCGATTGACTTGCTCAGCGTCGGCATGACGGCCTTTGCCGAGCGGTGTGTCGCGGGAATCGAGCCCAACCGCGCCCGCATCGACGAGCTGATGAACCGGTCGCTGATGCTGGTGACCGCGCTCGCGCCCGAAATCGGTTACGACCAGGCGGCGAAGATCGCCAAGCACGCGCATGAGAGCGGCAGCACGTTGAAGGAAGCCGCGCTGGCGCTCGGCGTGGTCGATGCCGCGACCTTTGACCGACTGGTCGACCCGCGGACGATGCTGGGACCGGAACCCAAAGCCCCGTCCGCGAATTGATAGGGGAGAAGGAGACATGGGCATGATTGGCAGGATCGTTGGTGGTGCTTTGGGCAGCGCAATCGGGAAGCAAAAGGGCAATCACCCCGTCGCGGGCGCCGTGATCGGCGCAGGCGCGCTGTTTGCGGCGCGGCGCCTGTTCCCGCAGCGCTATGCGGCGATCGCCGCTTGGGCGGCGGCGGGCTATCTGACCAAGAAATGGGCCGAGCGCGCCGAAGCGCGGCAAGCCGCCGAAAAGGCCCATGCGGCCGACCCCGAACTGGCGCGCGCGGGCGTGGTCGACAGCTATGCCGGGACTGTCGATGTCGCGCCCGACGGACAGGCCATCGGCGATGCGCTGCCACCCGCGATCCCGCTGGACAAGGACGGCAAGCGCCCCGCGATCCATTGATCGGGGCAAGTCCCAGATCAGATCATTGTGGCAAATTGTTCCATATAGGTTATTTTTCTTGACATCATTGCGCTGATGTGGCACAAGCACGACCTCATCAGCAATTGCGGACGGGCCTGACCCGATTCGGCGTCATCGCGGTACCGGGCTTAAACTGACCCGGTACATTGCCTTCGCCGACGCCTGCTGTATTGTCGAATTAATACACAGGATAGAAGGAAACGGGCATGGCGCGGGGCGGGTTGTTGCGGGCAATCGGAATGGCGGTCGCCGCTTTGGCGGCTCAGGCGGCGCTGGCGCAGACCGGCGATGGCGGGACGACCGCCGCGCCGACCGCCGAAAGCCGCAAGGCGCAGGACCGCACCTTTGCCGCCGACTTCGACCGGTTTCTGGACACCGCGATGGCGCGTTTTCCGTCGGTCCCCGCGCTGTCGGTCGCGGTCGTTCATGACGGCGCACCGGTGTTCGTGGGCGCGAAAGGACGCGCCGACGTCGAGGGCGGGGTCGCCGCCACCGCCGACACCCCCTTTTACATCGCGTCGTCGACCAAGGCCTTTGTCGGCACCGCGCTGGCGCAGCTCGACGCGCGCGGGACGATCGACCTCGACTGGACGATGCGCGAACTGGCGCCCGATGTAGCCTTTGCCCCGGAGATCCGCGCCGACCAGATCAGCCTGCGCGACCTGCTGGCGCACCGTCACGGGCTGGCGGGTGACGCGATGGCGTTCCGGCTGGCGTATAGCGGCGATTATGATGCGGCGGTGCTGGAGCGGCTGCTCGCGGGGTTGAAACCCGATGCCGAGACGCCCGCCGGCACCTTCCGCTATGGCAATATCGGCTATAATGTCGCGGCGCTGCTGATCGAGCGGCGCACGGGGCTGCGCTGGCAGGACATCGTCGAGACCGAGCTGCTGACCCCGCTGGGCATGACCCAGACGCTGGCTGAGGGGCTTGAAGAGCGCGGATCGGCCGCGCCGGTGGCGGCCCCCTATAGCGGCGGCGCACGGGTGTATCTGGCCAAGGTCGACAAGACGATGCACGCGGCGGGGGGCATGGTCGCCAGCGCGAACGACATGGCGCGCTGGCTGGCGCTGCAACTGGCCGACCGCGGCGCGATGGCCGCGGCGGCGGCGGCGGCGCGTGAACCGGTGGCGACGCTGGGTAGCGCTTTCGGGCCGTTCCGGCGGACGGGATATGGACTGGGCTGGTACTCCGGCCCCTATGACGGCGGGACGCTCTATCACGCCTTTGGCTCGTTCGCCGGGGCGCGGGCGCATGTGTCGGTGCAGCCGGACACCGGGCTGGGGGTCGCGGCGACCGCGAATGACGATGGCGCGGGCTTCCGCCTCGTCGATCTGGCGGCGCTCTATGCCTATGACTGGTACCGGCTTGGCGCGGCCGAGGCCGAAACCAGGGCGACCGCGCAATTGGACACGCTGGCGACGCAATGGGCGAAGCAGGTCGAAAAGGTCGCGGCGCAGCGCGCCGAACGCGCTGCGCGCCCGTCGCAGCTGAGTTTGCCGCCCGCCGCTTATACGGGCGATTATTGCAACGCCGATTATGGTACGATCGGCGTCGCGCCGCAGGGGGCGCAGCTTGCGCTGACGATGGGGCGGCTGCGCGGCGTTACCGAAGCGGGGACCGACCCCGACACGGTGCGCGCCGAGCTGATCCCCGGGCAGGGCGAAATCTATCGCTTTACCGTCGCGGGCGGCGTGGCAACCGCGATCGAGGCCTTTGGCAGCCGCTTCGATCCCTGCATGGATCGCGGCGGATCGGCTAGCCCGCCGCCTGCCATTCCTTGATCGCCTCGACCGGCGAGACGAGCATGAGGACGTTGAGGGTCAGATTGTCGCGGATCGTCCACAGGGTGAAGAGTTCGAAGACGATTGCAATGATCAGCGTCACCCACCAGCGCAGCCGGCTGGCGGCGAGGAAGCCCGCGATCATGAACAGCGCGTCGCTGACCGAATTGAGGATCGAATCGCCGCTGTAGCCGAACGCCATCGTCACTTCGCGGTAGCGATCGATGATGATCGGCGAGTTTTCGAGGATTTCCCATGCCGCTTCGATCCCGATCGCCAGCGCGAGCAGCACCCAGAGCGGCTGGCGCGGCAGCAGCCAGCGACCGAGGCCGTAGAAGATGAAGCCGTGGATGATGTGGCTGAAGCTGTACCAGTCCGAAACCTGCTGGCTGTTCTGGTCCGACTGGACGACGCCGTGCCAAAGGCTGATCGTGCCGCACGGGCAGATCGGCGGGCGGCCCATCGCGAACAGGATCGCGGTGAACAGGGCCAGCAGCGCCGCCGCGACCAGCCAGCCGGTGCGTGAAATCCCCATCCTATGCCCCGCCCTTCGCGCTTGACCGTTGCCGTCCGTCAGGCGAATAGCGCGCATGGCTGAAAGCGTCCATCTCGACCGCCGCGGCGTGTTGTTCGTCCTCTCCTCGCCGTCGGGCGCGGGCAAGACCACCATTTCGAAAAAGATGCTGGGGGTCGACCCCGACATCGCGCTGTCGATCTCAGCGACGACGCGGCCACCGCGGCCCGGCGAGGTCGATGGCAAGGATTATCATTTCGTCGACACCGACACGTTCAAGCAGATGGCCGCCGACGGCGAATTTCTGGAATGGGCGCATGTGTTCGGCCACCGCTATGGCACCCCGCGCGTGCGGGTCGAGGAGCTGCTGGCGGCGGGCAAGGATGTGCTGTTCGACATCGACTGGCAGGGCGCACAGCAGCTGTATCAGGAGGCCGGTCCCGATGTGGTGCGCGTGTTCGTGCTGCCGCCGACGATGGAAGAGCTGGAACGGCGGCTGCGCGCGCGGAAGACCGACAGCGACGAGGTGATCGCCGCACGGATGGCGCGCGCCGCGAACGAGATCAGTCACTGGGACGGCTATGACTATGTGCTGATCAACGACAATGTCGACGAATGTTACGGCGAAGTGATGGCGATTTTGCGCGCCGAGCGGTTGAAGCGGCGGCGGCAGATCGGGCTGATCGGCTTTGCGCGCGATTTGATCCGGTCGGTGCCCGAGGGCGATACGACGATTTAGCAGCGGCTTGTTCGAACGCCATGGAGCGCACATCGCGCTCGCCATAATTTCCGTTCGTGCTGAGCTTGTCGAAGCACCGTTCTTTCTTTCCGGCGTCGCAAAGAAAGAACAGCCCTTCGACAAGCTCAGGGCGAACGGGAAATGAGGAAATTGCTGTGATCGCTCAGGCCGGCGTCACCAGATTGGCGGTCAGCTCCGCGACCATCTCGGCGCGCAGCGGCTTTGCCTGATTATCGGTGCGGCACACGACCACGGTGTCGCAGGTCGCGATGCAGCGGCCGCGCTGGAACATCGCCTGGACGATCGTCCAGCTGGAGGTGCCGAGGCGCCCGATGCCGGTCGCGATCTCGACCGGATCGGGGAAATTGCCCTCGGCCAGATAGTTGATCTCGACCGCCGCGACCATCGTGCGCTCGTTGGCGGGACGCTCGCCGAGCGGGCGGACCTGGCGGTTGAGCAAGACACGGCCGCTTTCGAACAGCGCCGCAAAGGCCACATTGTTGAGGTGGCCGTTGATGTCCATGTCCTGAAAGCGCGTCTGGAATTCGGTGCAGACGGGGTAGCTGGCGGCATCGAGCCGCCAGCTCTCCGGTTTGGGCATATCAGCGCGGACCCATGCGGATGCCGCCGTCGAGGCGGACATCTTCGCCGTTGAAATAGCCGTTTTCGATCATGCACAGCGCGAGCGCGGCATATTCGGGCGGATTGCCGAGACGCTTCGGGTTGAGCACCGAGGCGCCGAGGGCGTCGCGGACGTTCTGCGGCGCACCCGCGAGCAGCGGGGTGTCGAAGATGCCGGGCAGGATCGTGTTGACGCGGATGTTTTCCGCAGCGAGGTCGCGCGCGATCGGCAGGGTCATGCCGACGACGCCGCCCTTCGACGCCGAATAAGCCGCCTGGCCGATCTGGCCGTCCTCGGCGGCAACCGATGCAGTGTTGACGATTGCGCCGCGGTCGCCGTCTTCGGTCGAGTCGAGCGTCATCATCCCCGCCGCCGACTTGGCGATGCAGCGGAAGGTGCCGACGAGGTTGATCTGGATGATCCAGTTGAAGGCATCGAGCGGGAAATGCTTGATGCTGCCGTCTTCCTTGCTGCGGCTCGCAGTCTTGATCGCATTGCCGGTGCCCGCGCAATTGACGAGGATGCGTTCCTGCCCGATCGCCTCGCGCGATTTGGCGAAAGCGGCGTCGACGCTGGCGTCATCGGTGACATTGCATTCGCAGAACACGCCGCCGAGTTCGGCGGCGAGCGCCTTGCCCTTTTCTTCCTGCAGGTCGAAGATCGCGACCTTGACGCCCTTGGCGGCGAGCGCACGCGCGGTCGCGGCGCCGAGGCCCGAGGCGCCGCCGGTGACGACGGCGGATACGGTGGAATCGAGTTTCATGGGTTTCTCCTGAAAAAATCCCTCCCCTTCAGGGGAGGGTCTGGATGGGGCATGCGGGAAGCGCCAACGAACAGGCCCTTCCCCGACCCCTCCCGCAAGCGGGAGGGGAGATAGCACTTACAGTCGCTCGACGATGGTGACGTTCGCCTGACCGCCGCCTTCGCACATCGTCTGCAAACCGTATTTGCCGCCGGTCGCGTCGAGCACGCCGAGCAGGGTCGCCATCAGTTTGGTGCCCGAAGCACCGAGCGGGTGACCCGGCGCGATCGCACCGCCATGCTGGTTCAGCCGCGCATGGTCGGCGCCGAGATATTTGAGCCAGGCGAGCGGAACGGGAGCAAAGGCCTCATTGA
>JAFAGN010000010.1 GCA_023422695.1 Pseudomonadota bacterium
GCGCCCCGACGATGATGACCGACGAAATCGCGTTGGTCACGCTCATCAGCGGAGTGTGCAGCGCCGGGGTCACCGACCACACGACAAAATAGCCGACGAAGCACGCCAGGATGAAAATCGAAAAAATCGCGATAAAATCCACGGGCTCGCTCCCCTGCTGATTCCGTTTCGCGCACCTCTTGCCGCGCCCGTCCCAGCGTGTCGACTCCAAAGCAGACAAAAAGAAAGGCCCACATCTCCTGAAAACAGGAAATGCGGGCCGATTGCGACATAAAATGTCGTTGAGACGCTGCCAAACCACCTTCCCCCTTGATGGGGGAAGGATACGCAGCCTTGCCGCGTAGCGGCTAGGCAAAGTTGGATGGGGGTGATGGCGCGTCCTTGCGACGCCGTCTCAAGCCGAGAGCACACCCCCACGGCTGCGACTAAGCCAGTAAGCTGGCAAGTCTCGCTGCCTCCCCCATCAAGGGGAAGGATCAGCTTTTGATCACATCTTTGGGACCAGCACCGCGTCAACGACGTGGATCACGCCGTTCGACTGGCCGACGTCGGCCTGCGTCACCGTCGCCTTGTTGCCGCTCGCGCTGGTGAGCAGGATCGCATCGCCATTCTTCGTTGCCGTCAGGTCTTGGCCATCGGCGGTCTTCAGCACCGCTTTGCCGCCGCCCGCGGTGATCTGAGCGGCGAGGTCGGCGGCCATCACCTTTCCGGGCACGACATGATATTTCAGCACGCCGGCAAGGACTTCCTTTTGCGCCGGGCGCATCCAGCCGTCGCGGGTCACCGGGGCCACCTGCGAGAAGGCGGCGTCGGTCGGGGCGAACACGGTGAACGGCCCGGTACCCGACAGCGTTTCGACCAGACCGGCCTGCTTGACCGCCGCAACCAGCGTCTTGTGGATCGGCGAGGCCGAGGCGTTTTCGACGATATTTTTCGTCGGAAGCATCTCGGCGCCGCCGACCATCGGGTTGGCTCCGGCGGTTTCGACCGGCGCCGTCTCGCCTTCGGCAACGGTGGTGGTTTCGGTTGCCGGGGTTTCCGGGCTGCTGTTGCAACCCGCGAGCCCCAGCCCGACGACGGCCGCTGCCGACATGTAAATCGTCTTGTTCATGAAACTCTCCTCTGTCCCGAGCTTACGAGGCCGGGGTTGCTTCGGCAGCGGGCGCCGCCGCGACGGTCGGCGCGGCGGCCGGCTCGGGCGTCGCGGCAGGCTTGATTTCGGGAATCAGCACGCCGTTCAGGATATGGATCATGCCGTTCGACTGCGCGACGTCGGCCTGCGTGACATAGCCGCTGCTGCCCTGGGTGCCGTCAACCTTGATGTTGCCCGAGACCTCGGTGAAGGTCAGCGGCTGACCCTCGACGGTGGTCAGCGTCGCCTTGCCGCCGCCCGCCTTGATCTTCGCATACAGGTCGGTCGAGGTGATGGCGCCGGGGACGACATGATAGGTCAGCACCTGCGCGAGCGCGGCCTTGTTACCCGGGTCCATCAGATAGGCGGTCATCGGCTGCGGCACCGCGGCAAAAGCTTGATCGGTCGGCGCGAAAACAGTGAAGGGACCGGCACCCGACAGCGTATCGGTCAGCCCGGCGGCGGTCAGCGCTTTGACCAGCGTCGTATGCTCGGGCGATTTCGTGGCGTTCTGGACGATGTTCCAGCTGTCGACCATCGCGCCAGCCGCGGCTTCGGCTTCTGCGGTGGTCGCCTCGGCGGCCTCGTCAGCCGCACGCGCATGCGCTGGGGCGATCATCGCCGCAGCGGTCAGGGCAAACAGGGGGACGGCAAAAAACTTCGCACGCAACATCGATCAATCTCCGGTTGTTGAAAGCACAGGGTTCAGACCCTGAACGCATCCTAACCGTCGAAAGTTGCACGAAAAGGCCGAAATCCGCCTTTTCTTGCCCTAGTGCTACGTCAGCAGCCGCTCGTTGACGACCTTGCCGCCCTGGGTCAGGCGGATGGCGCCCCCGATTTCCTCGTCGAGCACCGGCTTGCCCGCTTCCTTGTCCCAGAAGGCCGACAGGAAGTTGAACAGATTGCGGCTGAACAGCGCACTGGTGTCGGCGGGCATCAGCGCGGCGATGTTACTTGCGCCGATCACGGTGACGCCATGGATGCGCTTCGTCTCTCCGGGAGCCGAGCCCTCGACATTGCCGCCGCTCTCAGCCGCCATGTCGACGATCACGCTGCCGGTCCGCATCGTTGCCAGCTGCGCGTCCGAAATCAGCCGCGGCGCAGGTCGTCCCGGGATCAGCGCGGTGGTGATGACGATGTCCTGCTTGGCGATATGCGACGACACAAGTTCGGCCTGCGCCGCCTTATATTCGTCGGACATTTCGGTGGCATAGCCGCCGGCACCTTCGCCCTCGATCCCCGCGACGGTCTCGACGAAGATCGGCTTGGCGCCGAGGCTGAGGATCTGTTCCTTGGTCGCGGCGCGCACGTCGGTCGCGCTGACCTGTGCGCCCAGACGGCGTGCGGTCGCGATCGCCTGTAGCCCTGCGACGCCGACGCCCATTACGAACGCCTTGGCGGCGCTGACGGTGCCTGCGGCGGTCATCATCATCGGGAAAGCGCGGCCATAGGCGTTCGCCGCCATCAGCACCGCCTTGTAGCCTGCGAGGTTCGCCTGACTGGAAAGAATGTCCATCGACTGGGCGCGGGTGATGCGCGGCATGAATTCCATCGCCAGCGCTTCGATTCCCAGCTTGGCATAGTCATCGACCCGCGCGCGCTCCCCGAACGGGTTCAGCCCCGCCGCCAGCCAGGCGCCGTCGGCAAAGCCGCTCAGCCCCTTGGGATCGGGTCCCTGAATCGCGAGGATGATGTTCGCACCCTTCAGCACCTCGGCGCGGCTGCCGACGCTGGCACCGGCAGCGGTGTAATCGGCATCGGCGACCGAGGCGGCTTCGCCTGCGCCCGACTCAATGGCAACTTCGGCACCCAAGCCAATGAATTTCTTCACGGTTTCCGGGGTCGCGGCGACGCGGGTCTCGCCAGGGGCGAGTTCCTTCAGGACGGCGATGCGCATGCGCGGGGCCGGGTCAGGAAATGATCAAGACGACGAAAACGGTCACGATCGCGGTGATGATCGATCCGACTTTCAGCAGGCTGAGGAAACCCGAATAGGTTTCCGTTGCTGCCTTCATTTCCTGTTCCGCCATGGCTCGTTCCCCTTCAGCCGCCGCAATCCTCGGCACAGGCGCGCCGCGCCCGGCCCAGAATCGGCCTTCGCGCCGGTCTTAGCCACGCGGCCACAGATGCTCAAGTGCCGCTTTGGCTGTCCGCCGCAAAAGAAGAACGGCCTTAATCGCCCCTTTACCCGTGTGGCGTACATCACAGCGCTTGAGCGGAGGAATCGGCATTACGATGCCGAACAAGGGCAGATTCGAACCGATGGCAAGCACGCGCGACACGCGAACAGTGATGATCGTCGACAGCGAGCCGGCGCAGCAACGCTTTCTGGCGGCGCTCGTGTCGCGCGGCGGCTGGCGCAGCATCATCGCCGCCGATACCGACACCGCGCTCGCCAAGCTGGGCACCCAGGAAGGCATGGCGCTCGACGCGGTGCTGGTCGATCAGGGCGCGCCGGGGATGGACATCGCCGAATTCGTCGCCGAACTGCGCCGCTGGCGCCCCGCCCTGCCGCTCGTCGTCATCACCATGCGCAATGGGGTCGAGGTTGCGGTCGCCGCGATGCGCGCCGGGGCCAGCGATTTCGTGCAAAAGCCCATCGCCCCCGACCGCCTGCTCGAAGCGCTCGACCGGATCGTGTCGGCCAGCGGCCCGCAGGGCGAACTGCGCCCGCTCACCGAAAAGCTTCGCGCGCCGCTCGCGTTCGAGGAAATCATCGGGTCGAGCCCCAATTTCCGCAGCGCGCTGGCCATCGCCGCCAAAGCCGCGCGCGCGCGCGTGCCGGTGATGATCAACGGCCGCCCCGGCACCGGCAAGGAAGTCTTTGCCCGCGCCATCCACAACGCGTCCCCACGCGCGCGCGGCGCGCTGGTGATGGTCGATTGTTCGGCGGTGTCGCCGGGGCTGATCGGATCGGGGCTGTTCGGCCACGAACGCGGCGCCTTTGCCGGTGCCTTCGACCGCCAGGTCGGGCGGCTGGTGCAGGCTGATGGCGGAAGCGTCATCATCGACCATGTCGAATGTATCCCGCTCGAAACCCAGGCCAAGCTGGTCGAATTTCTGAGCAGCGGCGAAGTGCAGATGATCGGCGGTACGATCCGCCAGAGCGTCGATGTTCGCGTCATCGCGACCAGCACCAGTCCGCTCGAAAAGCTGATCGAGGCGGGGCATTTCCGCGAAGACCTTTATTATGCGCTGTCGAGCGCGCAGTTCACCCTGCCCTCGCTGTCCGAACGCCGCGGCGACGTCGGCCCGCTCGCTCGCCACCTGCTGGCGCGGATCGGCGGACTGCCGGGGATGGGGCCGATCGGAGTGACCGACGACGCGCTGCGCCTGCTCGCAGCCTATGCCTGGCCGGGCAATGTCCGCCAGTTGCAGGATGTGCTGTTCCGCGCCGCGGTCGGCAGCAAGACCGACGTGCTGACCAGCGCCGATTTCCGCGCTATCGAGGCGACGCTGGGCGGCGGCGGGATCAGCGACGGCGATGTCGCAATCAACGGCGAAGCGATCGGCGTCACCCTGTATTTGCCCGACGGCAATCTGCGACCGCTCGAGGAAATCGAGGCCGATGTCATCCGTCTGGCGATCGGCCACTACCGCGGCCGCATGAGCGAAGTCGCTCGCCGCCTCGGCATCGGCCGCTCGACGCTTTACCGCAAGCTCAGCGACCTCGGCATCGACACCGCCGCCTGACGCGCCTATTTGCAGCGGCATGACCAGCCGCTTTTCGAACAAGACCGCCCTCGTCACCGGCCATGCCTCGGGCATCGGCGCGGCGACCGCCAAACTGCTTGCCGACGAAGGCGCAGCGATCGTCGGCGTCGATTTGTCGCAAGGGCAAAACGTGGCCGATCCGGCGCTGTGGCAGGGGTTGGCGGACCAGCTCGCCAACATCGACATCGCCGTCGTCAACGCAGGCATCGCCACCGCCGCGCCGCTCGCCGATCTCGACTTTGCCGAATGGCGCCGGACGCTGTCGGTCAACCTCGACGGCGCGATGCTCAGCATCCAGGCGGCGATGCGCGCGATGATCGGCCATGGCCGCGGCGGCGCGATCGTGACCACCGCGTCGATTTCGGGACTGAAGGCCGAACCCGGCACCGGCGCCTATGGCGCGTCAAAGGCAGGGCTGATCCAGCTCGCCAAAGTGGCGGCCAAGGAAGGCGCGCCGCACGGCATCCGGGTCAATGCGATCGCGCCGGGCGGCGTCGATACGCCAATCTGGGACGGCATGGACTTCTTCGACCAGATGGTCGGCGAACTTGGCAGCCGCGCCGCCGCCACCAAAGCTATGGCGCAAATGGCGACGCCGCTGGGCCGCTGGGCCAGCGCCGAGGAAACCGCACGCCAAATCGCGTTTCTGCTGTCGGACGACGCCGCGACGATCACCGGCGCAGTACTGGCCGCCGACGGCGGCTATTCGCTCTAGATTTGTCCTGAGCCATTGCACCGTAGCCCTGAGCTTGTCGAAGGGCGCCTATCCGAGAAGCGCCCTTCGACAAGCTCAGGGCTACGGTCGTGATGGATCCCATGCGAATGCGGTTTCGGTTGATTAGCCCGTGAGCGCCGCATCGCGCAGCCCGCGCCACACGCGCAGCGCTTGCCGGTTTTCGGCAATGTCATGGACGCGCAGCAGCTGCGCGCCCTGCGCCGCCGCCTGATAGTGTAGCGCGACGGTGCCGCCGAGCCGCTGGTCGGCGGGGGCTTCATTGTCGAGCGCGCCGATCATCCGCTTGCGGCTGGCCCCGAACAGGATCGGGCAACCAAGCGTGTGGAACAGCGCCAAGCCATTGATCAGCGCCAGATTGTCACCGACCCCTTTGCCGAACCCCAGCCCCGGATCGACGATGATCTTTGCAGGGTCGATGCCCGCGGCGATGCACGCGGCAACCCGATCGGCAAGCATATCGTACACGTCAAACAGCACATGGGTGTAACCGCCGCCCTCATGCGGATCGCTCTTGGCGGCGGGCGCGTGCATCAGTACCACCGGACAGCCGGCGGCCGCGACGACCTCCATCGCGCGATCGTCATAACGCAGCGCCGAAACGTCGTTGACGATCGTCGCCCCCGCGGCGAGCGCCGCCTCCATCACCGCCGCCTTGCGCGTGTCGATCGACACCGCGACGCCGCCCTTTGCCAGCCCTGAAACCACGGCTTCGACGCGCTGTATCTCGTCACCCTCCCAGATCAGCGGCGCACCAGGGCGCGTCGATTCGCCGCCGACATCGATGATCGCGGCGCCCGCGCTGGCCATTGCAAAGCCCGCATCGATCGCCGCAGCGGCATCGACATGCTTGCCGCCATCGGAAAAGCTGTCGGGGGTGACGTTAAGGATGCCCATCAATTGCGGCTCGTTCAGCCGCACCGTGCGTTCGCCGAGTTGGAGCGCGCCGCGCGGCCGCACCACAGCGGCGCGCTGCGCCGTCGCGGCTGCGGCCAATTGATCGGGCATCGCCGCGATCCAGTCGGCCCATTCGGCGACCGTCACGATCGCCGATTTGACGCCGGCGCCGTCGCGCAGACTGATATGCCAGGCGGCGAACCAGACCATCGTGTCGGCAATCCGCAGACAATGATCGTCAAGCTCGTGCGGGCGGTCGACGAAACAGGTGGGGCGGCAATAGATTTGCGCGGTGGCGGAGGCGCTGCCGAGGTGGGGTTTCGTTAGTGGTTGGAACATGCCTATCCCCTTACCCGTCATTGCGAGCGAAGCGAAGCAATCCAGAGTAGCGTAAACCGCTCTGGATTGCTTCGCTACGCTCGCAATGACGCTGTGATGTTACGCCTCGTTCGCCAGCAACCAATCCTGCCGCACCGCGTCAATCACCCGCAATTCCTTGCCGTTGTCGACATGCCAGAAGGTCCAGCCGTTGCAGCTTGGCGCGCCCTGCACCCCGGCGCCGACCTTGTGGATCGACCCCGCGGGTTGCCCGTCGCAATCGAGGCTGCCATCGACGCGGACTTTCGCCTTCCAGCGCCGCTTGGCGTCGGTCAGCAGCGTTCCCGGCGCGATCAGCCCGCCCTCGACCAGCGTGCCGAACGCGACGCGCGTCGCCGCCTGCGGCGCCATCATCGTCTTCACCGCGCTCTCGTCGAGCGGCAGCGCCATTTCGATGCGCTCCTTCGCCGCGGCGATATAATCATCCTCGCGCTCGATGCCGATGAAATGGCGACCCAGGCGCTTGGCGACAGCGCCGGTGGTGCCGGTGCCGAAAAACGGATCGAGGATCACGTCGCCGGGGTTCGAACAGGCGAGCAGGATGCGATAAAGCAAGGCTTCGGGCTTTTGCGTCGGGTGCACCTTGGTGCCACCCTTTTTCAACCGCTCCTGCCCACCGCAGATCGGGATCAGCCAGTCGCTGCGCATCTGCAATTCGTCGTTCAGCGTCTTCATCGCGCGGTAATTGAAGGTATAGCGCGCCTTTTCGCCCATCGATGCCCAGATCAACGTCTCATGCGCGTTGGTAAAGCGCGTGCCCTTGAAATTGGGCATCGGGTTCGCTTTCCGCCATACGATGTCATTGAGGATCCAGTAACCCTGGTCCTGCAACGCCGCGCCGACGCGGAAGATATTGTGATAGCTACCGATCACCCAGATGCTGCCGCCGGGTTTCAGGATGCGCTTCGCTTCCTTCAGCCACGCATGGGTGAAACGGTCATAGGTCGCCAGACTGTCGAACTTGTCCCAATCATCGTCGACCGCATCGACCTGGCTGCCGTCGGGGCGAAGCAGGTCGCCGCCGAGCTGGAGGTTGTACGGCGGATCGGCAAAGATCATGTCGACCGACGCCGCGGGGAGCGACCGCATCATCTCGATGCAATCGCCCTGCAGGATGCTGTCGAGCGGCAAGTCGGCGGGCACAATTTTGGCCGCGCGCTGCTTCGCCGCGGGCGCCTTGACCCGTTCCATCACACCCATGTTTCGCCCCTGCTTCGCATCCAAAAGAAGGCCTTGATGAGTCCGGCGGAGTCCGCCGTCAAGCGCAGAATCCTAGGGATTCCGCGTCACTAACTGGTTAACGCAGTGAGAACGAAACGAGTCTGACACAGCATATGGAGTCCGGCGCGACTCGGGGACTCAATGGGTGGTGGTGTGGCGGGGAGGACTCAGTGGAGAAAAAAATCGCAATTCCTTCTCCCCTTGCGGGAGAAGGATACGGAGCCTTGGCGCGACGCGCCTAGGCGCAGTTGGATGAGGGGTCTGCGAGCCAGCGGCGCGCGGGGGGGGGCGGGGGCCCGCCCCCCCCC
>JAFAGN010000207.1 GCA_023422695.1 Pseudomonadota bacterium
TCGGGGCTCGCCGCCGCGATCTTCGCGAGCGCCAGCCCCGCGGCGCGCGACAGCGACCCGTCCTGCCGCCCCTCGACCCATCGCGCGCCGAGCACCAGCGCCTCCAGCTCCTCGGCGGTGAACATCAGGGGCGGCAGGAAGAAACCGGGGCGCAGCATATAGCCCACCCCCGCCTCGCCCTCGATCGGCGCCCCCAGCACAATGAGTGCCTGAATGTCGCGATAGAGCGTGCGCACCGACACGCCCTGCTCTTCGGCCAGTATCTCCGCCGTTACCGGCCGACGCCGCCGGCGCAAATTGTCGATGATCGCGAAGAGCCGCCCCGTCTTGTCCGCCATGTTGTTCCGCTTCGCTCAGCGCCGCCGATAGGTCCAGCGGCGCGGCTTCGTCCCGTCGATCGCCGAAATCGTCGCGGTCATCGTGTCGCCGTCGCGGACATATTCGATGCGCTGCGGATAATCATGCGCCGGATTTTCGAAGGTCGCGCGCGCCTTGTCGCTTTTCGCCAGCCGGAACGCCACCGGCGCCCCGCCCTGCGGCTGTGCGATATAGGCGAGCGCGCCGTCGTCGCCGCGTATGATGCGGATGAATTCGAACTCGCGCAGGTCCGCGCCGCGTCCCGACCGGCTATAACCGATCATCATCCCGCCGCGCGGCGGCGCCCAGCTTTCCTCGGTCCAGCGGCCGTCAGCCTCGCTCGCCCAGTCGCCGGCCAGCCAGCCGAGATCTTCGACGCTTGTCGTCGGATTGGCGGCGACGAGCAGCATTGCCAGCGCCATTGCCATAAAGCCTGCCATGACCTGCCTCCCGTCCGATGCTCCCCGGTTATACGCCCGCTAACCCGCTGGTAAAGCTTGGCCGTTATGCCCGGCCGATCAACAGGGGGATAATCGATGTTCCAGCCGGACCGGACGGCCTTTGACGCTGTGGTGCCCGTCGGCGAAGCCCGGCTCGCCGAGATATTGGGCGCCTTTTCCTATGCGCTCGACCTCACCGAAGGCCAGCCCGCGGGGCACAGCGTCCGCGCCGCGTGGATCGGCACCTATGTCGGCCTCGCCGCCGGGCTCGACGGCGCCGAACTCGCCGACTGCCTCTATGCCGTGCTGCTCAAGGATCTCGGCTGTTCGAGCAACGCCGCGCGCGTCGCCGAACTCTTCCTCGGCGACGACCGCACGCTCAAACAGGGGTTCAAGCTGATCGGCCCGGGCGCCGCCGATTTCCTCCGCTTCGTCGAGGCGGAGGTCGGGGTGAAGGAAGATGAGGCGGCACGCACCGCCGCGCGCGATCATCTGCTCGGCCATGCCGCGCCGATCCTCACCGGCTTTATCGAGACGCGCTGCACGCAGGGTGCGGGTATCGCGCGCCGCCTGCGCTTTTCGGATCGCGTCGCCGATGCCATCGCGTCGCTCGACGAACATTGGGACGGCGGCGGCATGCCGCGCGGGCTTTCGGGCCATGCGATCCCGCTGCTCGCGCGCATCGCGCTGCTCGCGCAGGTCGCCGACGTCTTTTTCATGGCGGGCGGTCCCGACCGCGCGGTCGCCGAAGTGCGCGCACGCGCCGGCAGCTGGCTCGATCCCGACCTCGCAGCGATCTTCCTCGACCTTGCCGCCGACCCCGGCTTCTGGGCCGCGCTTTCGGCGCCCGACATCGATGCGCAGCTCTTCGCGCTCGAACCCGCTCAGGCGCGCGTGCGCGTCGACGAGGATTATCTCGACGATATCGCGGTCGCCTTCGGACAGGTGATCGACGCCAAAAGCCCCTATACCGGCGGGCACAGCGAGCGCGTCGCGCTGCTCACCGACCGCATCGGCGCCGCGCAGGGCATCGCCGCGCCGCAGCGCCGCCGCCTCGTCCGCTCGGCGATGCTCCACGACATCGGCAAGCTCGGCGTCAGCAACCGCATCCTCGACAAGCCCGGCCGGCTGACCGCGGGCGAATGGGCGGCGATGCAGGGGCATGCGCAGGCGACGACCGACATCCTCTCGCGCATCG
Source organism: Pseudomonadota bacterium (assembly GCA_023422695.1). Lineage (GTDB taxonomy): Bacteria > Pseudomonadota > Alphaproteobacteria > Sphingomonadales > Sphingomonadaceae > Sphingopyxis. Next base: position 1,996 of record JAFAGN010000207.1, read on the forward strand.
GGGTGATGCGCGACATGGCGATGATCGCGGGATCGCACCACGAACGCCTCGACGGCACCGGCTATCCGCTCGGGCTCGACGAGGATTGCATCTCGATGGAAACGCGCATCATCTCGGTCGCCGACTTCTTCGACGCGCTCACCGCCGACCGCCCCTATCGCGCCGCGATGCCGGTCGATCAGGCGCTGTCGATCATGGCGTGCGAAGTCGGCGCAGCGATCGACGGCGACTGTTTCGACGCGCTCGAAGCGATCGTCGCCGACGGCATCCCGCAGGCGCCGCTGCCCACGATGCCCGCGTCGCTGGCCGGCTAGTCGCGGCGCGCCGCAAACGCCGCCCGCGCTGTCTTCGATGGACAGCGCGCCGCCGTCCGGCTAGATATCGCCCATCCCCGGGGAGCCGCGTCTGTGATGGCCGGTTGAGAGCGGAATAGACCGCGACCCGTTGAACCTGATCCCGGTAACTCGGGCGGAGGGAGGGCCGGCTTTCACCGCGTGAGAACCGTCTTTCGCTCCGAATATATGGAGCGACTGCACATGGCCGACATCGACGCGAAATTCGAAAACCCCGCCCCCATCGGCGTCACCACCGGGCCGATCCGCGGCAGCCGCAAGATCCATGTCGCGACGCAGACCGGCAGCGGCATCCGCGTCGCGATGCGCGAGATCGACCTCGACCCGCATTCGGGCGAGCCGCCGGTGCGCGTCTATGACACCAGCGGTCCCTACACCGACCCCAATGCGACGATCGACATCGCCAAGGGCCTCGCCGAACTCCGCCGCGACTGGATCCGCGGCCGCGGCGACGTCGAGGAAGTCACCCAGCGCGAGGTCCGCCCCGAAGACAACGGCCAGCTCGGCCCGGATCGCTCGGGCGGCGTCCCCGCCTTCCCCAACGTCCGCCGCAAGGTGCTGCGCGCCAAGCCCGGCGCCAACGTCAGCCAGATGCACTATGCCCGCCGCGGCATCATCACGCCCGAGATGGAATATGTCGCCGAGCGCGAGAATGTCGGCCGCGCGCGCCTCGCCGAGTACAAGCGCGACGGGCAGGATTGGGGCGCCAGCATCCCCGACTATGTCACCCCCGAATTCGTCCGCGACGAGGTTGCCCGGGGCCGCGCGATCATCCCGTCGAACATCAACCACCCCGAAAGCGAGCCGATGGCGATCGGCCGCAATTTCCTCGTCAAGATCAACGCGAATATCGGCAACAGCGCGGTCGCATCCGACGTCGCGAGCGAAGTCGACAAGATGGTCTGGTCGATCCGCTGGGGCGCCGACACCGTCATGGACCTGTCGACCGGGCGCAACATCCACGACACGCGCGAATGGATCATCCGCAACTCGCCCGTCCCGATCGGCACCGTCCCCATCTATCAGGCGCTCGAGAAAGTCGGCGGCGTCGCCGAGGATCTGACCTGGGAAATCTTCGCCGACACGCTGATCGAACAGGCCGAGCAGGGCGTCGACTATTTCACCATCCACGCCGGGGTCCGGCTTCCTTACGTGCCCCTCGCGGCCAAGCGCATGACCGGCATCGTGTCGCGCGGCGGCAGCATCATGGCGAAATGGTGCCTCGCGCATCACAAGGAAAGCTTCCTCTACGAACGCTTCGACGAGATTACCGAGATCATGAAGGCCTATGACGTCGCCTACAGTCTCGGCGACGGTCTGCGCCCCGGCAGCATCTACGACGCGAACGACGAGGCGCAGTTCGCCGAGCTCTATACGCTGGGCGAGCTCACCAAGCGCGCGTGGGCGCAGGATGTGCAGGTGATGATCGAGGGTCCGGGCCACGTCCCGATGCACAAGATCAAGGAGAATATGGACAAGCAGCTGGAGGCCTGCGGCGAGGCGCCCTTCTATACCTTGGGGCCGCTCACCACCGACATCGCGCCCGGCTACGACCATATCACCAGCGGCATCGGCGCCGCGCAGATCGGCTGGTACGGCACCGCGATGCTCTGCTACGTCACGCCGAAGGAGCATCTGGGCCTGCCCGACCGCGACGATGTGAAGGTCGGCGTCGTCACCTACAAGCTCGCCGCCCACGCCGCCGACCTCGCCAAGGGCCACCCCGCCGCGCAGGTCCGCGACGACGCGCTCAGCAAAGCGCGCTTCGAATTCCGCTGGCGCGACCAGTTCAACCTGTCGCTCGATCCCGACACGGCGGAGCAATACCACGACCAGACGCTCCCGGCGGAAGGCGCCAAGTCGGCGCATTTCTGCAGCATGTGCGGCCCCAAATTCTGCTCGATGAAGATCAGCCAGGAAGTCCGCGACTTCGCCAAGCTGCAAAATCAGGACAGCGCGGGCTTCATCGCCGCGGAAGAGGCCGAGAAGGGCATGGCGGAAATGAGCCAGGTCTATGAGGACACGGGGCGCGAACTGTATATGGGCGCGGGTGGGCGCGAGCATGATTGATTAAAGCTGCCATATCGGAATAATCAAAGTTTCCGGATAGCACATTGATAGCTATACCCCCGCCCCGAAGGGGAGAACGATGGCGCGCACCGACACGCTAAATAAGCCGGATATGCCGGCAGTTATTGAGCGAACTCATATTTCTCATGATATTCGCGGGCTTCTTCTCCCCGTTTTTGAAGCAATCTCGAACTCAATCCATGGCATTGAGCAGCGATTCGAAGCTTCGAGCGGTTCTCAAGGTGAAATATCGATCACCTTCCGATTCACTTCGGAATCCCCGAAGCTTTTCGTCTCGGTTCGAGATAATGGCGTAGGGTTGGATGAAGAGAACTATCGTTCTTTCTTAACGCCATTCAGCGGCTTAAAGCTCTCGAAGAGAGGCAGGGGCTTCGGGCGTTTTATCGCTTTTAAAGTATTCAATAGAATACTATATTCTTCGAATTACGATATTGGAACATCTAAGGAATCTCGAACTTTTAGATTCAATATATATGACAAAAGAGAGGTTATATATTTTGATGCGACGCCGGATTTCGCAGAACTTGGCGTTTGCGTCGATTTCGATGAACTGAAGCCCGAATGGCACGCATTAGCGCATGGCCTATCGGGAGTGGCGATAGCAGACGAAATTGCGCATCACTTTTTCCCCGAGTTTTTGCGCGGTGAATTGCCCAAAATCTCGCTGGACTTCGACGGGGAAGTAATAGAGCTAACATCAAGATTTAGCACCATATTTGTCCCTCACGGCGAAGGGAAAATTACCGTAGCCATTGAAGGAAAGAACGAAGAGCTCGAATACACGCTGAGCCGGGTTCCTCGCTCAAGGAAATTCAATCAAAACTCTCTTCTTTTTTCCGCCGCCGGACGCATCGTCGGAAGTCCGCGAGATTTATCGCAGAAATTGGGCCGAGCCTTCTTCGTCGGGGAAGGCGACGAGCGCTATATCATTATAGCCGCCGTCTCAGGAGACGCGCTTGAGAAGCGGCTGAATGATTCCCGAACCAGCCTTGATCTGGCGCCCAAAGCGATTGAGGACATCGTATCGGCGGTCGCGAAAGAAATTGAAGGAAAAGAAGGCGATCAAGTACGCATCATCAAAGAAGCTCAGCGCACCGAGCTTGCCGGGGCTTTAGGTGAAAACCCGATCTTGCGCATGGGCTTAGAAGGTCAAACGTTAGAAGAATATGTAAGGAGCAAGCCGAACAGTTGGGGCGCTGACCAATTCGTTTCAGACTTAGCCTTGAAGCGGTATCGTGCATCACATAATCTTACCCAGTCGATCGCCACGGCATCCGCCGACCGTGATGCATATTATGAGCAGATAAGAGACCTTGTGAGTAAACTCGACAGTGAGCGGAAAGACGCGCTCGCAGAGTATGTCGTTCATCGGAAAAAGATCATAGCTTTGATCGAGACGGCCCGAAAATTTGATGATTCTGGAAAAATTTCTCCCGAAGACACAGTCCATGATCTCGTGTTTAGAAGGTATTCTGACAGCACATCAAAATCATATTTTGATCACAATCTATGGCTTGTCGATGATGCATTGGCATTTTGTCCCTACATTTCGAGTGATCGGACCGTTCATGGAGGCGCCCGCCAGAAGGGGGACAAAGTCACAGACCTTTTGTTTTATGATGATAGCTTGATATTCGGAGAAAATGATGGATCTTCAATAGTTATTGTCGAATTCAAAAAGCCGGGCCGAGACAACTATATATTTGGCCCTGCAAAATCCGACCCCGTTATGCAGGTCGTTGAGACTCTAGAAAAAGCCACTGCGGCTGGCGGCATAACAAAAGAGGACGGCGCTCATTTTTCTTTTGTCGAGGTAACTCGCCGGTTCGCTTATGTAATCGCCGATCTCACACCGAGTATGATCAAGCTCTTAAAGCGCCACGATTTCAAGAATGATTGGAATCCGAAAATATGGTTCCGTTATCGAGACACGGAGCAAATGGGTATCTATGTTTATGGCTACGACACAATGATAGAAAATGCTAAAAAACGTAATGCCGCCTTTTTTAATGTTCTTCTCGAAGATTAAGAATTAAATCTTGGGAGGATAGCAGTCGCGTGAGCCCTTACCGGTGTTACACTCCCGCCCATGGGATTACGGTAGCAGGTGCAACAATCTAAAATTGCCCGGACGCCCCCAAACACCCTCGCAAATCCTATTTCGCACACCCCACCCCAAAAACCCCTTTCCTAAAAAACCCCCGTCTGGTTCATCCTGCTGGATGAAGCACGACAAGATCACCCCCGACCTCGCCGCCCTTCGCGCCCGCGCTGAACGCGCGAACAAGACGCGCAGTCCCGTTCGCATCACCAAGGCGCGCCGGGCGCCGCCCGACGACAAGCGCACGCTCGGCTCCGCGCAGGACTTTGTCCCCGCCTCCCCGCGCGAACGCCGTGATGGCTGGACGCCCGAAAAGCAGGTCGCCTTCATCGATGCGCTCGGCGAATGCGGCTGCGTGAACGCGTGCGAGCGCGTCGGCCTGTCGCCGTCGACCGCCTATCGCCTGCGCCGCTGCGTCGACGCCTACAGCTTTCGCGCCGCATGGGATGCCGCGCTCGACTATGCGATCCGCCGCCTGTCCGACGCCGCCTTTTCGCGCGCGCTCAACGGCGTCGCGCAACCGCTGTGGTTTCAGGGCGAACAGGTCGGCGAGCGGCTTCATTATGACGAGCGGCTGACGATGTTCCTGCTGCGCTATCGCGACCCCGACACCTATGGCGCGTGGCGCGACCGCCGCGAACCGCGCCGCCGCCCCGATGCCCGCGCAATCGACGTGGGTAGCCCGGCACCGGATCGCCATTGGGCTGAACTTTGCTGACCTTTGAATTGCCGGGACAGCTCGCCACCGTCCCAGTGTCCAGCGCGTTGGCTGGCCCGTGGTCGTCCTCACTCCCACACCATGCTACACTCCCACCCATGCGCGCCCGGAACCCCCTCTACATCATGGCCAAGCCGCCACCGGAGGTTCAGGCGCAGATCGCCGCGCTGCCGCGCAACGATCCGTCGCGCGGCCCCGACCTCCTTCATGTCACGCTCATCTCGCTCTACGACCTGCACTATGTGCCGCCCGAGTGGCTGCCCGCGACCCCCCAAAGATTCTTGGCGCCGCGCCCGATACCTTCACCGCACCGCCCTTTCCGCTCCGCTTCGACCGGATCGAGAACCGCAAGGCGGTGACGCTGCGCACGCGTGGGTCCTTGGCCGGGGCGCGGGCGTTCCAGAAGGCGCTGGTGAACCATCTGCTCGCCGCGAAGGCGCCGATCATGGACGGCACCACGCCTGAACCGCATATCACGATCAACTATCGCGGCGACCGGCTGGGTTCGCAGACGTTCGGCGCGCTGAAGCTGCCGCCGATCGCATGGACGGTGAATGAAATCATCCTAACCGAAAGCATCGTCGGCAAGACCACCCATGTCGAACATGGCCGCTGGCCGCTCCGCGGGGCGCTTCCTGATGGGCACGTGTCTTTCCGCTACCAAAAGTGAACTCAACTCGCGAACGCATGTCAATCCGATTAAAAATTGTTCGAAATCATGTTTAGGCCTTATCTTTGAATCTCAAGGTTTTAGTTAAAATGCAGCCAATTGTCGACTTGGGCAAATCCGACCTTGGTGCCTTGTCGACATCATATTCTTTTTTTGTTACAAATTGTGCCGACAGATTCGGGGGGATCAGAAATGGCGAGAAACCCTACATCGAACCAAAGCAAAGCAAGTAAAGCTTCTTGGTGGAACAGCCTGCCCGAAAAATTTACTGTCGCGTTCGTCACTGCGATGGGGACTGTTCTGGTTACAATGGGCGGCCCAGTGCTAAAAGATTATGCTTGGAGAACGTCGAACAAGACCAATCTTTCCGAAAAGGCGGTGGCGTTTCAGCAAAGTATGTGGCTGGCGAATAACCAGTGCGTCGCCGATCCCAGCGCGGCTATGTGGCATGACAGCGATCGCGGCCGGAAAATTGATGCCGTGATTTGCCCCGAAACCGGCGATATTGTTGTCACCATGCGCGATAGAAGCGGCAGGCTTGTCCAAGGCTTCGCGGACCTTTCGGAGTTGAAGGGTCAATACGAAATGCATCCCCGACCGGTGGAGCAAGTGCTAAAAGAAATCGGCTTCGGCAGCGCTTATGCAAGGGAAAGTCGATTTGGTACGGCGTATGATCGAGGTTCGCAACAACTCGCTCAGACGGTGATGTGCCAGATAATGATGCAGGACGGGCGCAGCCTTCGTCGCCGTCTGGCGGTCGGACCCAATCAGTGCGTCGAGATATTGATCGACACCTTCACCGGGCGAGTCATTTACCAACGAGCGATCCCGTGCGTCCCCAACTGCGCGCAAAATGTATGACGCGAAACCTTGGCTTGGTCGGCATCGCCGGATTGCTTACACTGCTGGTCAACATCCAGCCGACCGAGGCATTTCAGGCGCGCCCGCAACGCGATACGCCAGCGGAAGGACCAACGGAGCGAAGAGTCGAGACGCCGCCGCCGCCGCCGTCGCTCAACACCTGTAGGACAAGAGTACTCAGCAACGAGGAAAAACGGACGTGCTGCCGCGCATATCCCGAACAGCTCATCAGATAATGCCAAGCCGCAGCGGACACGCCGCAGCTAAATCGCGCCGCAGAAGCCCCGGTTGCGGGACGTCATTCATTGCCTGCTCGCGGTCGCGTTTGAGACCTGTCTGGCCTTGGCCCCTCGAACTCCCGGCCGTTAGATCGACGGTCGCGCAAATCCCATTTCGTACCTCCGGACCAAGCCAGCTGTGCGTATGGTTCGGGCCGCCACCGGTAATCACCCCGACTCTCGCGTGAACCGCCGAGAGTCTAATCTTTAGATGCCCTCCAAAGGCACCGCACTGTCCCGCCCCTCGAACATCGTCCATTGCGTCGGCCCGCGCGACCCGCATGCGCTCGACGATATTTCGGTCCGTCATCGAAGCTGTGATCTCGACATCCACTTTCCGGTCTGCGCGGGCCATGGCCAGTGGAACAGCCAGATCGAGCTGGTCAGCCATCGCTCGATCCGCGTCCCCAGCCACGACATCGCGCCGTCGGACGAAGGTCATCTGATGCTGACGGTCCGACTTGATCCGTCGGAGGACGTCGAATGACCGATCTCGGACCCAGCGACCCCTGACGAACGGGTTGCCAGACTTGCGCACGATATTTATCACGCTACAAATGTAGCGCGACTGGAGCCCTGATGCTGACGACCCTCTTCACCCTCGCCGCCGCGGCCTCGACACCGACGTCGGCGCCCGCCGCCGACCGCGCTGCGATCGAGGCGACCTGCTTCGACTATGTCGACGGCCAGCTCGAAGGCGATGCCGAGCGCGTCAAACGCGCGCTGCACCCCGACCTCGCCAAGCGCCGTGTACTCGGCGACACCCCCGACGAACGGCTCGGCCTGCAACGCATGACCCGCGAGGAGCTCGTCGGCTTGACCCGCGAGGGCGCGCTCAAGACGCCGAGGAGCGACTGGAACCGCGCGTGCAAAATCCTCGACGTCACCGGCAATGCGGCGGCGGTGCGCGCCGAAACGCCGTGGTTCGTCGACTATTTCCACATGGGAAAATTCGGCGAGCGCTGGGTCATCGTCAACGCCCTCTGGCATATGAAGCCGCGTGCGGCGACCGAATAGGCATCGGCGCGCCGCTCATCGCCCCGGCGCCGAAAAGACCGTCCGCCAGTCGCATTGGCCAATCGCGCCGCGGAACTTCGTGCGCTTTCAAACATTTATCGCATGCGTGGGGCAACAATGAAGCATGCCCACGCCCTCCGGCCCGGCACGCGACCCGAATGGAGTGATGTCGATGAAAAAGCTGATGATCCTGCCGCTTGCCGCGGCGACCGCGCTGGCAGGCTGCGCCGGTACGTACGGCGGTGTCGGTGCGGGCGCCGAGCGCTATGACGACGGCGGCTACGGCTATTATGATCCGGGCTATTACAGCCAATATGGCAATTATGATTATGATCGCCCCGACCCGCGTCACGGCGGCTATTATGCCGACAATTATTACCGCAGCGACCGCCGGTACCGCGAGCGCCGCCTGTCGAGCAACGACCGCGTCTATCGCGGTCGGGACGGCAAATATTATTGCCGCCGCAACGACGGGTCGACTGGCTTGATCGTCGGCGGCATCGCGGGCGGGATCGCGGGCAACGTCATCGCGCCGGGCGGATCGGAGACGCTGGGTACCGTGCTCGGCGCAATCGGCGGCGCCGTCGCCGGGCGCGCGATCGAACGCAGCGGCAACGACAACGACGTGCGCTGCCGCTGAACGACGCGCGCCGCCGCTAGCCGGAGATCTCGGCGGTGGCGGCGCGCTCGATCGCCGGGCGCCAGCTCCGCTGCACGGGCAGCAGGAAAATCTCGGCCAGCGCACGCTCGATCTCGTCGGCGGTCAGGTATCGCCGATCGGTCCGCCCGTCGGCCAGCCGCACCGTCAGCCGGTTGTCGCGCAGGCCATAGCGCGCCTCGGCGGTCGTGCGCGCCGCCACCAGCTGGCGGGTGAAGTGCGAATCGGGATGGGTCGAGGTGTACCAGTTGCCGACCACGCAATCGACCGGCGGCGCGGGCGCATCGTCCAGCCGGTACAGCGCCTGCCAATCGTCGCCGATGCGCGCTGTCACCTCCCATCCAAAATCGCTGCGCAGCACGCGGTAATCCTCGTGCCGCGTCGCTTGCGGCGCATCGCTGTCCATCGCCAGCGGTTGCGGCGGCACCGCGGCGCCGAACCCGACATCGGCCAGCCACGGCCGCCCGTCCAGCGTCACCAGCACCACCTGATGCGTGCGCGGCGTGTCGGGCGCATCGGCGGGCAGCATCCAGCGCACCCGCCCCAGCATTGCCTCCGCCTCGAACCCGATCGCCTGCAATATCCGCAGGAACAGGCTGTTCTGTTCGAAACAATAACCGCCGCGCCGCCGGTCGATCAGCTTGGCGGCGACCGCGTCGGGTCCGATATCGATGCCGACGCCGGTCAAGGCGTCGATCGCCTCGAACGGGATCGCGGCGATATGCGCGGCCTGAAGCGCCGCCAGCACCTCGGCGGTCGGCGCGACCGGCCCGCGATAGCCGATCCGCGCCAGATAGCGCGTCAGCAGCGGCGCTGGAGCGGTCGGCGCCGGGTCGCCATCCTCGTGGCCGGGAGCGGGGGCAGCGGGATAGTGCAACATCGGCAAGAACTCCGTTCGCGAATCAATTGCCGATGCTTATGAAAGCTCAACTGCGGTTGAGATCAAGCGCCTTTTCTGCACCAAATCGGACCGCCCACTACAGCTGTATCAGCCAGCGCTGCGGCGGCGCTTTTCCCACGACAGCATCCTTTTGCGGACACAGCGCGAAACCTGCTCATGCTTCTTCGGGCTCACCACCCCGATCGTCTTTTTCCCGTAACAACGCACCGTCGCCAGGCAGGCGGCGCGATCGAACGGCAGGTCGCCCGTCGACCGCGTCACCGCGCATTGCAGTCCCTTTCCGTCGGGCGCGTTCTGCAGATGGACGCCATGCCGCTGCAACTTGGCGATTACGACGATTTCTTCATCGAAATTGGCATCGGGTACCGGAACGCTCATCAACAATAATGTTGGCGCAATGAAGGTGAAAAACACGACCCTTCCTCCCACAGCAGAATCGAACGAGCCATTATTATAGATGTGGAGTTGCTGGGAGCTGAACTATTTCCCAGCATCGACCCGCCCAATTTAGTCCTATCTGCAGTGTCATTGTCGGGAGTGAGCTTGGCGAAGGAGAAATAGTCCGACGTCGCCCGCCCGCTGGTCGGCGTCCGCCCGCGCCTTGTCGAAGTCCCCACGACACGCGCATCCGTCGCGGCTAGCGTCGGCACGGTCGGAGCACCAGCCGCGGACCGTCCCCGCAACCGGTTTCCGGCGCCCGTTTCGTCGGCCATCATCCGGGAGTCAGCCCATGCGCCTTGCCCTGCTCGCCATCGCTCCGCTCGCCGCGACCTTGCTCGCGGCACCTGCCGCGGCGCAGTCCGACGCGCCGATCGTCGTCATCGGTCAGCGCGATCTTGAACAGCAGATCGACTCCTTTGTCGGCGCGCTGACCCCGGCGTCGCCGCGGGGCCAGATCGCGCGGTTCGAAACCGCCGTTTGCCCCGGCGTGTTCGGCATCCCCGAGGCGCAGCGCGCCGCGGTGCGTGAGCGCATCCGCGCGGTGGCCAAAGGCGTCGGGATCGACGTCGCCGCGCCCGACTGCAAGCCCAATCTGGTCGTGATGATCACCGCCGACAAGGCCGCGTTCCTGAAAGCGCTGGGCAAGGATCATAGCTATATGTTCGGCGACCGAACGCCGGTGCAGGTCCGCAAAATCCTTGCCGAACCCGGGTCGGCCACCGCTTGGCAGATCCAGACGATGGTCAACGGCGACGGCCGGGCGATCTCGAACGAGGGCGATATGCCGATCAACCGCACCACCCGCAATCCGTCGCGGATCACCGCCGCGGCCCGGCCCGCGTTCATGGCGGCTGCCGTCGTCGTCGAAGGCAAGGCGCTGGAGGGGCTGTCGACCACACAATTGGCCGACTATGCCGCGATGCGCGCACTGGCCCGCATTGATCCAACGCGCGTCGATGCTGCGGCGCCCGCGACCATCCTGCGCGTGCTCGACGCTTCCGCCGACAGCGAAGTGCCGGTGACATTGACGCAGTGGGATTTCGCGTTCCTCAAGGGGCTTTATTCCAGTCCCGACAACCTCTACGCCCCGTCACAGCGTTCGGCGATCGAGCGCACGATGAACCAGGAATTTGAGCGTGCGGACGGCGAAGATGCGCCCCAACGTGCCAAATCTCCGGGTTAGGCGGACAGAGAAATGACGGGCGGCCATGACGACAATTGCACCGGATAACATCGCTTCGGCGAAACAGCGCCTGGCGCTTGCGCTGCGCCCGCGGATCGCGCTGATCGGCCTGACCAGTGCCGCGCTCGCATTTTCCGGCGACCCTGAAGATCGCATCGCGGTGACCGACCGCATATCGCACACCGATGCTGCGGGTTCCGGCGCCGAGGCATGGAGCGCCGCCACGGTCGCGCTGGTCACCGCGCTCGACGCCGACCCCGACCTGCGCGCATTGCGCCAGCGGCTGTTCAACGTCGGGGTCGCATCGGCGTTCGAAGGGGATCAGGACAGCGCTGGTTTGTGGACCAGCATGGTGCTGCGCTGCCCGCGTACCAGCCTCTCGACGCTCGAAACGCTGGCCGCCGACGACGCGGGGATCGCCCGCGCCGATCGCAACGAGGTTTCCGCGCAATTCGCGATCTACATGCTACGCAATCATCACCGCGACTGGCAGGCGAACCGCACCAAGCTGCCCGATGTCGGCGACAGCCCCTACACGCCCCCCGAGGAGTGGAACCCGCTCGTCGCCACCTGATCCGCCGCCTAATTTTCCAGGCTGTGCTCGAGCGTGATTTCGCAATCGAGCAGCTTGGACACCGGGCAGTTCATTTCGGCTTCCTTGGCGATCCGGGCGAATTCATCGGCGTCGATTCCCGGCACTTTGGCGGCCAGCGTCAGCGCCGATTTGCTGATTTCGAAGCCGCCCTCGACCTGATCGAGCGTCACCGCGGCGGTCGTCTCGAGCGACTCGCCGCTATAGCCCGCCCGCTCCAGCCCGAACGACAGCGCCATCGTGAAGCACGCCGCATGCGCCGCGGCGATCAGTTCTTCGGGGTTGGTTCCCGGCACGCCTTCGAAGCGCGTCCCGAACCCATAGGGCTGCTGGTCGAGCACGCCCGATTTGGTGGTGATCGACCCTTTGCCTTCCTTGCCGAAACCTTCGTAGCGGGCGGATGCGCGATTGACGGTCATGCTTGTGTCTCCTTGGCCTGCGAATGATCGATATTACGCGCCGCGCTCAGCGCGTCACCCCCGCCCTGTCGAGTTCCGCCCCCAGCCGCCCGGTGAGCCACAGCCCCCACATTTTGAAATCGGCGGCCAAGCTCCACAGCGGATAGGTAAAGGTCGCGGGCCGGTTCTTCTCGACCCCGAAATGCGCCACCCATGCAAAGAAATATCCGGCCAGCGGCAGAGCGATCAACCACCCCCAGCGCCCCGTGACCACCGCAGCCACCGCGATCAGCACCACCAGCGTCGTCCCGACATAGTGGAGCGCCCGCGTCGACGCCTTGCTGTGCTCACGCAAGTAAAAGGGCCAGAATTCGGCGAAGCTGGTATAGAGTCGGGCCATGGCGGCAGGATGCGGCGGCGCCGCACCGGGGTCAACCTGCGCCGACGCGATTATCGCCGCTTCAATCGCACCAGTGCACCGTCCAGTGCCTGCAAAAATTGCGAACGATCGGCCTTGCTGAACGGCGGCGGGCCGCCCGTCCCCTCGCCCATCCCGGCGCGCAGATCGGCCATGATCGCGCGCGTCGCGATCGCCGGGCCGATCGACGCCATGGTGAACGGCTTGCCGTTCGGACCCAGCACCGTTGCCCCCGCCTTGAGCACGCGGTCGGCGAGCAGGATGTCGGCGGTGACCACGATGCTGCGCGCATCCGCCGCTTCGGCGATCCAGTCGTCGGCCGCGTCGAACCCGTCCGACACAACCACGCGCTCGATCAGCGGATGCTCGGGGACGCGCAGACGGCTGTTGCTGACGACCTTCACCGCAACCTCGTGCCGCCACGCGACACGGTAAATCTCGTCCTTCACCGGACAGGCGTCGGCATCGACCAGGATCACCGGCGCGCTCATCGCGCCAGCCCGTCCCACATCAGCTTGGCGCCGAGCAGAATCATCAATGCATAGATGATGACATAGAAGCGCGCGCCGTCGATCCGCTTCAGCCAGCGGACCGTCAGCAAGGTTGACACAATCGCCAGCGGCATCAGCAGCGCCGCCGCAACCAGCACCTCACGCGGGAAGGCGCCGAGCGCGATATAGGCCGGCACCTTGATCCAGTTGATCGCCGCGAACAGCACCGAACTGGTGCCGACGAACACCAGATGCGGCAGGCGGCGAGGCGTCACCCACATCTGGAACGGCGGCCCGCCGGCATGCGCGATCTGGCTGGTGAAACCGGTCGCCACCCCGAACAGACTGCCGACCCAGCCCGGCGACGTCGATGCCGCGACCACCCGCCCGCCGCGCTCGACCCACAGCCGGTACACCCCGAACGCCAGCGTGATCGCGCCGAGCGCGGCCATCAGCTTTGCTTCGTCGACCTGCTCGGCGAAAAAATAGCCCGCCGCGATACCGATCGCGGCGCCGGGCAGCATCCAGCCGATGATCCACCCGTCCCATGTCTTGCGAAACGACCAGACGCTGATGACATCCTGCACGATCAGGATCGGCAGCAGCAGCGCCGCGGCGAGCGTCGGCGGCAACACCAGCGCAACGACCGGGGTCGCGAGCGCACCGACCCCCGACAGGCCGCCCTTGGCCAGCCCGAGCAGGATCACCGCCAGCGCCAGCACCGCGAGCGTCAACGGGTCGGCCAGCAGGCTCATTCGACCGCAAGTTCGGGCGCGGCGGGCAGCGCCCAGTCGATCGTCCCGCGCCCCTGCGCCGCCAGAAAATCATTGGTCTGGCTGAACGGCCGCGATCCGAAAAAACCGTTGTGCGCCGACAGCGGCGAGGGGTGCGGCGCGCGCAGGATCAGATGCGGGCTGCCCGTGCCGAGACCCGGCACATTCGCGGCTTTTTTCTGCGCATGGCTGCCCCACAGGATGAACACCTTGGGCGCCGGATCGGTGGCCACCGCGGCGACCACCGCGTCGGTGAACTTTTCCCACCCGCGCTTCTGGTGCGACGCCGCCTGCCCCGCCTCGACCGTCAGGCAATTGTTGAGCAGCAGCACGCCTTGGTCCGCCCAATGTTTAAGGTACCCGTGCGACGCCCGCGCGATCCCCAGGTCGCTCTGCATTTCCTTGTAGATATTGACCAGGCTGGGCGGCACCCGCACCCCCGGCTGGACCGAAAAGCACAGCCCATGCGCCTGCCCCGGTCCGTGGTACGGATCCTGCCCCAGAATGACGACCCGCACCGCCTGCGGCGGGGTCGCATCAAGCGCCGCAAACCAGTCGCGCGGGCGCGGATAGATGGTCTTGCCCTTGTCACGCTCGGCGCCGAGAAACGCCTTGAGCGCTGCCATATAGGGCTGCGCAAACTCGCCGCCGATGCGCGCGAGCCAGTCGGGATGCAGTTTGACCTCGGCCATGCCTGGCGCTTGAACAGAGGGGGACGGGATTGTCCAGTCTCGTTGCTGGAGATGGGTGGCTAACGACCAGTTGCGGACTTAAGCGATCCTCCCCCAACGGGGGAGGGGGACCACCCGAAGGGTGGTGGAGGGGCACAGGCGGTTGCCGCAGCGCCCGAAAGGAAGCGCTGTCAGATTGAGCAGCCTATCAGTAGTGCGCCATTTCGCGGGCAATGCAAACCGATGGTGCCCCTCCACCAGCTTCGCTGGCCCCCCTCCCCGTTCCGGGGAGGATCGCCAATGTCCGCTCTCCATCCCAAAGCAGGCGCCCGACCCTAAATCTTCCCCCGCACGCTCAAAAACACCCGCCGTCCCAGATAATCATATTGCGTCCCGAACGCAGGCGCCTGCCCGATCACCGGCGGCGTGGCGGTTACCACCGTCGACACCCGCGGCGGCGGGGTGTCGAGCAGGTTCGCGATCCCCAACGTGATGCGGAACCGATCGGCGACATCGCGGCTCAGCGACAGCGAGTGGTAAAAGGTCGCCGGAACGCTGACATCGGGGCAGAAACGCCCGCCGGGGCGGAAGCTGGAAATGCGGCACGCATCGCCGCCCTGCGCGCGCAGCAAATCCGCCGCGTTCGACGCCGCGCCCGTCACATCGAGCCCGTAGAACACAGTCCAGCCGTCTTTCATCCAGCCAAGGCTGAAATCGCCGACCCATTTCGGGTTGCCGATCTTGCCATTGTCGTCGACCGTGGTGCCGGGGAACAGCGCCACCTTGTCCTTCACCTGCCAGGTCATCTGCGCGCGGAACGCCAGCGTGCCGAGCTTGCCCAGATCCTGGTCGATCGCCAGCGACAGGTCGACGCCGCGGTTGCGCTGGCGGCTGATGTTCACATAGCGGTCGGTCACCGCCGCGATGCTTTGCGCATCGGGCCCGGCGGTCGTCGAACGCGTGAACAGCCCGCATAGCGGCTCGTTCGCGGCGTCCGAATCATAACAGCCGCGCACGATATTGCCCGCGCCGAGCAGAGTGATCTCGTCCTTCACCTCGATGTCGAAATAATCGACCGCGAACCGCGTCCGCAGCCCGCCCCACAAGGCGCCCGACAGGTCGGGGGTCAGGATCATCGAGACGGTCTTGGCGGTCGACGTTTCGGGTTTCAGCTGTCCGATCCCGCCCCCCGACACGATCGTCACCGAGCTAATCCCGCCCGCATAGTTCGGACCGATGCCGTCGGCGGCGCAATTGTCGAAGATGCGCTGCGTGATCGCCCCGGCGGCCAGCCGCGCCGCGCGCTGGATGCACGGATCGACGTCCTGCTGGCCGACAAAGCCCGTCTGATTTTCCAGGAACAGTTCGAACAGCGCCGGGGCGCGGAACGACGTTCCCCAGGTGCCGCGAAAGCGCAGCCAGTCGGTCACCGCCCAGTCGGCGCCGACCTTCCACGTCGTGTCGCTGAAATTATCCTCCACCCCGTCGCGGCGCCCCGCCGCGCCCCCCCGCCGCCCCATGGGTGTAGCGCGCCGCGCCCGACAGGGTCAGCCGCTCGATCAGCGGCGCGCCTTCGAGCAACGGCACTTCGATTTCGCCGAACAGCTCCTTCGCCACGGTGCGCCCGGCGGTGATCCCCGAGGTGGTGAAATTGGCGACATTGCCCGCCAGCGTCGCTGCGCCCGGCGTGTCGTCGATCTCATCGCGGCGGATCGTCGCGCCAAACGCCGTGCCGACCGGACCTGCAGGCAGGGTGAACAATTTGCCGGTCAGCAGCGCTTCGGCCGATGTCTGCTTGAACAGCGTCCGCCCCGTCTCGCGCCCCGTCAGGAACGCGCGTTCGGCGGCGGTCAAGTCACCGCGCAGCACGCGCGGGTCGGTAAAGTCGATGTCGATGCACTCCGCCCCGCGCACCGCGGTCACCGTGCCAACGCACGAACGCGTCCGCAGGGTCTGCGACGCGAGCGCGTCCTGATAGATCACGTCCTGCGTATAGCGGGCGTCCGATCGGCTGTGCTGGCCATGGACATCCCATTTCCAGCCGCCAAACGTGCCGCGCAGGCCCAGCACGCCGCGATAATAATCGACGTCGGCGCGGCTTTCGGACTTGACCAGCACCCGCGGGCGCAGGATCAGATTGCCGCCGAACTCGCCGTTGAACGGATCGCCCATGTCGAACGGATCGCAATTGTTCGCCGCCGGATTGCACAGGAAAAAGGGCAGCATCGACGCGCCGGTGAACTGCTCCAGCGTCACCACCTGAAAGCCATTGTTGCGCGACTTCCGGTTGCTGAACAGCGCCTCGCCATATAGCGTGATGCCGTCGGTGATGTCATAGGCGCCCTCGGCGAAGCCGCTGATCCGGCTCACGCCCGAAAACACATCCATATCCTGTTCGGCCGGCTCGAACTTGTTGAGCGCGCCGGTCGACGGGCCATCGAAATTGAGCCCGAAGAAATCGGCGGGGCCGAACACGCCGATCGGGTTGTACGCGTTGATCGGCATCCCGACCCCGGCGAACTCGGCGCCATATTGCCCGGCAAAGATCGTCTGGCCGTTCGGCGCGATCAGCCCGGGACCGAAGGTCGGAAAGCCGCTGGGGTCGACCCCCGAAAAATCCCCGAACACGATCGCATTGCCCAGCGTGCTGCTGCACGCCGGACGCCCGATGCGGAAATCGACGATATCGGCGCGGCTGCCGTCGGCTTCGCGTTTCAGATATTCTTCCGAACAGAACAGGTAACCGCGGTCGCGGCGGGTCAGGTTCTGCTGGCGGAAATAGTCCACCGTCGCAAAAATATGCCCGCGGTCAAAGGTCTTGCCGAAGCTCGCGTCAATGCCATAGCTTTCACCGCCGCCATGCTCGGTGATCGACGAAAAGCCACCGATCTCAAGGCCGTTCAGATCGTCGCGGGTCAGGATGTTCACCACCCCCGCAACCGCGTCGGATCCATAGATCGACGACGCACCGGTCTTGAGTACGTGGGCCTCTCGCATCACCGACAGCGGCAGGACGTTGAGGTCGAACGGCGCGACCGAACCACGAATGCCCGCCGGTCCCGCGCGGCGCCCGTTGATCAGCACCAACGTGCGTTCGGCGCCCAGCCCGCGCAGCGACACCGTCTGCACATCATTGCCGCCATTGGCGACGACGCGGTTCGACAGCGCCGAGGTGATCTGGATCGATCCCTGCGCTGCGGGTGCCGATTGCAGGATGTCGGCCAGCTGGACCTGCCCCTGCAATTTTGCGCTTTCAACATCGATGATCTGGATCGGGTCGGCGCTGGTAAATTCGCTTTTGGCGATCCGCGATCCGGTGACGACGATGTCGTCTTCGCCGGTCTGCGCCGCGGCAGGGGTGGCCATCAAGGCGATGACCGAGGCCGTGGCGGCGAACAACACCTGGGGGCGGGTGTCTGATTTCATGATATTTTTTCCGAAACTAAGAGTTGATCTCGCCCCCCGGCGCGGAAAAAATACGGCAAACCGCGTTTCGATATGGTTACCGGCGGATAAAAATTTGCCGTCGCGTCCTTTGCGCGGCACCCGCCGATGCTTGTCGCCGCGCCCCCGCGCCGCTAGTCACGCTCGCAAAGGGAGCGCGTGGATGAGCAAGGCAATGGGTGAAGCGCTGGGACGGCTCGAAGCGGTCGTCCACGACCGGATCGCGGCGGGCGAAGCCGAAGCCTCCTATGTCGCCAGCCTCGTTGCCAAGGGTCGCGGCAAGATCGCGCAGAAGCTGGGCGAGGAGGCCGTCGAGGCGGTGATCGCCGCGGTCAGCGAGGATGATCCGGCGCTGATCGGCGAAGCGAGCGACCTCGTCTTCCACCTCTCGATCCTGCTCGCCGAACGCGGGCTGGCGTGGGACGCGATCGCCGCCGAACTCACCCGCCGCCACGGCACCTCGGGCCACGCCGAAAAAGCCAGTCGCCAATCCTAGGAGCCCCCATGCCGATCGACGCCACCCAGCCCTATGACGACAATAATATCTTCGCGCGCATCCTGCGCGGCGAGCTGCCGTCAAGGACCGTGTACGAGGATGAATTCGCGCTCGCCTTCCACGACATCAACCCGCAGGCGCCGCTGCACCTGCTGGTGATCCCGAAAGGTCCCTATGTCAGCTGGGACGATTTTTCGGCGCGCGCCAGCGACGCCGAAATCGCCGGTTTCGTCCGCGCCGTGGGCCAGGTGGCGCGCGATGCGGGGCTGGTCGAGCCGGGCTACCGCCTGCTCGCCAACACGGGGCTCGACAGCCACCAGGAAGTCCCGCACCTCCACGTCCATATCTTCGCCGGGCAAAAGCTGGGGCCGATGCTGGCGCGCTAAACTGCCCACCTTCCCCCTTGATGGGGGAAGGATACGCAGCCTTATCGCGCGGCGATTAGGCGAAGTTGGATGGGGGTGACGGTGCGTCCTTGCACCGTCATCTGAGGCCGAGAGCGCACCCCCACCGCTGCGACTAAGCCAGCAAGCTGGCAAGTCTCGCTGCCTCCCCCATCAAGGGGGAGGGCTAGGGCGGCTGATTTCTCCTCCGTCTATGACCGCCGTCACAGCCGTTTCCCGAACCGCGACTAAGCGTTCCCGGTGCACGGCGACGGGTGGACAGCGGCCCCTGTTTCCAGCAGGATAGCGGCGCGGTTCAAGGCGGGGAGACGGGGTGATGAAATCGGGATGGCGCGGGTTGGCGGCACGGTTCGCCGGCAAGGCAAAACTGGCTTTGCTCCTGCCGCTCAGCGTCGCGATGGCCGCCACCGCGACCGCCGATACCGTGCCCCAGGTCACCCTCGCCACCCCCGGCAGCAGCGGCACCGGCGACGGCACGATCACCCGCTTCACGCTGCGCTTTTCCGAAGACATGGTGCCGCTCGGCGATCCGCGCGCCGCCGCTCCCGCGACCAACGACTGCAAGCTGCCGTCGTCGGGCCGCTGGGTCGACACCCGCACCTGGGTGCTCGAATTCGACAAGCCGCTCCCCGGCGGGCTGCGCTGTTACGTCGAGCTGAAGAATGGCCTCAAAACCGCGCGCGGCATCACCGTTGCCGGCAACGAACGCTTTGCGCTCGACACCGGCGGCCCTTCGGCGCGCGCGATCCTCGCAGGCGGCATCTACGACGGGATCGAGGAGGATCAGATCTTCCTCGTCGCCACCAACGTCGCCGCCGACCGCGCTTCGGTCGGTCGTTTCGGCTATTGCGCCGTCGACGGCATCGGCGAGAAAATTCCGCTCGACGTCCTGCCACGTGATACAGCAACGCAAATCCTCACCGGGCTTGGCGACGCCAACTGGTCGCGCCAGTCGTTCACCTATGACGCCGGACTGCCGCTGCGCCTGCCCGCCGCGGGCGCCGACCGCGAGGCGGCGCTCGATCGCGTTGTGCCGGTCAAATGCCGCCGCCCGCTGCCCCCCGGCCGCGAGATCGCGGTGGTGTGGGACGCGCGCATCAGCCAAGCAGGCGTTCCCACCCGCACTGCGGCACGCGACCAGCGCTTCGATTTCGACGTCCGCCCCGCCTTCACCGCCAAAATGTCGTGCAGCCGCGTCAATCCGCAAGCCGGGTGCAATCCGGTCAAGGATGTGACGCTCAGCTTCGCCTCCCCCGTCGCGCGCGATACCGCGCTCGCCGCGACGCTCACCACCACCGACGGCAAACGCCTCACCCCCAAGGTCGACGACGACGACAAGAATGACGCGTACCTCACCAGCGTCCGCTTTACCGGCCCGCTGCCGCAGAATGTCGACGCGACGCTGACCCTGCCCGCCGATGTCAGCGACCAGAGCGGCCGACGCTTGCAAAACCAGTCGAACTTCCCGCTGAAATTCCATATCGACCGCGCCCCGCCCTTGGTCAAATTCGCCGCCGAATTCGGCATCCTCGAGGCTGGCGAAGGCGGCGTCCTGCCCGTCACCGTGCGCGGCGTCGAAGGCACGATGGTCAGCAAAAATCTCAAAATGCCCGCCACCGCGCTGAAAGTCGGCGATGACGATGCGGCCATCGCGCGCTGGCTGAAGCGCGTCGATGACGCTGACGACACCGACTATCGCGAGGAAAAGGACCGCACCGGCAAGGAGATAAGGGTCAATTACACGGGCACCAAATCGGTGTTCGCCGATGCGCCCGCAGGGGGCGAACGCCGCGACCTGCAACTGACCCCGCCAGGTGGCGGCAAGGAGTTCGAGGTCGTCGGCATCCCGCTCACCGAAAAGGGCTTCCACGTCGTCGAAATCGCCAGCCCCGAACTCGGCGCCGCGCTGCTCGGGCGCAAGGCGACGCGCTATGTCGCGACCGCCGCGCTCGTCACCAACATGGCGGTGCATTTCAAATGGGGCCGCGAAGGCTCGCTCGCCTGGGTCACCGCGCTCGACACCGGCCTCCCCGTTGGCGGCGCCGAGATCCGCGTCACCGACAGCTGCACCGGTCGCCTGCTCGCGCGCGGCACCGCCGACAAGGCCGGGCGCCTCGCCTTTGCCGGCGGGCTGCCGCAGCCCGAGACTTATTCCAGCTGCGAAGAAACCCCTGACATGGCCAAGAGCGAGGGCCATGCGCTGATGGTCAGCGCCCGGTCGGGCGATGATTTCAGCTTTACCCTCACCGATTGGGGCAGCGGCATCCGCCCCTATGATTTCGACCTCCCCTATGGCTGGTCGGAGCGTGAGGACATTCTCCACACCGTCTTCGACCGCTCGCTCGTCAAGGCGGGCGAGACCGTCCATATGAAGCATATCCTGCGCCGTCCGGTCGGCACCGGCTTCATGACGCCGCAGCCGCTTGCGGGCAAATTGCGGCTCGTCCACCGCGGCTCCGACACCGAATTCGAAATGCCCTTCGCGATTGCCGCCACCGGCAGCGGCGACAGCGTGTGGAACGTCCCCGCCTCGGCGCCGATGGGCGACTATGAGCTGGTGTTTGTCACCAAGGACAAGGATGGCGAGGACAAGACGATCTGGTCGAACCAGTCGGTCAAGGTCGACGAATATCGCCTGCCGACGATGAAGGCGGCGGTCACCGGCTCCCGCACCGCACTCGTCCGCCCCGCCGCGGTGCCGCTCAGCCTCTTCGTCGGTTATCTGTCGGGCGGCCCCGCGCCCAATATCCCGGTCGAACTGCGCACCAACTTCCGCTCGAGCTGGTCGCCGCCCGAAGATTACCGCGACTGGGATTTCGACGGCCAGCCGGTCAAGGAAGGCGTGATCCAGCTCGACGACAGCGGCGAAGAGCCCGAAGCCGAGCTGCCGCTGGCGCGCTCGGTGCCGCTCAAACTCGACGCCAACGGCGCCGCGACCGCCAATGTGACGGTCGATCAGCCGATCACCGAACCGACGGTGATGGCGGCCGAAATGGATTATGAGGACGCCAATGGCGAGACGCTGACCGCCAGCCGCCGCATTACGCTGTACCCGTCCGCCGTCCGCCTTGGGCTTAAAACCGACGGCTGGCTGATGCGCGACAACGACCTCAAGCTCAATTTCATCGCGCTCGATTTGGACGGCAAGCCGATCGGTGGCCAGCGTGTGTCGGTCGCGCTCTACAACCGCGAGATCATCACCGCGCGGCGCCGCCTGATCGGCGGCTTCTACGCCTATGACAACCAGATGCGGACGACCCGGCTCGCCGCCAGCTGCTCCGCCACGACCGACAAGCTCGGTCGCGCGCGCTGCGCGATGGCCCCCGGCATTTCGGGCGAAGTGACCGTGGTCGCGACGACGCTCGACGCCGACGGCAACGAAGCGCGCGCCGTCCGCTCGGTCTGGCTCGCGGGCGACGACGACTGGTGGTTCGGCGGCGACAATGGCGACCGCATGGACGTGATCGCCGAAAAACCCCGTTACGCCGCGGGCGACACCGCCAGCTTCCAGGTCCGCATGCCGTTCCGCGAAGCGACCGCGCTCGTCACCGTCGAACGCGAAGGCGTGCTGTCGAGCTTCGTCGTGCCGCTCAAGGGGACGAACCCCGTCGTCAAGGTCAAGCTGCCCGCCACCTATGCCCCCGACGTCTATGTCTCGGTGATGGCGGTGCGCGGGCGGGTGACCGGCAACGAAAGCTGGTTCCGCGAGATGAAGCGTGCGGTCGGTTTCAAGATCGAGAATAGCGAAGGCGCCCCGCCGACCGCCCTCGTCGACCTCGCCAAGCCCGCCTATCGCATGGGCATCGCCCGCATCAAGGTCGGCTGGGAGGGCCATCAGCTCGGCGTCAAGGTCAAGGCCGACAAGGCGAAATATGCCGTCCGCGAAACCGCCAAGGTCGCGATCGAGGTCAAGACCCCCGGCGGCAAGGCACCGAAGAACGCCGACGTCGCCTTTGCCGCGGTCGACGAGGCCTTGCTCCAGCTCGCACCCAACGAAAGCTGGGAGCTGATCGAGGCGATGATGGGCGAACGCACCCTCGACGTGCTGACCTCGACCGCGCAGATGCAGGTGGTCGGCAAGCGGCATTATGGCCGCAAGGCGCTCGAACCCGGCGGCGGCGGCGGCGGCGACCTGTCGGGGCTGACGCGTGAGGATTTCCGCCCCGTCCTCTTGTGGAAGGGCAATGTGCCGCTCGATGCCAAGGGCCGCGCGACAGTTGACGTGCCGCTGTCCGACAATCTGTCGGGCTTCCGCCTCGTCGCGATCGCCACCGACGGATCGCAATTTTTCGGTACCGGAGAAACCACCGTCCGCACCGTGCAGGATCTCGGCATTTTTGCCGGGATGCCCGAACTGGTGCGCACCGGCGACACCTATGACGCGCGCTTCACGCTGCGCAACGGCACCGATCAGGCGATGGAGGTCACCGCGACCCCGACGCTGTCGCCCGCCGTTGCAACCGCGCCGCCGCTGACCGTCACCATCCCGGCGGGCGGCGCGGTGCCGATCAGCTGGTCGATGACCGCCCCCGAACAAACCGGCCCGATCGAATGGACCGTCGATGCGGTCGCCAAGGGCGGCAAGCAGCGCGACCGGCTGGTGTTCCAGCAAGTCGTCGAGCCCGCGGTGCCGGTCGAAACCTGGGCCGCCAGCCTGTTCCGCGTCGGCCCCGCCACGACGCTGCCGATCGCTATCCCCGCGGGCGCCTTGCCCGGCGGCTATGTCGATGTCGCGCTCGCCGGGACGCTCGCGCCGCCCTTGTCGGGGGTGCGCGACTATATGGCTGCCTATCCCTACACCTGCTTCGAACAATCAACCTCGCGCGCCATCGCGCTTGGCGATCTCGGTCGCTGGCAGGCGCTGGCCGAAGCGATGCCGACCTATCTCGATAGCGACGGGTTGCTCCGCTACTGGCCGAACGAACGGATGGAAGGCTCGATCGAGCTCACCGCCTATGTGCTGAGCATCACCGCGGCGAACGGTTACGCGATCCCCGAAGCCTCGAAGGCCAAGATGGTGGGGGCGTTGCAGGCGGTGGTCGAGGGGCGCCTGACCCGCAAGGGTTATGGCCCGTGGGACATCCGCCCGGTCCGCATCGCGGCCTTGGCGGCGCTCGCCCGCAACAATGCCGCCAGCCCGCAATTGGTCGCCACGATCGACGTCGCGCCGATCGACATGGCCACCGGCACCCTCGCCGACTGGCTGGTGGCGATCGAAAAGACGCCGGGGGTGCGGAACGCCCCCGCGCTGCGCACCGCCGCCGAAGCCGAGCTGCGCAAGCGCCTCGTTTACGAAGGCACCCGCCTCGACCTCGTCGACGACGCCCGCGCCCCCTGGTGGATGATGACGAGCGGCGACGAAATGGCGATCAAGGCGCTTGAGGCCGTACTCGGCCGCAAGGGCTGGGAGGATGACGCGGGCAAGCTGATGGTCGGCGTCGCGCAGCGCCAGCGCAAGGGCCATTGGGACACCACCCCCGCCAATGCGTGGGGCGCCGTCACCGTCCGCCGCTTTGCCGAACTGTATCCGGCGAGCGCGATCACCGGCGTCACCAATATCGGCCTGTCGGGCGCCAGCGCCTCGCAAAGCTGGCCGCTGCCCGCCGAAGCGCCCTCGCCGCTGCGCGTCGCGCTCAATGCCGCGACGATGAGCCTGAACCATCAGGGAACGGGGGCGCCATGGGCAACGGTCAGCGTCAAGGCCGCCGTCCCGCTCAAGGAACCGCTCAACGCGGGGTATCGGATCAAGCGCTCGGTCAGCATCGTCAAGGCGGCGAACAAGGACCGGCTGACCCGCGGCGATGTGATCAAGGTGCGGATCGAGGTCGTCGCGGCCGCGGGCCGGACGTGGGTCGTGATCAACGATCCGATCGCCCCCGGCGCCACGATCGTCGGCAATCTCGGCGGCCAGTCCGAAATGCTGGGCAGCCAAGCGGGCGGATCGGGCGCCCAGCCGAGCTATGTCGAACGCGGCAAGGACAGCTGGCGCGGCTATTTTGGCTGGATGCCCGCGGGCACCCATGCGGTCGAATATGTCGTGCGCTTGAACGGCTCGGGTCGCTTCACCATGCCGCAGACGCGGGTCGAGGCGATGTACTCCCCCGCGATCCGCGGCCAATGGCCGAACGCGCCGCTGACGGTGGCGAGCGTGGGGTTGTGACGCTTACTCGCCACCACCCCCCGTTTCCGTTCGTGTCGAGCGAAGTCGAGACACCCCGAAGGCACGCGCCAACCCGAACGGCATCTCGACTTCGCTCGATGCAAACGGGGAAGGTTGGCACCTTCATTCTATCCCTGTGCCCCTGCGAAGGCAGGGGCCCATCTCCGGTCGGTGCAAGGTTGAACCCACAGGAGATGGGCTCCCGCCTTCGCGGGAGCACGTGCTGAAATAAACGATGGAACAACATCGCCAACGCCGCTGGCCCCACATCCTCGCCTGGCTCGCCCTCGCCCTCCTCATCCTGACCACCGCAGCCCACCTCGCCACCAAGCCACCCCCCATGCCGACCTACGCCGCCGTCCGCGCCGACTGGCAGCCCAGCGAAGCGTGGCTCTACGACCGCGACGGCCAATTGCTCGACAGCGAACGCGTCAATTTCGAACGCCGCCGCCTCGCTTGGGTACCGCTGAACGCCATCAGCCCGGCGGTCCGCGCCGCGGTGGTGCAAAGCGAAGATCGCCGCTTCTGGTCGCACGGCGGGGTCGACTGGCTCGCGGTCGCGAGCGTCGTCCGCGCGCGCCTGAAGATCGGAGGCACCGGCGACCACTCGCGCGGCGCATCGACGCTGCCGATGCAGCTCGCCGCCTTCCTCGATCCCAGCCTCGCCCAGCCGGGTCAGCGCGACTGGCGTACCAAGCTGCGTCAGATGCGCGCCGCACAAGTGCTCGCCGCGAACTGGTCGCACGAACAGATGCTCGAGGCCTATTTCAACCTCGTCCCGCTGCGCGGTGAAGCGCAGGGGATCGGCGCGGGCGCGCGCGCCTTGTTCGGGAAGCGCCCCGCCGACATGACCCGCACCGATGCGGCCTTGTTCGCGGGCCTGCTCCCCAACCCCACCGCGACCGCCGAAGCGCTCGGCCGCCGCGCGTGCCGCATTTTCCGCGGAACTGGAGCGCGAACCTGGGACTGCACCGCGATCCGCGCCGCCGCCGCGACCCTCGTCTCGGGCGAACATGCCGCGCGCTTCGACCCCGCGCTCGCCCCCCACCTCGCCGTCCGCCTGCTCGACAAACCCGGCAAGCGCGTCACCACCACCATCGACCGCCGCATCCAGACCGCCGCGATCGTCGCGCTCCGCCGCCAGCTCGCCGGGCTCGGCTCCGACCGTGTCCGCGACGGCGCGGTCGTCGTGCTCGACAATGCCACCGGCGAAGTCCTCGCCTATGTCGGCGGCGTCGGCCTGAAATCGACCGCCGCGTCGGTCGATGGTGCCAATGCGCGGCGGCAGGCGGGATCGACACTCAAACCGCATCTTTACGCACAGGTGATCGAACATGGCTGGCTCACCGCCGCCTCGATCCTCGACGACAGCCCGGTCCAACTCGACACCGCGTCGGGCCTCTACGTCCCCAAAAACTACGACCGCAGCTTCAAGGGACCGGTCAGCGTCCGCCACGCGCTCGCCTCCTCGCTCAACGTCCCCGCGGTCCGCGCGCTCATCATCGACGACGTCCAGCAATTCCGGGACCGCCTCTGGGCGCTCGGCTATCACGGCCTCGTCGAGGACGGCGAATATTACGGCTTCTCTCTAGCGCTGGGATCGGCCGAAGTTTCGCTGGTCGAACAAGCCAACGCCTTCAGAACATTCGCAAATTCCGGAAAGTGGTCACCCGTGTCATTCGACGCCACGCGGCACCTTCGCCAACTTCCACCCCGCCAGATCGTCAGTCCCGCCGCCGCCTTCATCGTCGGCGACATCCTCGCCGACGCCGCCGCGCGCACCGACGCCTTCGGCGCCGACAGCGCGCTGCGCCTCCCCTTCTGGGCCGCCGCCAAGACCGGCACCTCGAAAGGGATGCGCGACAATTGGTGCATCGGCTGGTCCGACCGCTTCACCGTCGCGGTGTGGGTCGGCAATCTCGAGGGCGATGCGATGCGCGCCGTCTCCGGCACCTCGGGCGCCGCGCCCGTGTGGCGCGACGTGATGCTCGCGCTCCACGCGGGCAATCCCGGCAAGCCGCCGACAATGCCCGCAGGCGTCGAGGCGCGCCAGATCGCGCTCCCCGGCACCCGCGAACCGCCGCGCCGCGAGTATTTCATGGCCGGAACCGCCCAGACCGAAATGGCCGCCGCACCGCAGGCTGCGCGTCGCCCGCGCATCACCAGCCCGGTCAGCGGAAGCGTCTATGCGCTCGATCCCGACATCCCGTTGGACCGCCAGCGCCTCGCGGTGACGGTCAGCGGCGCCGTGACCGGCTACCGGCTGATCCTCGACAAAAGGCCGCTCGGCGATGCCGACGCGGGGCAGCAGATATTGCCGCGCCCCGGCAGCCATATGCTGGCGCTGGTCGACCCCGGCGGGCGGACGATCGACCGGGTGCGCTTCACGGTGCGATGAAGCGCTTGTAACAAGCCTGAAATTAAGTTGCGCTGGCGCGCGAAGCGTCTAGTCTGCGCGGCAGGAGAATGGCGCCAAAGTCGCCAAAAAGGGGAAGTTCACATGATATTTGGTCGCGTCAAACCGATCGACGCCATTTTGGCCACGGCCGAAAAGAAATCGCTCCACCGCTCGCTCGGTGCCTTGCAGCTGACCCTGTTCGGGATCGGCTGCGTCATCGGCACCGGCATTTTTGTTCTGACCTCGGCTGGCGCGCAAAAGGCCGGTCCCGGCCTGATGCTGGCGTTTGCGATCGCCGGGGCGATCTGTATCGTCGCGGCGCTCTGCTATGCCGAGATCGCGGCCATGATGCCCGTCGCGGGTTCGGCCTATACCTATACCTATTCGGTCATGGGCGAATTGCTGGCCTGGTCGGTCGGCTGGGCGCTGGTGCTCGAATATGCGGTGGCCGCCAGCGCGGTGTCGGTCGGGTGGTCCGGCTATTTCTCCGGAACGATATTGAATGAATTTATGGGCATACAATTGCCCGCCTATCTGGCCGCCGGTCCGCTTGCATTCGGCGGCGCACCGGGCGGGCTGATCAATCTGCCCGCGGTCGTCATCGCCTTGCTGGTGACGTGGCTGCTGATGATCGGCACCACCGAATCCGCCCGCGTCAACGCGGTGCTGGTCGCGATCAAGGTGACCGCGCTGACCGCGTTCATCGTTCTGACCCTGCCGCAGGCCGAAATGGACAAGTTCAATCCCTTCCTGCCCGCGGGTGTCTTTGGCGGCTTCGGTTCGGGGATCGGCGCCGTCGGCGCCGCCGCGACGATCTTTTTCGCTTATGTCGGGTTCGACGCCGTGTCGACCGCCGCCGAAGAAACGCGCGATCCGCAAAGGAATGTTCCGATCGGACTGATCGGATCGCTGCTTTTCTGCACCGTTTTCTACATTCTGGTCGCCGCCGGCGCGATCGGCACCATCGGCGGTCAGCCGATCATGGGGCCGAACGGCATTCCTTTCCCGGCGGGTTCGGCTGAACTCGCACGCCAGTGCGCGATGCCCGAATATGCAGGGATGCTCGTCTGCTCGAACGAAGCATTGGCGCATGTGCTGCGCGAAATCGGCTTCTCGGGCATCGGCAACATGCTGGGTATCGCGGCCTTTGTGGCGCTGCCGTCGGTGATCCTGATCCTGCTGTTCGGGCAGACGCGCATCTTCTTTGTGATGTCGCGTGACGGCCTGCTGCCGGAAAGCCTGTCGAAAATCCATCCGAAGTGGAAGACGCCTTATGTCGTCACCGCGATCACGGGCAGCGTCGTCGCCTTTGCCGCCGCCTTCCTGCCGGTGGGTCAGCTCGCCGACATCGCGAACGCCGGGACGCTCTATGCCTTCTTCATGGTCGCGCTCGCGGTCATGCTGCTGCGCAAGACCGAACCCAACCGGGCGCGGCCGTTCCGCACGCCGATGCTATGGCTGATCGGGCCGCTGACGATGGCGGGCTGCGTGTTCCTGTTCCTCAACCTGCCGTTCGAAGCGATGCTCGTGCTGCCGGGCTGGGCGGCGATCGGCTTCGTGATCTATTACGCCTATGGCTATCGCAAGAGCCATCTGGGCCGCGGGATTGTCGAGGTTCATGAAGGCGAACTGGAACCGACGGCGCCGATCCACGACTGACATTAGCGTCGCGGAAAATTTCGAGGAGCCCGCCCCCCCCCGGGGGGGGGCGGGGGGGTTTTTTTTGTTAATA